>CACXMX010000014.1 GCA_902768805.1 Oscillospiraceae bacterium
TCTTAACATCGATGCCGGAGACTGTTTTGGCCACGGCCGCGGCGTATTCCATGCTGCTTTTGTCGCCCACGACCAGCGGGCGGCAGCGCTCGTACACACTCTTGTCGCTCAGCGCCTTGACGGTGATCTCCGGCCCATTGCCGAAGGGATCGCCCATGGAGATACCCAGGATCGGTTTGAACATTTCGTATCCTCCTTGATAAACAGCCGCCTCGGAGCGGCCCTTTTTGTATAAGCAGCTCTCAGCGACGAAGAATATGGATGGCAAAGCCTCCGAATTCCCCGTCGAGGTAGATGTTTTTCAGTTTTCCTTCCTCATCATACTGGGCGGTATCCTCCCTGAAGGAGAACCCTTTTTCCTTCAGCTCCGCCACAGCGGCTTCAAGATCCGTGGTGCCCATGGCAATGTGCCCCATGGTCCCCAGATACGGTGAGCGCATGCATTCGAAATAATCCCCGGCAAAGATGGATTTATTGCCGGCACGGACGTTGAGATTGAAAGCGGCAGCCAGTAATTCCGCTGTCTTTTTCGCCTCTTCCTCGCTGTTTTGATTGATGCCGACATGCACAAGCTGAAATATGTTTTCCATTATTTCTCCTCTATAAATCGGCGGGCTGCAGGATGATACCCTGCAGCCCGCAAAAGGCAGCCTCAGGGAGTGACCGGGGTCTGCTTCGTTTTGCGCCCGGACACGACGCACCAGGCGATAAGAGCAAAGCCCAGAACAATAGCGGCAATGTCAGACCATACCGCAGGAGCCAGGAACATGATCGCAGCCACAAAGAACAGCGCCCGTTCCACCATGGAGAGCGTCTTCTGCATGTAGCCCGCTACACTGCAGGCCAGGAAGAAGGTGGCGCAGGCGGTCATGGCGCATGC
Source organism: Oscillospiraceae bacterium (assembly GCA_902768805.1). GTDB lineage: Bacteria > Bacillota > Clostridia > Oscillospirales > Oscillospiraceae > Apopatocola. The sequence continues at coordinate 881 of CACXMX010000014.1, forward strand.
CAGAGCGATTTCCCAGGGGGTGCCCAGCAGCAGCATAGCCGGGCGGAATACGAACAGGAAAGGCGCGATGAACGCCACAATGGCAAAGGAGAAGGCTTTCCACCCGGTCTTCCATGCGCTGGCGTTGGCAATGCCGGCAGCGGTGAAGGAGGCCAGACACACGGGAGGCGTGATCTGAGCGATGACGCCGAAGTAGAAAATGAACATGTTGGCGACCAGCGTCTGGACACCCAGCCCCATGATAGAAGAGCAGAACAGAGTGTTGGCGATCAGGTAAGCCGCCACCGTGGGCAGCGCCATGCCCAGAAGCAGACAGCCGATAGCTGCCACTACCAGGGCCAGAAGGAGACTCTGACCGCCGGTCTGGCCGATGAGCTTGGCTATTTTGACGGCAATGCCGGAACGGACCACGATGCCGATCATGATGCCGCAGGCGCCGGTGGGGATGGCTATGTTGGCGGACTGCCGTACGCCCTCGATCAGGGTGTTCAGGATCTTCTTCGGGGACGGACGGGTATCACTGTGCACCATGCTCAGCACCAGGGCCAGCAGCGTGCAGTACAGCGCCGCGCGGGGCATGGACATACCGATGCAGATAAACACCACCAGCAGCACGATGGGCAGAAGTCGGTACAGCCGGGGCAGCACGGGATCTCCCACATATTTCTCGCCCTGGCCGATACCGTATTTTTTGGCCAGCAGATGTACCAGAACGAACACGGCTCCGTAGTAGGCCATTGCCGGGATGATGGCAGTGGTCGCGATCTTGATATAGGGAACACCGATCATTTCCGCCATGATGAAGGCGCCGGTGCCCATGATGGGGGGCATGATCTGACCGCCGGTAGACGCCACGGACTCAATGGCGCCGGCCTCCTCCGGCTTGTAACCTGCCTTTTTCATCAGGGGAATGGTGAATACGCCGGTAGTGGAAACGTTTGCCTGAGCGGAGCCGGAAATCATGCCGATCAGTCCGGAGGAGAGTACAGCCGCTTTGGCCGGGCCGCCCACGGATTTGTCACTGAGCTTCAGACCCATGTTGATCAGAACGTCTCCGCCGCCGCAGTTGGCAAAAAAGGCTCCGAAGATCATGAAATAGAACAGCGTATTCAGCGAGGCGGACAGAGGAGAACCGAAGATACCGTTTTGGCTATAGAGAAGAGTTTCACAGAACTGGGGGAAGGACATGCCCGCGAACCGGAAAAGGCCGGGAATGTACTGTCCGAACCAGGAATATGCCATAAAAAACGCCAGAACAAAGAACAGAGCCAGCGATACCACTCGGCGGACGGCTTCCATCATGATGGCGAGGAGCATGACGGATACGATAATATCCTGGGTGGTCATCCTGTCTACGTTATAGATGCGCAGATTCAGCGCATTGGCCTGAGTGAGGAAGTGGTAGGCGATGAACACTATGCAGACCATAATAATGCCGTCGTAGATCCACCACAGGTTCTTAAACTTGCTTTCCTGATTTTTGCACTTTTCCGCCATGGGGTTGAACAAAACGACTACCATCAGGGCAAAGCAAAGGTGGAGCGGCAGCTGCGCCCATGGCTGCATGGGCTTCACAAGCTTGATGTAGAGCTGAAACGCCGTCATGGCGACAGAAAGGAGCGCCAAAGCCCAGTATCTCCACTTGGGCATCTTCTTCAGAAGCCGGGCAACCTTTGAATCCTCGTCTTCTTCTTTGGCTAACTCGGCAGCCCGTTCGTCCATGGTCTTGGACCCGGCCGCTTTATCTTTTTTATCAATAGTACTCATAAAAACCTCCCGGAAAGGAGACAGATCCTGCCGGATCTGCCTCCTCTTCTGTTAAATGGAGTTTCTGACGGGAGCCGGATCAGGCGATCAGGCCGGCCTCCTTGTAGTAGCGGAGAGCGCCGGGATGGAAGTCGACGCCGCCGACCAGCTCGGGATCCGCGCTGCCTTCCACAGTCCAGCAGCTCAGAGCCGGGTAGACCTGCAGAATGGCGTCGTGGTTCTCGATGAGGGTCTTGGTGATCATATAGACGACGTTCTCGTCCAGATCCTCACGGCAGAAGATGCCGTCGGGGCTGCCGGGGAGAATCAGCTCTGCGGTCTGGCCCTTGAAGGAGTTAGCGGGCACGCTCACGCGGGCAAAGCCCTTCTCGGTCACAAACCAGTCGATCAGCTTGTCGCCCCACTGCAGGAAGGTCACGTCGCAGGTGTTGGCGATCTCGTTCATGGTGGAGGAAGCGGAGGAGGTGTGGTCGATGTAGAAGTCGATCTGTCCGTCCTGGATGGCCGCCTTGTTGGCGTCGCCGCCCTGGTTGGTGATCCCGCCGCCCCAGCTCTTGAGCTCCTCTTCGGTCACGCCGAAGTACTCAAGCAGCTTGTAGGCGCCTTCCGCGTCCATAGAGCCCACGGGGGAGCAGCCGATGCGCAGAGGCAGCTTCTGCTCGAAGATCTCCTCGATGGTGGAGACGTTGTATTTCTGGAGGAAGTCGTTGCGGATGCAGTTGATGTAGCAGGAAGCGGTCAGGCCGCCGAGAATGGCCTTATAGCCGCCGGTGGGCTCTTTGCCCAGGGTGCCGGTCTCCATGGCCCACTTGGCCGGAGCGCCGTTGATGAAGGCCAGGTCCACGCCGCTGCCGGCGAACAGATAGGGGGCGCCCATGCCGCCGGGGTTGGTGGGCTGAACGTCGATCAGGCCGAAGCCGCCGTCCTGCTCGAGATGCTTGGCCAGCTCTACAATGTAGTTGTAGGAGGCGGAGCCGACAGCATCGGAGGAGAACACCAGCGTCGTGCCGGAGAAGTCGGCCGGTTCCGCGGCCGCAGGGGCGGGAGCCGCCGCTTCGGTGCCTGCGGGAGCGGCATCGGCAGCCGGAGCAGCCTCCGCGGGAGCGGAACTCTCCGAAGACGAACCGCCGCAGGCTGCCAGACCGATGACCATCACGATGGCCAGGATCAGTGCCAGGGTCTTTTTCATGTTTCATCTTTCCTTTCTGATAATCTGCTGTTTTCTATTTCTTTTCCGGGTGTCCCGGTGAAAGACGGAAATGAAGGGCTCGATCGATCAGCAAAGTCCCTTTTCTTCGTTTTCGCGGAGCACGGCCTTGAGTTCCTCAATGCCCTCTTCGCACAGATAGTTGAAGGGCCTGCGGCAGTCGCCGACGGGATAGCCCATCAGGGCCACAGCCTTCTTGATGATCGTGTTCGGGTTGCCGAGCTTGATCACGTCGCCCAGGGACATCACGCTGTCCTGCCAGTGCTGCGCGCCCTCAAGGTCGCCCGCCGCGAAGCAGTTGTAGATGCTGGCCATCGTGTGGGGATAGATGTTCGCGCGTCCCGCGATGCCGCCGGCGCCGCCCGCCATCAGGCATTTCCGCCGGCCTTCAGGCACTTGAGGATGTTGCCGTCGTTGCCGGCCAGGACCGCAAAGTTTTTGCCCACGTCGCGGGTGCGCTCGATATAGGCCATCAGGTTCTCCAGATCGCCGCTGGAGTCCTTGGCGCCGACGATCACGTCCACATCGCGGGCCAGCTGTTCCACGGTCTCGGGCAGGATCTTGTTCCCGGTGCGCGGAGGAATGTTGTAGAGGATGATGGGGATGCTTACGTGCTTTGCCACCTCGACGTAATGATCGTAGAGCTCCTTCTGGCTGGCCAGCGCGAAGCTGGGAGTGATGATCGAAAGCGCGTCGGCGCCCAGCTCCTCTGCCCGCTTGCTCATATATACGGTGTCGCGGGTGGAGATGCAGCCGGAGCCCGCGTAGACGGGAACGCGGCCTTTCACCTGGTCAACGGCGGCCTCAAGCAGCTCTTCCTTCTCCTTCAGGCTCAGAATATAGCCCTCGCCGTTGGTGCCGAAGGGGAAAATGCCGTGCACGCCGCCGGCGATCTGACGCTCGATCTGGTTGCGGAATTGACGATAATGCCTTTGATAGCCAGCTCTTTCATTTAACTGCCTCCTTATGAGATCGGGTAACGGACGCTCAGAGGATCTGTTTGTAGATATTGCGGGCATCCTCAGCGGTGACTTCGCGCATATTGTTCACGAGCAGCCGGGTCACCTGCATGCCGGCCTCCACCAGGGATTCCAGATCGTCGGGGGAGACGTTGAACTCTTTCAGGCTGGTGGGGATGTCCAGATGCTTCACGATCTCGCCCATGCGGCGGACGACCCAGGCGCTCTTCTCCTCAACGGTGGTGCAGGTCTTCTCACCGTGGACCACACGGTCATAAGCGACGGCCAGACGGTCGCGGATGGCGGGCTCATTGAACTCCATTACCGGCACGAGCAGGATCGCGTTGGATACGCCGTGGGCGATGTGGTACTTGCCGCCGAGGGGATAGCTCAGCGCGTGAACGGCCGTGGTGCCCGAGCAGGCGATGGCGGCTCCGCCGTAGAAGGCGGCGATCTGCATTTTGTTCTTGGCGTCCATGGCGGTGGGATCGTCGCAGGCCCGCTCAATGTTGTTGATGATCAGGTCAAAGGCCTCCAGGGCGAAGGTATCGCTGAAGGGATTGGCCTTATTGCTGGTGAAGCACTCAATGGCATGGGCCATGGCGTCAATGCCGGTGGCGGCGCCGATGCTGCGGGGCAGATTGCGGATCATCTCCGCGTCCAGGATCACATAGTCGGGGATCATGCTGGGGTTTACGATCCCGATCTTGAGCTCTTTCTCGGGTACGCCCACGATGGCGTTCTGGGTGGCCTCGGACCCGGTGCCGGCAGTGGTGGGAACCAGGCAGGTCGGAACGGTCTTCACGGCCAGAAGAGGATCGTCCAGCAGGTCCTTGATGGTGTATTTGTCGGTGACGAGAAGGCTGGCAAGCTTGGCCGTGTCCATGGCGCTGCCTCCGCCGACAGCCACGATGAAGTCGGCGCCGCTCACGCGGAACTCATCCACCAGCTTCTGGGCCTGCATATAGGTGGGCTCGGCGGGGAGATCGGAGAAAACGACGACTTCCTTGCCGGCCTCTTTGATCTTCGCTATGGGAAGGTCCACCAGTCCGCTGGCCAGGAGCCCGCGATCGGTGAAAACGGCAACCTTTGTGGCGCCGCTGACGACGGTTTTCAGGTTTTCCAGCGAGTTGACGCCGCTGTAGACGGAGCGGGGCATGTTCATAACGTACTTTTCCAGGGACATGATGACATAACCTCCAGATATGGTTTTTAATTCGATTTACAGTCTTGTGAGCAGATCTTCAGAGCCGAATCCTCCGGACTTGGACATGATGCGGCGGGTCTCTCCCGCGTATTCGAGCTCAAAAAGCACCACGCCGCGGTCCGGCTCACACAAGGGCGTGACCGATGCGCAGTCCAGCTCGTCCATCAGCGCCAGCAGTGTGTCGCCGCCGATGATCAGGATCCGCCGGTGAACGCCGCAGTTCATAAGCTCCTTGATCAGCCTGCCCAGCCTCTGCGAGATCCGCTGCCGGCGTTCCTCCAGCTCCTCCGGGGAGATGTTGGCCGAGGCCTCTTCCGCGGTGGTGAAGGTGTCCAGCATCAGAGGAAGGGGAGCGGCGCATTTCTCGGCAATGGTTCCAAGGATCGGATCGTCGCCCTCTCCGAGCAGAAACTCCATCGGCAGATGGATACGCCCGAAACCCCGGCTTTCGGCATAATCGAGCTGACGGGCGGATACGCCGTTGACGCTGCCGCAGACTACCAGCAGAGGGCCGCGCTCATCCCGCTTATCCGAGACGGAGGACGTATCGGACAGCTCGCGTGCCAAGGCCTGCGCAAGCCCGGCGCAGCCGGCCAGAAGATGGGTCTGCCCTTCGGAGAGGACCCGTGACACGGTCCGGCGCATATCCTCGGGGGTCTCCGCATCGTAGATCCGGATGACAGGGCCGTCGCTGTCCCGGAGGGCGGATCCCGCCTTTTCCCGGGAGATCACCCGGGTCGGAACGGAACACTGACGGCTCAGAAGAACGGAAATATCGTCGTCGAGCACCGGCTCGAAGGGATCGCTTCCGAAAACGCTTTTGCTTACCGGCACGCCGTCGATATACTGCACGCCGCCGCGGGTGACGCGGCGCATTTCCGGCAGAGCGGGAAGAAACGCGAGCGTGCTCTCTCCTGTGCCGTCAAGAAATGCCTGAAGCTCGGCGCCGATGTTTCCTCTCAGCCCGGAGTCGGTTTTTTTCATGAGAAGCGGGAAACGATCCCGATTCGTTTCCACGATGGAGCGGATCGCCCGATAGGCTTCCTCGCCGGACAGATGCCGCGTATCGGCGCACAGCACTGCCACATCGGACGAGGTATCGGCAAGACAGCTCTCGCAGCGGGTGGAGACAGCGGTTTTCAGACCCGCCTCGGCGAATTTCACGCCGGTATCCAGCGCGCCGGTCAGATCGTCGGCGATGATCAGCAGTTTCGGCATACGCGCGTCTCCTTTCCCGTGTATCCCGGAAATGTATAAGAAAGACTTTTCCGAGTTAAGTTCATTATATCGGTTCTGTTTTTGATACAAAAGGAGCCGGACCCCGGCGATTGTTTAAATTTCGAACAACTTAAATAGATGAGCGTTTAAAAATGAAACATACGCCGATTCTTCCCGCTTCTCTTTAGTGATAATTTACAAATCCCCCACGGAAGCCCGGCAAAAGGCGGACAAGGGCAGGCTAACCGTTTTCTCTGGAAACGATCCGTTACGACGATAGAGATGACTGTTGTTATTTTGAACACTTTTGTTGAATCGGGTCACTGTTGGTGGTATGCTTGAGCCGAAGACATCACGAAACGAGGGAGCGACCGTGCGAAGGATCAGACTGCTGGGAATTGCACCTTATGAGGGACTGTACCACCTGATGGCGAACCTGGCCGCGCAGAGAGACGATGTGAAGCTGACCGTGCGCATGGGCAACCTGCAGGAAGCGCTGGCATCTGTACGGCAGGGGGAGAACGGGCATATTGACGCGATCATCTCCCGCGGCGGGACAGGAGAGCTGCTGCGCGAGAATGTGGACGTCCCGGTCTATGACGTAACGCCTTCGGTATATGATATCCTGCGCACGATCCGTCTGGCCCAGGAGATGGGGGAGCCCTTTGCCATTGTGGGATTTCCGACCATTACAGAGCGCGCCCGCACCCTTTGCGAAATCATGAATTACCGCTGTGAGGTGCGCACGATCCACAGCGAGGCCGACTGCGGCGCAGTTCTCGCCGAACTCCGCGACAAGGGCATCGGGCTGATTGTGGGGGATACGATCAGCGTTCAGTCCTGCAGGGAATTCGATATGCACGGACTGCTGATCGTTTCGGGACTGGAGAGCGTGGAGGACGCTATCGACAGCGCGGTTGAGATGTTTCGGCATTTTGATGCGCTGGCGCAGCGCGCCGCTCTGCTTTCGGATGTGCTCGCCACCGGCCTGAACCGTGTGCTGATTTTTTCCTCGGACGGGAAAGAGGTTTACCGCAGCTCCGAGGAGATCCCGGAGGAACTGACGCTGCGTCTGCACGGCGAGATAGCTCATGTCATCGTTCAGAAGTCGGTAAAGCTTTCCGTACGCGTTGGGCAGGTGTTCTATTCGATCCTCGGGAGGCGGATCGTTTCCACGGAAGAGGAATACTGCGCTTTTTCCGTCACCCCGCGGCAGACCGACGCAGTGGCGATGGACAAATACCATATACGGATCCTCACGGCGGAAACCGATCTGCCGGGAAGCTATCCTATGGAGTTCTACATAGGAAGCGGCAGCTACGGAGAGGAGCTGCGCAGTCTGTGCGAGCGCTGCGCTTCCGTGGACACTCCGGTCCTGCTGCTGGGACCAAGGGGAACAGGGAAGGGCCGGATCGCCCACTATATTTACTCCCGCAGCCAATACAGGCACAGCTCTCTGGTATGGATCGACATCGCGGAGCTCACCGAAAAGGGCTGGGACTACCTGATGGACAGCGAGTATTCTCCGCTGCTGGACTCCGGACTGACGATCTTTTTCAGGAACATCAACCGGCTCGACAGCGGCCGGGCAAAGGTTCTGCTGACCTATCTGCGCAGCAGCGGCGCCGCGAAAGCCAACCGCCTTATGTTTTCATACGATTCCGACGACCCGGCTTCCGGAGGAGACGATCTGTATTTCTTCCTTACGGAGGAGCTCCGCTGCGCCCGGCTGCATACGGCGGCGCTTTCCGAACGGGTGAAGGACATCCAGCCGCTGGTGGGGCTGTGCATTAACACGTTCAATGTGCAGTACGGCACCCAGCTGATCGGGCTCAGCCGGGACGCGATGCTGGCGGTGCAGAACCATCACTGGCCGCACAATGTGGACCAGCTGGTCCAGTTCATTTCGCGCCTTGTGGCCGGATCAAATTCCGCCTATGTATCGGAGGAGAATGTGCGAAGACAGCTTGCGGGGGAAAAAAGACCCGCGGCCCCCGGGAGAGAGGGGACCGCGGGACTGGATCTCACGAGGCCGCTCAGCGAGATCGAACGGGACATCGTGCGTGCGGTGTATCGCGAGGAGGGCATGAATCAGACCCGTACGGCCGAGCGTCTGGGCATCAGCCGCAGCACGGTGTGGCGTATACTGAAGGACTGACCGCATCCCCGCGGAAAAAAGCGGAGCGGGACGCGTTACGCGTCCCGCTCCGTAAACGTATTCTGCCTGTCAGGCGGTCTGTGCCTCTTTGGCCAGCGCCTGCTCCAGCGCGATGGCGAGCTGGTCGGCGCAGGAGGTCCCGCGCTTTCCGCACGGATTGCCCTTGAGGATAGCCGCGATCTCGGCGGCGTCCTTGCCCTCGATCAGCTTGGGAATGGCCTGCAGATTGCCGGGGCATCCGCCGTCGAACACGACGTCGTGCACCTTGCCGTTCTCGATCCCGAACGTGATCTCGCGGGAGCAGGTCCCGGTAGTTTTGTAAGCGTATCTTGTCATTGCGATCCCTCCGTAGGATATTGTTCTATAGGGATAGTACACGCAAACCCGAAAAAACGCAAGAACAAAAGTATCGGGCGTGGCCTTTATGGAAAGGACGCGCCCGAAATCGTTCAGTCGATGTGGATACCTGTCCGTTTTTCGTAATCATCCAGCGCAAGCTTGATGGCTTCCTCGGCCAGCACGCTGCAGGGCATCTTGTAATCGGGCAAACCGTCCAGAGCCTCCGCCACCGCCTTGTTGGTGAGCTTGCGCACCTCGCTCACGGGCTGCCCCATGATCAGCTCCGTCGCCATGGAGCTGGACGCGATGGCGCTGCCGCAGCCGAAGGTCTCAAACTTCACATCCGCCACGATGCCGTTCTCGATCTTCAGGTACATCTTCATGATGTCGCCGCACTTGGCGTTGCCGACCTCGCCGATGGCGTTGGCGTCCTCGATGACGCCCACGTTGCGCGGATTGCGGAAATGATCCATTACCTTTTCACTGTATAAAGCCATTGCGCTGCCTCCTCACAGAATGAATTCTTTTTTCCCGGCTGTCAGGTCCCGCCAGATGGGCGAGAACCCGCGCAGGTATTCCACTACCTCGCGCACCGATTTGATGATATAGTCCGTCTGCTCCTCGGTGATATCCTCACCCAGGGTCAGCCTGAGAGAACCGTGGGCCACGTCGTGCACTCTGCCGATGGCGAGCAGCACGTGGCTGGGATCCAGGGAACCGGATGTGCACGCGCTCCCCGAGGAGGCGCAGATCCCCTTGTCGTCCAGCAGGAGCAGCAGGGATTCGCCCTCGATGCCCTCAAAGCAGAAGTTCACGTTTCCCGGGAGCCTTTTGACGGGATCCCCGTTGAGAGCCGAGTGGGGGATCCGGCTGAGCCCTTCGATCAGCCTGTCGCGCATCGCGCTCTGCCGCGCGGCATTCACGGCCATCGCCCCGGCGGTCTCCTTCAAAGCCTCCGCCATGGCGGCGATCCCGGGGACATTCTCGGTACCGGCCCGCTTGCCGCGCTCCTGCGCGCCGCCGTCGATCAGATTCGTGAGACGCACGCCCTTTTTAGCGTACAGGAACCCCACGCCCTTGGGCCCGTGAAATTTGTGGGCGGAGGCGGAGAGAAGATCGATGTTGTCCGCTTTTACGTCGATGGGCAGGTGCCCGACGGCCTGCACGGCGTCGGTGTGGAAGAGAACGCCCTTTGCCCGGCAGACCGCGCCGATCTCCCGGATGGGCTGGATCGTGCCGATCTCGTTGTTGGCAAACATGACCGTCACAAGGCAGGTGTCGTCCCGGATGGCCGCTTCAACCTCCTCGGGAACGATCAGGCCGTTCTCATGCACATCCAGAAGAGTGATTTCAAAGCCCTCTTTTTTGAGCCGCTCGAGCGTGTGCAGCACGGCATGGTGCTCGAACGCGGTGGAGATGATATGCGTTTTTCCCTTCTGACGGCCGAGCTCCGCCGCGGAGCGGATCGCCTGGTTGTCCGCCTCGCTTCCGCCGGAGGTGAACAGGATCTCCCTCGGCTCGGCGCCGATCACGGCGGCTACGTCCGCGCGCGCCTTTTCCAGGACCTCCTTGGCCTTCTGTCCGTGTACGTAAAGACTCGAGGCGTTGCCCCAGGCCTCTCCGAGAAGGGCCGTCATGGTACGGACGGCCGCGTCGCTCATTTTTGTTGTGGCGGCATTATCGGCATAGATCATGTCTGAAGCCTCCTTTTCTGTTCTCGTCCGCATTATAATCCTATTCGCCTACTATGTCAATAGGTAAAAGTTTCGCGCAAAACCCCTTTGGGTCTTGATTTGCCTATTTACCTACTGTATAATAGGAAAAAACAACGGGGAGGGATCCCGCATGATCTCCACGAAAGGCAGATACGCAATCCGCGTCATGATTGATCTCGCCGAGAACGACACCGGCGCATACATTCCTTTGAAGGATATCGCGGCCAGGCAGAACATATCCAAAAAGTATCTCGAGATCATTGTGAAGGATATGGTCGCCGGCGGGCTGCTTGTCGGCGCCAGCGGCAAAGGCGGCGGCTACAAACTGCGCCGAAAGCCCGGGGAGTATCCGGTGGGGGAGATCCTCGAGCTTATGGAGGGGCCGCTCTCCTCCGTCGCCTGCCTCGCGGACGGCGCGGAGCCGTGCCCGAGAGCCGCGGAGTGCGAAACGCTCCCCCTCTGGACGGAGTACGACAGGCTCACCCACGATTTCTTCTACAGCCGATATCTGAGCGACCTTATAAAAAAAGACAATTGACAGGGGGACGGTTCTCCTGTCAACTTTTTCTGCGGAGGGAGACAAAATGAAAAAAACGCTGTGCGCCCTTCTGATCAGCTGTCTGGTGCTCGGAACATACAGCGGATGTTTCGGCGGAGGGGATTCTTCCGCCGCCCGGATGGATCCGCCTGACGAGGAGGTCATCTTTCCTGCTGCAGCCGCGGAAGAGGATACCGCCGGTCAACCCGACGCAGGGGAGGAGGCATTTCCCGACGCGGCGGAGGGGCAGGCATTCGCCGCGGCCATGGCCGTGTGGATGGGCGGAACGGAATTGCTGACCGATCCGGACCCGATGATGCTGTACTGGGAGATGGCGGGATGGTACGCTGCCCGGATATATCGCATCAACGGGTATGATCTGATCCCCGCTGACCGGATCGAAGATTTCCTGCGGTCCGTGGGAAGCGTGAATATCGACCCGCCCGAGGACTGGCTCGAATACGGAGCGGTCGAACGGCACACGGCGGCGTATGGAGAAAGATACTATGCTTTTCCCCGGCACTGCCGGGAGATCGACGCCATACTGGGTGTGACGGCGGAGGTTTCCCTTACGCCGCTGGATGACTGGAAGGTCCGGAGCACCGTGACCGTCCACTACGAAAACGGGCTTACCGAGAGCCATACCTACACACTGACCTTTGAAAAGAACGAGGATAAGGACAGCGCATTTCCCTATAGGCTGACGGAGATCGTCCCCCCCGACGGCCCGAACATCGTGGGGGACCTCACCTTTACCTGGGGGGAACTGATCGAGGCCAATCGCCTGAGCCGTGTGCTGTCTCTCTATCCGGCGATCCGCCATTTTAACCGGGAATTCAGCCCGGAAAGCGTAACATGGGTATACCCGCGCGGAGATGGGCTGACGATCCTGACGCTGGCGGATGATTACAGCTTCGGCTGTTATAACGGAGCGTTTTTCTCCCTGCAGAAACGTGAAAACGGACGGCTTTTGGCCAGCATCGAGGACTTTGACCCGGACTACACGGACCCGGAGGCACGGGACGGATACCTTACGGACTATCTGAACGGGATCACCGAGATGCGCTTTGAGAAGATCGAGGGAGACCTGATTTGGACCGAGTGCACAGCCGCGGGCGGACTGCGCGAGCGTGTGGCGGTGGACAGGGGAACGCTGGTACTCAGGGAAGTACATGTATTCTATTCCGAAGAGCTCCCGCCGTCCGTGACCTGTTTCCTGTACGACTCGACCGGCCCGGCACTGGAGTATCTTGACAGCTGGGACGGGCCCATGCGCACGGTAACGGTCCACTGGGAGGAATTTCCCGACGGCGTGAGGGTGACCAGGGACGAGAAGGTTCGGATCCCTGCGGACTGGGAGTATCTTCCCAGACAGGGACGATGGGGCGACTATACGGTCTGGATGAACGAGGATTATACCAAGCTTTACGAATACCCCGGAGATGGCATGGATTATACGCTCTATCTGACCACGGCCAAGGGGTAACGGGAGCTCTTTCCCAATATGGGCTCGGATATGACGGGCCCCGGGACAGGATCATCAGTTTCAGTGAGAACTGCAGCGGGAGACACTTCGGGTATTTCAGGCATTATAAGGTGGAAGATCTGCGCAGGAAGCGCTCCACGGCAGCAGACTTGCCGACGAAGAACGGAATCTGTACGGACCGGGCTGACAGGCCTCATTGTCAGAAATACAGGCGGACGGCCGGAGCTTTGTGAAGCTCCGGCCGTCCGCCTGTATTTGTTTTGTCAGATCGGTTCTCCGAAGACCCGCTCGCCGGCCACATAGGCGGCCACGACAGGAATGTCCTTCAGCGCGAAGGGGTCGGTCTCGAACGGATCGGATCCCAGCACGACGAAATCGGCCAAATACCCCGGGGCGATACGGCCTTTGACGTTCTCCTCGAAGCTTGAATAGGCTCCGGCGGAGGTGTAGGAGTCCAGTGCCTCCCGAACGGTGAACGCCTCATCGGGCAGATAGGGCCCCATCCGGTCGCGCAGAGTGGTGCGTGTCACGGCGCACTGGATGCCGGCCATGGCGTTGGGCAGCTCCACGGGGCAGTCCGTGCCGTTGGAAACGGTACAGCCGCCGCGCAGCAGGGTCTTCCAGCTGTAGCTGCTCGCGGCCCGCTCGCTCCCCACCAGACGCTCCACAATGTGGATGTCGTAGTCGAGAAAGATCGTCTGGGCGTAGATGTGCATACCCATGGCGATCAGCCGCTCGAGCTGGTCGGGACGGGTGATCTGGCAGTGGACCACACCGTGGCGGGCGTCGGAGCGGGGATGCTCCGCCTGCGCCTTCTCCACCGCGTTCAGGATGAGATCCATCGTGGCGTCTCCGATGGTGTGCACCGCTACCTGCATGCCGTTGGCATGGGCGAGGCCGATCATCTCGTTCATCTGTTCCTGCGTGAAGATCGGGATGCCGCGCGTAGACGGGTCGTCGGCGTAGGGCTCGCTCAGATACGCCGTGCGCGCCCCCAAAGAGCCGTCTCCCAGCATTTTCAGCGGGCCGATGCGGAAGCGGTCAGTGCCGGCTCCGGTGACGCAGCCCGCTTCCATAAAGCTCCGCAGCCCGTCGGGATCGGTGAAATTGCTCTGCTCGTACACGCGCACGGTCAGCTCGCCGCTCTCCTCCAGCTCACGGTAGGCCTCGTTCACGGTCTGCCAGGGCACGGATCGGAATACGCAGTAGTCGTCGCTCTGAACGCTGGTCACACCGTAGCTGTTCAGCGCCCGGCAGGCCAGGCGGATCATGTCCATGATCTCGTCCTTGCCCGGCACGGGGAGATGCTCATAGACCAGCGTCATGGCGTCGTCGTAGAACAGGCCGTCCGGTTCTCCGGCGCGCAGGCCGATGCGTCCGCCCTCCGGGGAGAGAGTGTCCGCGGTCACGCCGCACAGCTCCAGCGCTTTGGAGTTCACGGCCATGCAGTGACCGCAGCAGCGCACGATCACCACGGGGACGTCCCGGGAGACCCGGTCCAGATCCCACCGGTCGGGCATGCGCTCGGCGTCGGAGAAATAGTCCTGATTCCAGCCGCGTCCGCGGATCCACCGGCCCTCGCCGCCGGGCTGCGCCGCGGCGTATTCGCGAAGGTATTCCAGCATGCCGGCAAGACTGTCGGTATGGGCGGCCAGCTCCGCCTGAGCCAGCGACTGGCCGAAATTCAGAAGGTGCATATGGCTGTCGTTGAATCCGGCGCAGACGAAGGCACCGTTGAGATCCACCGCCTCGGCGCAGCCCAGAGCGGCGCCGTCGGCATCCGAGCCCGTGAAAAGGAAGCGTCCGTCCTCCACGGCAAAAGCGCTCACAAGGGGCAGCTCGCCGGTATACACCCGTCCGTTGTAATAAAGAGTACTCATGCGGCGTTTTCTTCCTCGATCTGAACGTCGTCTTCATAGAAGAGACGTTCGCCTTCCCGCACCGTGCCGATGCCCATGTAGCGCGCCTTGTAGTCGCGCAGCAGGCGGAAATACTCGCCCGAGAGGATCAGGATCACGAATACGTTCACAAAGGTGGGGATCGCCGAGGTGATGTCCACCACGGTCCAGATGAAGCCCTGATTGTTGGTCTGCACCAGGTAGATGGTCCACAGGATGCCGGGCAGGCCGCGCAGAGCGTAGAATACCTTCATCAGCACCGCGACGAAGCGGTTGCCGCTCTGCCCCATGTGGTTGAGGATGGCGATGTAGTAGGTGAACCATCCGCCGGATGTGGTGACGGTGAAGATCACCATGATCACGGCCAGCAGCACCGAGCCGATCACGCCGAAGCCGGAGGCGAAAGAGTTGAGCGCCAGCGTGCCGCCGGTCTCACCGCCGGTCCAGCAGCCGGAGAGAACAACGGCCAGACCGGTGATCGTGCACACCACGATCGTGTCGAAGAAGACCTCGAAGGAGCCCCACAGGCCCTGCTCCACGGGATGGGGAGTGTCGGCGGAGGCGTGGACCATGGGGGAGGTGCCCCAGCCGGCCTCGTTGGAGTAAACGCTCCGGGCCACGCCGGTGCGGACGATGGAGGCGACGGTGGCGCCGGCGAAGCCGCCGATCACGGCCGTGCCGGTAAAGGCGTCGTGGAAGATCTGCACGAAAGCGGAAGGCACGCGGGTGATATTGACGGCGATCATTACCAGCCCCATGAGCAGGTAGGCCACGCTCATAAAGGGGACCAGACGGGAGAACTTCTGCGCGATGCCTCTTGTGCCGCCGGTGGTGGCGATGTAGGTGAGCACGGTGATGACAAAGCCCATCAGGATGATCATGTCGACGTTCATTCCGCCGATGCTCACGCTGCTCACTCCGGTGGCGCCGGCCAGAACCTGGGCGGCGGTCAGGTTGGAGGAGGTGACGAAGAAGGTGGAGAAGATGCCCGCGCCGAAGATCACTCCGAGGATCTTCCAGGCTCCGCCCCAGCGGCGCTGGACGCCCAGGCCCTTCTGCATGTAATAGGTCGGGCCGCCGAAGTACTCGCCGTTCTCGTTGCGGCCGCGGTAGTAAACGCCGAGGGTGACTTCGACCTGCTTGAGGATCATCCCCAGCAAGGCGCAGATCCACATCCACATCAGGGCGCCGGGGCCGCCGGCCGCCACGGCGGTGGCCACGCCGGCGATGTTGCCGAAGCCGACCGTGCCGCCCACGGCGGTGCAGACGGCCTCAAAGGCGCTCAGCTTGCCGGCGCGGTGGGCGTCGGCGCTGTCCTGCACGTCCTTGTGGAACAGGCTTCCGGCGGTGTGCCGCCAGATCCAGCCGAAGTGGCGGAACTGGAAGAATCCGGAACGGATGGTGAAATACAGGCCCGTGCCGAACATGAGCACGAGCAGGGGAAGGCCCCAGAGCACGGTGTAGGCCAGCCAGTTTACGAAGTCGATCATTTCTTTTCCTCTCTTTCTTTCCCGGCGATTGCCGGTCTGCGGGTTTCCCGGACCGACCATAAGATTTCGGACCGGACGTTCTCGGCAATGCATCCTTTCAGGAAAAGAAAAGAGGAGCAACGACTCGATGCCATTGCTCCCATGATCTCTCATGAAACAATAGCTCCTCCGCTTATCCCCGATAAGCGGGAGTGCACCGCCTGTTCGACGGTACCCCAACTCGACAGCCTGCGAAGCCGCCGGTTTCGGCGAACTTGCCTTTCTCTGTCCTTCACAGCCCTCGCCGGCTCCGGACAGGTACTCATCGCGTTCGCGCCTCTATTGCCGATTTTTCTGCATAATAACGGCCGCGAGGGCCGCTTGTCAACAGGTTCTTTTCATATTATCGATAATTTATGAATAAATACAAATCTATCGGACGCCGCTGCCCGATATTTCGGTGGATTAAATAAAACAAAAGCGCTCTCCGGAGATCGCGAAGAAATACCGGTCTTCGCCGCGGCGCTTATTCCACGTGCTTCGAGAGCGAACGCAGCATCCGTTCCATGAGCTCCAGCTCCTCGGGGGTGTATTCGGCCTGCAGGGCTTCCACGGCTCTGTCGGCAAAATGGTCCAGATCGCCGTAGTATTTATAAAAGCGGTCGCTCACGCACACGCGGGTCTCCCGCTTGTCGCCGCTGGAGGGCAGTCTCATCACATAGCCCTTGGCGGCCAGGTTGTTTACTTTATAGGTGGCGTTGGGCTGAGATATGCCCAGCGTCTCGGCCAGCTTCGTGATCGTGGGATCGCCCAGGAGAAAGATCACGTCCACGGTATAGGCCTCCGTGGCGGAGAGAGAACCGTCCCGCTCGCGGATACGGCCGAACAGGATCCTGTAGTTCATCAGCCGAAACCGCTTGTATAGATCCGTTATCGCGCCAGTCAGCATAGCTTCACCTTCCGATGCTTCATCCTCGAAGGACCGTTGGTCCTCCGCATAACAACGCGCCTTCCCCTGACGGACGGAAGGCGCGTTGCGTCGTTTGAGGGGCGTCAGTCCTTTTCCAGGTAGCTCCGGACCAGCTCCTCAAGCAGCTCGTCCCGGTCGATCCGGCAGATCAGGGAACGGGCGTTGTTGTAATTGGTGATATAGGTGGGGTCTTCGGACAGAATGTAGCCCACCAACTGGTTCACCGGGTTATAACCCTTGAGTACCAGCGAGTCGTAGACCGAAGAGAGGATCTCCCGGATCTGCATGCGGTTGGATACGGTATCGAACTTTCTGGTTTTGTCGCTCATGTCCGCAACCCTCCTTTTATATGATCAGTCGATTTTCCGCTAATGTTACAATACCACACTCAGCATTGTGTTTGCAAGAACGAATCCGCGGAGGGAGAAAGATTTTCAGCGGATCACGGCGCCGAGCTTTTCCTTCAGCGCGGTCAGGATCCTGTCCATGGCGTTCTGGGCGTGCTCGTCGGTCAGCGTCCCTTCGTCGGAGCGGAGCGTAAGAGAAAAAGCCACGCTCTTCTTTCCCTCGGGGATGCCCGGGCCGACGTAGACGTCGAAGAAGCGCACGTCCTTGAGCTCGGCGGCCTCCGCCCCGCGGATGCACGCGCTCAGCTCGCCTACGGTCACGCCGCGGTCGCACACCACAGCCAGGTCCCGGGTGATGGCCGGGAAGCGCGGCAGCGGGGCATACACGTTCTCCGCGCCGCGCAGCTCCCAGAGCAGAACGCTGTCCAGCTCGGCGCAGAAGGTCTCGTCCTCCAGCCCGAAGGCGCGGCAGACGTCCGGATGGATCTGTCCCACGCTGCCCAGCCGGGTGTCGCCGGACCACACGGAGGCGCAGCGGCCCGGGTGATAGGCGCTGTTGGCCCTGTCGGCCTCAAAGCGCACATCGGGCGTGCGCGCCGCGCGCAGCAATGCTTCCACAGTCCCCTTGACGGCGTAGAAGTCCGCGCCGTCGCCGTAGGCACCCAGGGTAAGGATCTGCCGCTCGTCAGCCAGCTCTCCGGCTTTGCGATACACCGTGGCCATCTCATAGAGGCGGGCGGAGGGATTGCGGCGGTTCAGGTTGGTGGAGAGCACCCCGAGCATGGAGGGCAGGGAGGTGGTGCGCATCACGCTGGTATCCTCGCCCAGCGGGTTGAGGATCGTGTAGGCGTCGCGCAGGGGAGAGTCGGCGCTCACGCGGATTTTGTCCCAGGCGGAGGGGCTGACGAACGAATAGGTGATGACCTCAGTGTATCCCGCGGCGCGGCAGATCTCTCCCAGCGATTTGCGGAAGATCTGGAGCGGAGAATAGCCGCCCTCCACCTCTACTCCGCGGATGTCGGAGTACTCGATGCGGTCATAGCCCCAGAAGCGGGCGACCTCCTCGGCGATGTCGGCCATGCGTTTGCAGTCCTCGCGCCAGGACGGCACGGTGATCGTGTCCCCCTCCACGGTGAAGCCAAGCTCCGTGAGCGTGCTCACCATGAACTCCCGGGGGATATCGGTGCCCAGCAGCGCGTTGATGCGCTCGGGCTCAAGGGCGATCCGCGTGGTCTCCGGAGCTTTTCCGATCACGTCGATGGTGCCGTCCATGACCTCGCCCGCGCCGAGCAGCTCCACCAGCTCGCAGGCCCGGTCCACCGCGGGGATCGTCCCGAGAATGTCCAGCCCCTTCTCAAAGCGGCTGGAGGCGTCGGTGCGCATGCCGAGGGAGATGGCCGTGTGGCGGATGCTCGGTCCGGAGAAGTTGGCCGACTCGAACACGATCACGGAGGTGTCGTCGGTGATCTCGCTGTTGAAGCCGCCCATGACGCCGGCGATGCCCACCGGGCTCTCGGCGTCGGCGATCACCAGCATGTCCGGGGTCAGCGGCCGGTCGTTGCCGTCGAGGGTCTGCATGACCTCGCCCTCACGGGCGTTGCGCACGACGATCTTGCCCTCGTGCAGGCAGGAGTAGTCGAACGCGTGCATCGGCTGGCCGTACTCGAGCATCACGTAGTTGGTGATGTCCACGATGTTGTTGATCGGCCGCACGCCCGAGGCGCGCAGACGGCGCCGCATCCACTTGGGCGAGGGGGCGATGCGGATGTTTTTCACCATTTTGGCTGTGTAGCGGGGGCAGAGCTCGCCGTTTTGGATCTCAACGGAGAGCATGTCCCGAATGTCGCCGGCGCCGCCCTTTACGGCGGGCTCGGGCAGAGTCAGGGGCGTGTGGAAGGTGGCGGCGCTCTCGCGGGCCAGACCGCGTACGCTCAGACAGTCGGGGCGGTTGTTGGTGATCTCGAATTCCACCACGCTGTCTCCGAAGCCGCAGACCCCCCGGATGTCGTCGCCGGGGGCGCAGTCTTCTTCAAGAATGAAGATGCCGTCCTCAATGGCGTAGGGGAAATCGCGCTGCTCCAGGCCCAGCTCCTTCAAAGAGCACAGCATGCCCTCGCTGAGCTCGCCGCGGAGCTTCCCGGTGTGGATCTCCACGCCGCCGGGGAGCGTGCTGCCGTCCAGGGCCACGGGCACCAGGTCTCCGGCACGCACGTTCTGCGCGCCGGTCACGATCTGCACGCAGCGGCCGCCCACATCCACCCGGCAGACCCACATGTGATCGGAGTTGGTGTGGCGTTCTATGGAGTCCACGCGGCCCACGACCACGTTGGAGATCTCCGAACCGGTGACCTCCCATCCCTCCACCTTGGAGCCGGACATGGTCATGGCGTCGCAGTAGTCTTTATCGGAAGCGTCGATGCGGGTGTATTCACCCAGCCATTCTCTGGAAAGTTTCATGTCGTGTCCTCCCTGCGCTCAGAATTGAGATAAGAAGCGGACGTCGTTTTCGTAGAGCAGCCGCATGTCGCTGATCTGGAACCGGCGCATGGCGAGCCGCTCCAGGCCCACGCCGAAGGCGAAGCCCGAATAGACGTCCGGGTCGATCCCGCTCATCTCCAGCACGTGCGGATGCACCATGCCGGCGCCGAGGATCTCGATCCAGCCCTCGCCCTTGCACACGCGGCAGCCCTTGCCGTGGCACTCGAAGCACTGCACGTCCATCTCGCAGCTCGGCTCGGTGAACGGGAAGTGGTGCGGACGGAAGCGGGTCACGGTGTCGGGGCCGTAAATGCGCCGCATCAGCGTATTGAGAGTGCCCTTAAGGTCGCCCATGGTGATGCCCTTGTCGATCACGAGACCCTCGATCTGGTGGAACATGGGAGAATGGGTGGCGTCGACCTCATCCTTGCGGTAGACGCGGCCCGGAGCGAGGATGCGGATGGGCGGCTTCATGGCGTCCATCACGCGCACCTGCATGGGCGAGGTCTGACAGCGCAGATGTACCTTCTCGTCGCGGGTGATGTAAAAAGTATCCGTCCATTCGCGGACCGTGTGGTTCTCGGGGATGTTCAGGCGGTCAAAGTCGTACTCGGACAGCTCGATCTCCGGACCCTCCGCGATGGAGAAGCCCATGCCGATGAAAATGTCGGTGACTTCGTCGAGTACGGTGTTGAGCACGTGTTTTTTTCCGAGGCGGAGCTCCCGGCCCGGGATCGTCACGTCCAGCGTCTCGGCCTCGAGCTTGAGCTCCTGAAGCCTAGCGGCCAGGGCGGCCTTGCGCCGGTCCAGCTCCGACTCCAGTTCGGCGCGCACGGCGTTGGCCAGCTGTCCCACCACGGGGCGCTCCTCGGCGCTGAGCCTGCCCATCTGCTTGAGTATGGCGGTCAGCTCGCCCTTCTTGCCCAGATACCGCACGCGGAGCGTATCCAGCGCGTCCATATCCTGGGCTTCCTCGATGGCCCGCCGGGACGCTTCCCGCAGGGCCTCCAGCATTTCTTTCATGTTTTTCCTCCCGTATGTCAGAAAATGATCACAAAAAAAGAAACCCTTCGCTCCCGATCGTATCGGGACGAAAGGCATGCTTCCGCGGTACCACCCGCATTCGGAACGTGTCGTTCCGCGCTTTTTCCGCGTTAACGGGCGGACCCGCCGGGGATTGGCCGGAGCTCACGGGCGAACGAAACCGTCCGATGCCGCAGGGCGCTTTCAGCCGCCGACGCCCCTCTCTGCTGCGGTGGATCCGGTTATTTTCCCGATCGACGCATTATCGGGAAATAAGATATCACAGCGGTCCGGTTTGCGCAAGATGGAAATTGACGAAAGATACCCCGCCGAATATAATGGCCCTTGTATCGTTCGATGAACGAGAGAAAAACGGGAAACGGCCGGGGCCCGCCCTGCGGGACCGGCGGCGGAAGGAGATACAGATGGAAACGAAAACCTCTCGTACCTGGGCGGAAATCTCCCTGAGCGCCTTGAGCGGCAACGCGTCCGCGCTGATCGCGGCCCTGCCCTCCGGCAGCTCCCTGCTGGGCGTGGTCAAGGCCGACGCTTACGGCCACGGCGCCGTCCGCTGTGCCGAAACGCTGCGAAAGGCCGGCTGCCGGTATCTGGCGGTGGCCTGCGCCGCCGAGGCGCTGGAACTGCGCGCCGCGGGAGAGACGCTGCCCATCCTCATCCTGGGCGCCGCGGATCCCGACCGTGCCCGGGAGCTGGCCGAGGCGGACGTGACCCTGGCCGTGGAGAGCGAGGAGAAGGCGCGCGCCCTCAGCGCGGCGCTGCTTCCGGGCCGGAAGCTGAAGGTCCATCTCAAGCTCGATACCGGCATGGGACGGCTGGGGTTTCCCGCCGGTGATCCGTCCGCTCTTGTCTCCGCGGCGCGCTCCCTTTCTCTCCCCGGACTGGAACCGGAGGGGGTCTTCACCCATTTTGCCGTGTCGGACACCCGGGGCGGGGAGGAGTATACCCGCGAACAGTTCCGCCGCTTCACCGCCGCGGTGAACGCTGTGGAACAGAGGCTCGGCCGGCGTTTCGCTCTGCGGCACTGCGCCAACTCCGGCGCCGTGCTTTTCTTCCGAGATGAGGGCATGTGCCTGGACATGGTGCGCCCCGGCCTGCTGACCTACGGCGTATACCCCGACGACAGGACCGGCGGGATCGAACTCACGCCCGTTATGACGCTCAAAAGCCGCGTGGCCGCGCTCACGCGCCACAAAAAAGGCGACACGATCAGCTACGGCCGCACCTGGACCGCGGAGCGCGACTGCACCCTGGCCGTACTTCCGATCGGCTATGCCGACGGGCTGCACCGCTGCCTTTCCGGAAAGCTGGAGGTCCTGCTGCGCGGCCGAAGGGCGCCTCAGGTTGGGCGCGTATGCATGGACATGTGCATGGTCGACGTCACGGATCTGCCCGAAGTGAGCGTGGGCGATGTCGCGGTCGTATTCGGTCCGGGAACGGAAGGAGAGCCCACGGCCTCCGAGCTGGCGGAAAAGGCCGGCACGATACCCTATGAACTCCTGTGCGCCGTATCGCCCCGGGTGCCCAGGATATACACGCGGTGACCGGCCGGGATCCGGAGCGCGCTTTACCGTATTTTTCCAAAAGATAGACAAAACTGTAACTTGTGAAATCCGCCTGCCCTCCCTTATACTGAATTTACATAAGAGAGAAATCAGATTTTATGTAAATCTTTTCCAGTTTCCGTACCGATCCTGGATACAACCGGAGGGAACCCCATGCGGATCACATATATCGGACACAGCGGCTTTGCGGCGGAGTGGGAGGACATCGTCTGCCTGTTTGACTTCGCGGAGGGAGAGCTTCCCCGGATCGAAGCGGACAGACGCCTGTTCGTATTTGTCAGCCATGTCCATTCCGACCATTTCTCACCGGAGATCTTTCATAGCTTTGACGGCGTGGCGCGCAAAACCTTCATCCTCTCGGATGATATTCCCGCCGACACGGAGCGGGAGAAGGGCCTCACGGTGCTGCGCATGGGCCCCGACCGCCGGCGCGTTCTGAACGGCGGCGCGGCCGGAGCGGTCTCGGTGTCCACGCTGGGCTCCACCGACTGCGGTGTGGCCTGGGTGGTCAGCTATGCCGGCAGGACGATCTACCACGCGGGAGATCTGCACTGGTGGGCCTGGCCCGGCGATACGCCCGCCGAGGAGCGGGAGATGAAGAACGAATTCTTCGCGCAGATCGCCAAGCTCAAGGGGCTGAAGCTGGACGCGGCGTTCCTTCCGCTGGACCCGAGGCTGAAGGGCAACTTCTGGATGGGCTTCGACGCGCTTATGCGCACCGCCCATATCGCCCGCGCCTTCCCCATGCACATGTGGGGGAAGTATGAGATCACGGACACGCTCGCCGGTATGGACGTTTCGGAGCCCTACCGTGAGCGGATCGCAAGGATCGAAGCGCCCGGTCAGGTATTCGAGCTGTAGAAACGGCCGCATTCACCGCACGCGGCCCTGAATAAACGGACAGACGGGAGGACTCCATGGCGGACAATTACGAGATGCTCTACGACCAGAGCCGCAGACTGTTTCTCTCTTTCGATCAGCGGCCCATGATCGACCGGTTCGGCCTGGAGCACGACGAGAGACACCTGTATTTTCATATCCTAGGAGAGAAGGCGGCTCTCGACCGCGAAACCGGCGTCATCACCTGCGGCGGCCGCCGCGCGAGCTTCGGAGCGGCCTGCTCCGCTTACGACATCCTCTCCCGCGCGGAGAAGAATCCCGTGCTCGCCCATCGCTGGGTGGGTGTGGCGGATCTGGGCGGGACCACCGCCATCCAACACTCCGACAGCCTGAAATCCGATCTGAGCGCGGTGGAGGCGGACATGGAAGCGGCGCGGGAGCGCTGCCGTTCCTGGGGCGGTATCGAACAGAAACAGGGCGACGTGAGCTTTATCGTTCCGCTTTTTGACTTCTTCCCCGTGTGGCTCCAGTTCTGGGCCGGGGAGGAGGAGCTGGGCATCGGCGCGAAGCTCAACTGCCTTTGGGACGCGAACACGCTGGACTTCATGTTTTACGAGACCACCTGGTACGCCCGGGGCTTCCTGCAGGCGCGCCTCCTCGGCCGAACCGCTGAATAACCTGAAAAACCGCCCTCCCGGATCCTTTCCGGGAGGGCGGTTTTCTGTTTGTTTTTATCCCTTGTCTCTGCTGTCGCCGGCGGGGACCTCCTCGGCGGCGGGGGCCTGCTCTTCCGCGGAGCTGTCCGCCAGAACACGCCGGAAGATCATGGAATTGCCGGCCGAGGACATCGTCAGCGTCCCGTTTTCATAGGTAAACGCCACGGGCGTTTCGTCGTCCTCGGAGGTGACGACCATTTTGTCAAAGTCGAAGCGCATTTCCACCTTCTGCCCGAGGATCTCGAGAGCGCCGGCACCGTCCTCGCCGATGGTCAGCGTGATGATGGACATCATGCCCATCGCGTCGGAGACGTCCTTTCCGTCGGCGTCGACCATCCCGGTCAGGATATAGGGACCGGCAAATCCGGGGTCGCCCAGACGGAAGCGGAGAATGTACTCTCCGTCGTCGATGGTGAGGACATCCTTCTCCAGCGTGAAGGTGCCGATCTTCCCGTCCTCGTCGTCGGAGATCTCGCCCCTGTCAAAGTCAAAGACCATCTCCATCACGGTGGTGCCGGAGGTCAGCACGCCGGTGCCGTCCTCGCGGATCACCAGATTTACCAGCTCGGGCGGGATGTCGGATTTATTCCCGTCGGCGTCGACCATGTCGATGAATTCGTAGTAGTCGAAGGGCTGCTTCTCGCCCGCGCCTGCGTCGGGCGACTGCTTCGAGAAAGTCATGCTCATCTCGTCGTCGCCGAAGGTGAGCAGGCCGTCCTTCAGCACGAAGGGGATCTCGCGGTCGTTGACCGTGAATGTGCCCTTGTCGAAATCCACCGTGAAGTCGTGGGTTTCCGTGAACAGATCCACCGTCGCCGTGCCGTCTTCACGGATCACCAGCGTGCAGTGTATGCCCAGAGCGTTCATGGCGGCAAGCTTCTCGGCGTTGTCCTCGCCGGAGCCATCGTCCATATCCACCAGGTACCAGGTACCGCAGAGATCTTCCCCGGCGGCGAGAGCGCCGACACCGAGGAGCTGGCAGATCAGCAGGACTGCCAGAAGCCGGATCAGGGTCTTTTTCATATGTTTCTCCTTTCCAAAGTGAACAGTAATGATCGGTTTTCTGTTTTTGTATTATAGGGAAACGCCGTGTCGTTGTCAAACATGCGCAAGCCGGCGGACGGGATAAGGCGGCGGCAGCTCGCCCCGTATCCACGACACCGTGAGCGCGAAAAACTCGCGCATGGAATAGTGTACGAAGCCGGAAAGGGAGGAGCGCGCCGGCACCGGGCTGAGCAGGTAATTGCCGAGCTCGCGTCCCGTGCACAGAGCCCGGTAGATGTGAAAATCGTTGGTCACGATCCCCACGGAAGAAATGCCGTCTCCCAGCAGCGCGAAGCTGTTGGAGAGGTTTTCCTGCGTTGAGGTCGACCGGTCCTCAATGAGGATCCGGTCCGCGCCGATGCCCGCTGCGGTCAGACGCTCGAAGATGCACTGCGCCTCGCTCATGGGCTCGTCCTCTCCCCGGCCGCCGGATGCCACGGCCACCGTATCCGGATTGCGCCGCAGATATACCGCCGCGGCGTCGATGCGCTCGCGCAGGGATCCGCTGGGAGCGCCGTCCTCGTTCACACGGGCGCCCAGGATCACGATCGCGTCCAGCCCGTCCTTAGGCGCGGAAAAAGCGGCGGAGAAGACAAAATACTCCACAAAGCAGAAGAAAGCGAAACATACGATCAGCGCGCAGCGCGCCGCCGCCAGCAGCCATCCGGGAAAAGGGTGCGCCCGCCCGTTTTTCCACGCGCGGCGCCACAGCGCCCAACGGCAGACGCACGCCGCGCCGAGCAAGGCCCACATAAACAGCAGCGACTGCCCGAAGCGCACGGTGATCCCGCAGACAAGGTAGAAGAGTATGCACGCGATCCCGAAGGCCAGTATCAGGTTGTTGATCACGACGGAGGAGCGCTTCATGCCCGGTTCTCCTCTCTCTTTTCGTTATGTTTTCCTAAAAAAGACGTCACGGGAACGGGGAAGGTTCACCCACTGCACAAAAACCTTCCGCGCGGCCGATCGGCGGTTGACAACGCTCCCCGGCGGGTTTATACTCCGTATAAAGTTTCATATAAGGTGAATACCATGATTATTGCCCGCTTCTTTAGCTATTACTATTACCGTACCGAATGACCGGTAGGGTGATTTGTGATGCGTAAAGAAGCCTCATAAAGGCTGTCAAAGACGACACAGATCGCTCTGTGCCGTCTCTTTTTTTCGGGAGGGTATAAAAATGATCGTAGTACTCAAGAACGGCGTTACCGAGGACAAGCGTGACAGGCTTATCGACTGGCTCAAGGGTCAGGGCCTGACGATCCACATCTCCGAGGGACAGTTCCAGACCGTCCTCGGCCTGGTGGGCGACACCACCGCCGTGGACATGGACCTGATCGCCAGTCTGGCCATCGTGGATTCGGTCAAGCGGGTGACCGAGCCGTTCAAATGCTGCAACCGCAAGTTCCACCCCGAGGACACCGTGGTGGATGTGAAGGGCGTAAAGATCGGCGCGGGCAATTTCGTGATGATCGCCGGCCCGTGCTCCGTGGAGTCCGAGGAGCAGATCGTTGGCATCGCCAAGGCCGTAAAGGCCTCCGGCGCGCATATGCTCCGGGGCGGGGCTTATAAGCCGCGTACCTCTCCCTACGATTTCCAGGGCCTGGCCGCTACGGGGCTCGAGCTGCTGAAGATCGCCCGCGCGGAGACCGGCCTTCCCATCGTCACGGAGATCATGGGCACCGGAGCCCTGGACCTGTTCATGGACGTGGACGTCATCCAGGTCGGCGCGCGCAACATGCAGAACTTCGATCTGCTCAAGCAGCTGGGAAAGCTGAACAAGCCCATCCTGCTCAAACGCGGACTGGCCGCCACGCTCAAGGAGCTGCTCATGAGCGCGGAGTACATCATGGCCGGCGGCAACGAGAACGTGATCCTCTGCGAGCGCGGCATCCGTACATTCGACGACTACACCCGCAACACGCTGGATCTGGCGGCCGTGCCCATGCTTCACGAGCTGACGCACCTGCCGGTGATCGTCGATCCCAGCCACTCCACGGGCCTTGCCCGAATGGTACGCCCGATGAGCCTCGCCTCCGCGGTGGTGGCCGACGGGCTGATCATCGAGGTGCACAACGATCCCATGAACGCCCTGTGTGACGGCGCGCAGTCCATCCGTCCCGAGGAATACGACAAACTCCTCAAGGATGTCTACAAAGTCCGGGAGGTGGCCGTGGGATGATCGTGGGAGTTCTGGGCCTGGGCCTTATCGGCGGTTCCTTTGCCAAGGTCTATCACGCTGCCGGCCACACGGTGTATGCCTGCGAGATCGACCGGTCCATCCTGGACTTCGCCATGATGGACGGCGTCGTCGCCGCCGAGCTCACCGAGGAGAACATCTCCGAATGTGACCTTGTTCTGCTTGTGGTGCCTCCGGCCGGGATCATCGATTTCGTGCGCCGGATGGCCCCGCATATCGGGCCGCACCCGCTGGTGCTCGACTGCTGCGGTGTCAAGCGGGAGGTCTGCTCCGCCTGTTTCCCGCTGGCGGAGGAATACGGCTTTACCTTCGTGGGCGGCCATCCCATGGCGGGCACTCAGTACGCCGGCTACCGTTACTCGAAGGCGAACATGTTCCACAACGCCCCCATGGTCATCGTGCCCCCGGTCTACGACGACATCCTTTTGCTGGACCGGGTAAAGGAGCTGCTCGCCCCGGCGGGCTTCGCCCGGGTCTCGGTCACCACGGCGGAGGATCACGACGAGATGATCTGCTTCACCTCGCAGATGATCCACATCCTCTCCAACGCCTATATCAAAAGCCCCACGGCCCGCGGGCATAAGGGCTTTTCCGCCGGCAGCTACAAGGACATGACCCGCGTGGCGTGGCTGGATCCCAACATGTGGAGCGAGCTGCTGCTGGACAACCGCGACAATCTTCTTCGGGAGCTGGATTTTTATCTGAACTCCCTGTCTGAATACCGCGCCGCCCTCATCGACAACGACCGCGAGCGGATGCGCCGGCTCCTGGCCGACGGCCGCCGCTGCAAGGAGGAGGTGGACGGCCGGTGAGGACTGTCCGCGTCGAAGCGTCGTCCGCCTACGACGTGCTCATCGGTCCCGGCCTGCTCGGAGAATGCGGAGCGCGGATCGCGAAGGTGATCGCCCCGTGCACAGCCGCCCTGGTCTCGGACAGCAATGTGGCCCCTCTCTACGCCGCGCGCGTCCGTGAAAGCCTGGAGACGGCGGGCTTCCGTGTGGCTGAATTCCGCTTTCCCGCGGGCGAGCGCTCCAAGAACCTGGAAGTCTGGGCCGAGACGGTTTCCTTCCTCGCCGAAAACCGGCTCGGCCGCGGCGATTTCGTCGCGGCGCTGGGCGGGGGCGTCACGGGGGATCTGGCCGGCTTCGCCGCCTCGGCCTATCAGAGGGGGATCCGCTGCGTGCAGCTGCCCACCACTCTGCTCTCGGCGGTGGATTCCTCCGTGGGCGGGAAAACGGCCGTGGATCTCCCGCAGGGGAAAAATCTGGTCGGCAGCTTCCACCAGCCCTCTCTGGTGCTGTGCGACACGGACACCCTCGCCACGCTGCCGGACGTACAGCTCCGCTCGGGCTGCGCCGAGGCGATCAAGTGCGCGGTGCTGTCTTCGGAAGAATTGTTCGCCCGCATGGAGACGGTGCCGATCCCGGATATGCTCGAGGATACGATCACCGCGTGCGTGGAGTATAAGCGCGGCGTGGTCGCCCGCGACGAGTTCGACACCGGAGAGCGCGCTTTTCTCAATCTGGGCCATACCGTCGGCCACGCCGTGGAAAAGTGCGGCGGCTATGCTCTCACCCACGGCGAGGCCGTGGCGGTCGGCCTGGCCGTCGTCACCCGGGCCGCCGCGGCGCGCGGGATCTGCTCTCCGCGAGCCGCGGAGCGGATCGTCGCTCTCCTGGAGAAGACAGGGCTCCCCGTGACGACAGACATCGGGGCGACGGAGCTTTTCGAGGCGGCGCTCTCGGACAAAAAGCGCCGCGGCGATTCGATCCGGCTGATCCTCCCGGAGGAGATCGGCCGCTGCCGTATAGAAACGGTCCCCGCAGCCGATCTGATCGGCTGGATGCGGGACGGAGGCGTCCGATGATCGCCCGGGCCGCGCCGGGGCCGAAAACCGGCCGCGTTCGTCCGCCCTGCTCCAAATCCCAGGCCCATCGGCTGCTGATCTGCGCCGCTTTGAGCTCCCGCGCGCTCGGCGCCGGCATCCGTCCCCTCGATAACGGAGGCTTCCGTGTGGAGCCTATCCGATCCGTACCCGCCGGAACAGCGCTGCTGCCCTGCGGCGAAAGCGGTTCCACATTGCGCTTCCTGCTGCCGGTGGTCGGCGTTTTGGGAGCGCGGGCCGTATTCCGCCGGGAAGGCCGTCTCCCCGAGCGGCCTCTCGCCCCGCTGGACGGGGAACTTTCCCGCCACGGGATGGAGCTCCGGTCCGAGGGAGCGGATCTCCTCTGCTCGGGGACGCTCCGCGCGGGAGCGTACACGCTGCCGGGCGACGTCTCCTCGCAGTATATCTCGGGCCTTCTGATGGCCCTGCCCCGCGCCGAAGGAGACAGCACTCTTGCCGTAACCGGGAAGATCGAGTCCGCCGCCTATATCACCATGACCGAAAACGCCCTGGCTCTGTCGGGGCTCCGCCCGGAGAAAACGCCCGGGGGATACCGGATCGCCGGGGGCTGCGCCGGCACGCTTCCCGGGCGGCTGCGCGTGGAGGGCGACTGGTCCGGAGCGGCCTTCTTCCTGTGTATCGGGGCGCTGAGCCGTACCGGCGTCACGGTGGAGGGGATGGACCTCTCCTCCGCCCAGGGAGACCGGGCCGTGCTGGACATCCTGTCCGCTATGGGCGCCCGGATCGACCGGGAGGGAACGTGCGTGACCGTCCGCCGCGGCGAACTGCGCGGCACGGTCATCGACGCCGCCCCCGTACCGGATCTGATCCCCACGCTCGCCGCGGTCGCCGCGGCTGCGGAGGGAGAGACCCGCATCATCAACGCCGCGCGGCTGCGCCTCAAGGAGTCCGACCGGCTGTCCGCCACCGCGGAGCTGCTCAGAGCGCTGGGCGGCGAAGCGGAGGAACTGCCCGACGGGCTGATCATCCGCGGAGGGAAGCCGCTGCGCGGAGGAGCCGCGGATGCCCGCGGCGACCACCGCATCGCCATGGCCGCGGCTGTGGCGGCCTGCGCCGCCGATGGGGAAGTGACCGTCGGCGGAGGCGAGTGCGTGGCAAAGTCCTATCCGGCCTTCTGGGAGGATTACGCCGCGCTGAAAGGAGAGACCACATGAGCAGCACATACGGCAGAGATCTGCGCATCACCATTTTCGGCCAGTCCCACGCGCCGGCCATCGGCGTCACGATCGAGGGACTCCGGTCCGGCCTGCGCGTCGATACGGAGGCGCTGGAGAGCTTCCTGGCCCGCCGGGCCCCGGGCCGTGCGGCCTACGCCACCGCGCGCCGGGAGACCGACAAACCGGAATTCCTCTGCGGGATCGTCAACGGCGTCACCACCGGCACGCCCGTCACCGCCGTCATACGAAACACCGACGCGCGCAGCGGAGATTACGCGGCCCTTCTGCACAAGCCCCGCCCCGGTCACGCGGACTACACCGGCTGGGTGAAATACGGCGACGCGGGGGATTTTGCCGGGGGAGGACACTTCTCCGGAAGAATGACGGCCCCGCTGTGCGTCGCGGGCGGCATCTGTCTGCAGCTCCTTGAGCGGGAGGGGATCCGGGTGTGGTCTCACATCGCCTCCATCGGCTCCGTTAAGGACGAGGGAGAATGGCCGTCCGCCGGTGCAGCGGGAAAGGAATTTCCCACGCTGTCCGAGGAGCGGGAGGCGGAGATGCGCAAAGCCATCGCCGAGGCCCGCGCCGCGGGAGACAGTCTCGGCGGCGTGATCGAGTGCGCCGTGGTCGGCGTTCCCGCCGGACTGGGAGACCCGATGTTCGACGGCATGGAAAACCGCCTGGCCGCCGTGCTTTTCGGCATCCCGGCCGTGAAGGGCGTGGAATTCGGAGCGGGCTTCGCGGCCGCTGCCATGAGAGGCAGCGAGAACAACGACGCCTTTGCCGTGGAGAACGGCCGTGTCGTCACCCGCACCAACCACAGCGGAGGGATCCTGGGCGGCATCACCACGGGCATGCCTCTGGAGTTCGCCGTGGCGGTAAAGCCCACGCCCTCCATAGCCAAAACGCAGGAGACCGTAGACCTGCGAACAATGGAGCCGGCCGAGATCACCGTGGGCGGCCGGCACGACCCCTGTATCGTACCCCGGGCGGTACCCTGTGTGGAGGCGGCGGCCGCGCTGGCGGTATACGACGCCCTGCTGGCGGACCGCTGAACCGTAAGGAGGACTCATCCATGGATCTGAACGATTACCGGCTGAAGATCGACGCCATCGACAAAGAGCTGCTGCGCCTGTTTTCCGAGCGGATGGACGTGGCGTCGGAGATCGCGCGCTTCAAGGCAGAGAACGGCCTGCCCGTGCTGGACTCCGCACGGGAGCGGGAGAAGCTGCTCGCCGTGGCGGACGCCGTCGCCCCGGAGCTGCGGGATTATGCCGTGAACCTGTACATGCTGCTTTTCGAGCTGAGCCGCTGCCATCAGAACCGCGCCCTGGGCAGACGGTCGGAGCTGCCCGAGAAGATCGCCAAGGCCCTCGAGGAGACGCCCCGGCTCTTTCCCGACCGGGCCGCGGTCGCCTGCTGCGGCGAGGAGGGCTCGCCCTCTCAGCTGGCCTGCGAGCGCCTCTTCAAACAGCCCAACGAGTTTTTCTTTGACAGCTACGAGGCGGTGTTTTCCGCTATCGAGAAGGGTCTGTGCCGCTACGGCGTCCTCCCGCTGGAGAACACCGCTGCGGGCAGCGTCAACGCGGTGTACGACCTGATGATGCGCTGCGATTTCAACATCGTCCGTTCCGTGCGCATGATGGACGAGGTCAACGGCGGCTTCACCCGCTATATCTGCATCGCCCGCGAACTGGAGATCTACCCCGGGGCGGACCGCACCAGCCTGATGATGGTGCTGCCCCACAAACCGGGCTCTCTGTACAAGGTCCTCTCGCGCATTTACGCTTTGGGCATGAATCTGATCAAGCTGGAGAGCCGGCCGCTGCCCGAGCGGAATTTTGAGTTCATGTTCTATTTCGATGTGGACAATTCCGTATACTCTCCCTCGTTCCTGCAGCTGATGGGCGAACTGGAGGACATCTGCGAGGAGTACGACTACCTCGGCAGCTACAGCGAGGTGGTGTGATGCTTCGCTGCGGTCTGCTGGGCGAAAAGCTCGGCCACAGCTACTCTCCGGCCATCCATGCCCTGCTGGGGGATTATGAGTACCGCCTGTACGAGAAGGCGCCCGGCGAGGTGGAGGAGTTCCTGCGCCGCGGGGATTTCGACGGCCTGAACGTCACGATCCCCTACAAAAAAACCGTTCTGCCCCTGTGCGCAGAGCTCTCCGCCGGAGCGCGCTCCATCGGCAGCGTGAACACCCTTGTCCGCCGTGCCGACGGTACGCTCTTCGGCGACAATACCGACGCCTTCGGTTTCCGGTACCTGCTTTCCTCCGCCGGGATCGATCCGAAAGGGGCGAAGGCGCTGGTGCTCGGCAGCGGAGGCGCCTCGGTCATGGCCGTATACGTGCTCAAAACACTCGGCGCCGCGAGCGTCACGGTGATCTCCCGGACGGGGGAGAACAACTACTCCAATCTCGGCCGCCACGCCGACGCGGACCTGATCGTCAACACCACGCCGGTGGGCATGTATCCGGACAACGGCGCCGCGGCGGTGGATCTCACGTGTTTTCCGCACTGCCGGGGCGTGGCCGACGTGGTGTACAACCCCGCGCGCACGGCACTTCTCCTGCAGGCGGAGGAGCTGGGCATTCCCCGGGGCGGCGGCCTGGGCATGCTGACGGCTCAGGCCGTGCGGGCGAGCGAACTCTTTCAGGGCAGGACGATCGATCCGGCCCTCATCGGCAGCATCACGGATAAGCTCCGCCGCGAGAGCGGGAACATCATCCTCATCGGCATGCCGGGCTGCGGCAAGACCACCGTCGCCGAACGCCTGAGCGCGCTCACCGGCCGGCCGGTGCTGGATGCCGACGCGCGCATCGCCGAAACGGCGGGAAAGACCATCCCGGAGATCTTTGCCGAGAGCGGGGAAGAGGGCTTCCGCGCTCTGGAGACGAAGGTCCTTGCCGAACTCGGAAAGCGGAGCGGAGCGATCATCGCCACCGGCGGCGGCTGCGTCACCCGTCCGGAGAACTATCCGCTGCTGCACCAGAACGGCACGCTTTTCTGGCTTCGGCGTGACACGGCGCTCCTGCCCCGCGACGGACGTCCACTGTCTCAAAACGCCGACCTTTCCGAGATGTACGAAAAAAGAGCGCCGCTCTACGCGCGCTTTGCCGACGCCGTTATCGAAAACGACCGCACGGCGGACGACGCGGCGCGGGACATTCTGGGGGCATATACATGAAGCTTTTGATCATCAACGGACCCAATCTGAACCTGCTGGGCGTGCGGGAGCCGGATATCTACGGGAAAAAGGATTTCGCCGCTCTCGAGGCTTTTATCCGGGAGGTCTGCGCCGCGGAGGGGATAGACTGCGAGCTGTTCCAGTCGAATCACGAGGGGGCCATCGTGGACAAGATCCAGTCGGCCCTGGGCCGCTTCGACGGCATCGTCATCAATCCCGCGGCCTATACCCACACCAGCGTGGCGATCCTCGACGCGCTCAAGGCCGTGGCGCTGCCGGCCGTGGAGGTGCATCTCTCGGACGTCAGCGCCCGGGAGGAGTTCCGGCACATCTCCTATGCGGGCTTGGCCTGCGAGAAGACCTTTATGGGCCTGGGCTTCGACGGCTACAAAGAAGCGATCCTGTATCTGAAGCGCCGCGATTGAGACCCGCTTTAATCGCGCGGATCTCTGCGGAGATCCGGTTATCGCCCTTCGGGCGACGCGATTTCAGGGCGGGAACCATGTTCCCCCCTGATGCCCCCTTCTTTTTGGAATATGGTGTTTATGAGGCGGCAAAGCTGCCTCATAAACAGATCATGATCCTGTTCGCCGCTCAGCGGCGAGCTCTGCGAGGCTTTGTCTTATAGTTAACAGCGCCGCGGGAAACCGCGGCGCTGTTATTTTTACCTTAATTATTCACTATTCTCTTTTCATCATTCTCTGTTCACTTTATCGTGTCTCTCAGCGCCTCGGCCAGCCCGGCGATGTCGATGGGTTTGGCGATATGCGCCTGCATCCCTGCGTCCATGGCCGCCTGCACGTCCTCCTGAAAGGCGTTCGCCGTCATGGCCAGGATAGGGATCTTTGAGAGCTCCGGGTCCTCCAGCGCGCGGATCGCCCGCGCGGCGGCGTAGCCGTCCATCACCGGCATCTGGATATCCATCAGCACCGCGTCGTAATACCCGGGCTCGGAGGCTGCGACCATGTCGAGGGCGATCTGCCCGTTCTCCGCGGTCTCCACTTCAAAGCCCATCTGCTGCAGGAGCATCACGGCGATCTCACGGTTGATCATGTTGTCCTCGGCCAGCAGCAGCCGCCTGCCCGTAAAGTCCGCGGCGCTGTCTTCCTCGTCCGGTACGTCCGCCTTCGGAACGTCCTCCTCCTCGGCCAGCCGGTATTTCATGCGCAGCACGATCTGCGTGCCGCTGCCGGGAGCCGTGAGCACCTCGATGGTGCCGCCCATCATGTCCACGATGCTCTTCGTGATCGAAAGACCCAGCCCCGTGCCCTCGGTGCCGCTGTCGGTGGAGGTGCGCTCGCGCTCGAAGGCATTGAACATGCGTTCGGCGAACTCGCGGGACATGCCGATACCGGTGTCCTGTACGCGAATCTCGTAGGAACCGTAGCCGTTCCCGTCGGTGCCGGTCTCCAGCAGGGACACGCCGACGCTTCCGCCCGCGGGCGTGAACTTGTAGGCGTTGCTCACAAGATTGAGCAGCACGCGGGTCAGGCTGTTTTTGTCGCACCACACATAGCGGTCCTGCACCTGCGAGGCGTGGACGGAGAAGTCCATGCCTTTGCTCTTCATCTGTTCGGAGAACAGATCCCGCACGTCGTCGAACACGGCGCACAGGTCCATGGGGGAAAGCTCCAGCTCCGCCGCGCCGCTCTCGATGCGGCTCATCTCCAGAATGTCGTTGATCAGCGCGAGCAGGCTCTTTCCCGACAGGTCGATCTTCTCCAGATAGCCGCGGAGCGTATCGGAGGCGGCCTCCTTCAGCGCCAGATTCGTGTAGCCGATGATCGCGTTCATCGGGGTGCGGATGTCGTGGGACATGTTGAACAGGAACTGGCTTTTCGCCAGGCTGCCCTCCATCGCGCGGATCTTCTCACGCTCGGCGGCCTCGTGTTTTTTGCGTACCAGATTCTGCACATACAGCATCACGATGAGCCCCGCGAAAATGATCGCCGAGGCGACGGTACCGCCCCAGATCAGCGTTGTCCTCACTTCCTCAACGCTGTTTTTGGCCGCCAGCGTCTTGGCTATCCACATCAGGGAGGAGTAGATCACCAGCACGAAGAACACGATCCCGGAGGTGGACATCCCGCTGTACTCGGTGAGCGTGCTGTGGTTGACGGTACGCCAATAGAACACGAATCCCAGCAGGCACCAGAGCGCCAGCAGCAGGAAGGCCTCGCTGCCCATCGCGTCCAGGGCGGCCACACGCGGGATCAGCTGTACGAGCACGAACACAAAGGAGATCACGGTCCCGATCAGGCCGGTCAGGAAGATCCGCCGGTTGCCCTCGGTCCTGGCGATCCTGCACGCCGCGGCGGAGGTGTAGCCGAAGGCGACGATCGCGCCGAAGGACGTCAGATCCACGAACCAGTTGAGAGAGTTCAGTCCCAGGAACGTGATCACGATGGATATGACCATGATGAACAGGATGCTGTAGGTCGTGCGCGAGAACTTCTCGGAGAGGATCCTGTCCTCGGCCATCGTGGAGAGCACCCTTGTGGTGGCGCGGTAACCGCCGATGATGCCCGTCAGGATGGCTGAGACGGCGGTGACCCCCATCACGGCCAGTCCCGGCGTGCCCATGATGGCGCGGGCTGCGTGGAACGTCGGCACGGAGTCGACGCCGCGGAGTCCTTTCAGCGCGGGGATGTACTCCTGCCAGGAGGCAAACCCGTCCGGCACGGAGGCCACGCTCACCAGCGCCATGGCCGCGTAGGCGAGAGCCGCCGCCACGATGGAACTCGCGATCAGGCCCCGCGACCTGCCGACAGGGAAGCGGAAATGCGCCGTGTCGAAACAGGTCACCTCAAAGCCCACGAAGGCCCACGGCGCGAGGATGACGATGCTGAACACGGCGTAGCCCCGGCTCACCCCGGCGGTACCGAAGGAGGTCAGCGCCCCGTTGGCTATGGCGCGCGGAAGACAGAAGGCCGCCGTGATCATGATGCCCGCGAACATTATAACGGACAGAGCCGTATGCAGCCTCTGCAGCATAGGCTTGGCCGTGATGAACAGCAGGCCCACGCCGGCGAGCATCAGCACGGAGACCATCGTCTCGCCGAAATAGATGGTGTTTCCGGCGATCGTATAGCTGAGCCCCTGCCGCAGCGCGTCGCGGAACAAGGTCCGCACCACATAGAACAGGGCCGTCGCGTTCAGGAACACGATGGTGAGATAGGACAGGCACAAAAACCACGAGCTCAGGAACGCGTGGTCGCGCCCCAAGGCGTCCTTCGTGTAGGTATACACGCCGCCCGTGATCGGGGTCCGCGCCATCAGGTAGGAGAAGTTGGCGCCGATGATCAGCATGATGACCATGCCGATCCCCATGGCGATCACCGTCCCGGCCGGCCCGGCCACCGGAAGAAAGGTGTTTCCGGGCATGGCGAACACGCCCCAGCCGACCATGCAGCCGAAGGCCATCGCCCACACGTCCAGGGGCGACAGGTACCGGTCCAGAACCCTTTTTTCTTCCGTCATCCGTCAGACCTCCGTTTTTCCGGCCTCGTCCGCCTCCCAAATCAGCTCCTCCAGCGTCTGATACAGGTGCTCGGGCTCCACCGGCTTGGACAGGTGCGCGTTCATGCCCACCTGCAGCGACCGCTGCACATCCTCGTCGAAGGCGTTGGCCGTCATGGCGATGATGGGGATCGTCCGGGCGTCCTCCCGGTCCAGCGCGCGGATCGCCTCCGTGGCCTCCAAACCGTCCATCTCGGGCATGCGCACGTCCATCAGGATCGCGTCGTAGGTCCCCGGCTCACTTTGCTCGAACAGCTCCAGCGCGATCCGCCCGTTCACGGCGTGATCGATCCGGGCGCCCTTTATCTCCAGGATCTGCTTCATGATCTCGGCGTTGATAAGGATGTCCTCCGCCAGCAGGATGTGCCGCCCGTTCAGGTCGGCGCGCCGCTTCTCACGGAAGAGCCTCATGTTGTTCTTGCGGGCGATGCGCTCGAACTCGTCTATCACGTTCGAAGCGAACAGCGGCTTGGCCAGGAAGCTGTCCACGCCGATGTGCAGCGCCTCGTCCATGATCTCGTCCCAGTTGAAGCTGGTGAGAATGATCACGGTGGTCTCCTTGTCGTAGCGCTTGCGGATCTCGCGCGTGACGTCCAGCCCGTCCATCTCGGGCATCTTCCAGTCCAGCAGCACCAGATTATAGGGCATGTGCTTGGTATGGGCGACCTCCAGCATGCTCAAAGCGTCGCTTCCGCAGTAGGCGGTCTCGGCCT
Source organism: Oscillospiraceae bacterium (assembly GCA_902768805.1). Classification (GTDB taxonomy): domain Bacteria; phylum Bacillota; class Clostridia; order Oscillospirales; family Oscillospiraceae; genus Apopatocola. The sequence continues at coordinate 38,530 of CACXMX010000014.1, forward strand.
TGATGCCCACCTCGTCCAGGACGATCCGGGCGTGCTCGGCGGCGATCTCCTCGTCGTCCACGATGAGCACGCGCATGTCCTTGGGCTTGATATAGCTGGTCGCGGGTCCCGTGTGGTCGCTGTTCTTCAGGGGAACGACCACGGTGAACTCGGAACCGACGCCCTTTTCGGACTCCACGGAGATGGTGCCGTTCATCAGCGTCACGATGTTTTTCGTGATCGCCATGCCCAGCCCGGTGCTGCCGTACTTGTTGCTGCGGCCGCTGTTCTCCTGCGTGAAGGAATCGAAGATCTTGGGAATGAAGGACTTGTCCATCCCGATGCCGGTGTCCTTCACAATGAACTTCAGCGTGGACTGCTCCTCGAAGGACGCGGTGCGCTCCACGGTCAGCGTGATCCTGCCGGGCGCTTCGGTAAACTTGATGGCGTTGGAGAGGATGTTGATGAGCACCTGCTTGAGCTTCATATCGTCGCCGATATAATAATCGCTCACCCCGCCGATCGTGGAGCACTCATAGGTCAGCCCCTTCTCCTGGCACTGGGTCATCACCATGGTGTTGATCTGTTCGAGCATGGACCGGAACGAGAACTCCTCGTGCCGCAGCACGATGCGCCCGGACTCTATGCGGCTCATATCCAGTATGTCGTTGATCAGCCCGAGCAGATGCCGCGCGCTCTCGCCGATCTTTTCCAGGTATTCCTTCGTCTCGGGCGCCAGAGCCTCGTTCCGAAGCGCCAGCCCGTCCAGGCCGATGATCGCGTTCATGGGCGTGCGGATCTCGTGGCTCATGTTGGACAGGAACGCGGTCTTGGCCCGGTTGGCCTGCTCTGCCGAGGCCAGCGCGTCGCTGAGCACCTGCTGCTGGGCCAGGGAGGCGCGCATCTCCTCGTCGATGTCGGCGAAGCACACGCCCACGGAGCGGATGCTGTTGTCGCCGGTCTCCTCCAGATGCCGCACGTCCGCGATGCGCAGCATCGCGTAGGTCTCAACGCCGTCCCGGTCCTCCAGAAAGCGGTAGGTGATCAGCGGCTGCCGGAGCAGCTCCTCGCGGATATGGTCCGGCTGTATGAACCGCAGGAAGCCCTCCCGGTACTCTTCCGTGACGTGGTTGTCGGCAAAGTCCGTGAAGTCCCGCAGGAACGGGAACCGGTCACCCTCCGCCGGCGCCTCCACGAAGCGCCTGTCCTCCCGGTAGCAGACGGCCTCGTCTTTGTCCAGGTCCACATAGTACACGCTGCGGTAGTCGGAGGAGAGTGCTCCGATCATGCTGGCCTGCTGCTCCTGCCGGGACTGCTGCTCGAGCAGCTCCTCCTGCAGCGCGATCTGCTGCTCCTTTGCGCGGCTCTCGGTCTCCAGGGTCTCCTTTTCGATGAGCAGCCGGGCGTTCCTGCGGATCTGGCTGATGATAAAGGTGAGCATCAGCCCGAGCACCAGCACGGTCAGCCCCGTCATCAGCAGGCTCCTGCGGATGATCCCGCCGGAAACGGTGCTGATGCGCTCGCTGATCACGCTGTCGCGGACAAGATAGGTCAGCAGCCAGTCGGTGCCCTTCACGGGGTTGTAGCTGAGCGTCTCCTGCACGCCGTTGTAGCTGAAGGCCGCGACGCCTCTTTTCCCCTCGCGGAAATCGCGCTCGACCTGCTCGTAGGAATAGCCGCCCTCATAATCGGCGCGTGCCAGCGCCTCGAGAAGGTTGTCCTCCACGGCCAGACCGCCGAGGACCGTGCTGCTCAGTGCCGTGCCGCTGCCGGTGTAAATGTTGCAGAAGGTGGTCTCCGAATCCTGCGAGCGCATGGACACGCCCTGCAGCATCACGTCCATGTCGATCTCCTCGAAGCAGGCGACCAGGGCTTTCCCGTTGATGGTATAACCGCGGTCGCGGATCGGCGCCGCGATCACGACCTTTTTGTCGGCCGTCTCAAGGTTTTTCACGGAGATCTCCGGCTCGGAGATCGTTTCGGGGTCGAAGGCGTACTGCCCGATCTCATCGGTGATGCCTTCGTCCGCGGTATACACCAGCCCGTCCTCGTCGACGAAGGCGAACCGGTCGAGATTGAAGAGTGTCTTCATGTACCGCTGGTACGAGCGCATGTGCTCCAGATCGCGCAGGTCTTCCGCCTCGTTGATCAGGTCCACGGCGATCCGGATGATGCGGATGTTCTCGTTCAGGTTGTCTTCCACTACCTGGACGCGCCGTCCCGCCAGCTCGTCCATATACAGCATGCTCACGGAGCGCACGGCGTCCACCGTGTCCTTCCGGGCGCTGCGGCCCGTCCATATCGTCCCGAGGATCAGGATCGCCGCCACCAGAGCGGCGCCGACCGCCGCGATCCTCACGGTCGAATTGGTTCGCTTTTCGTCCATTGGATCCGCCTCCCGATTCAGCTTCAAGACAGCATCCGTGCCAGTGTCTTCATGATCTCGGCGATGTCGTAGGGCTTTGCCAGATGCGCGTTCATCCCGGCCTCCTGCGCGTTTTTCCGGTCCTCCTCAAAGGCGTTGGCGGTCACGGCCACGATGGGGATGCCGGCCTTTACGGGATCGTCCATGGCGCGGATCTTTCCGGCGGCCGTGTACCCGTCCATGCGCGGCATCTGCACGTCCATGAGCACGATGTCGTAAGTTCCCGCCGGCGCATCGGCCATCTTTTCCACGGCCTCCGTTCCGTCCCGGGCCACCTCCACGGCAAAGCCCGCGTCCTCAAGGATCGCGGTGGCGATCATCTGGTTCATCTCATTGTCCTCGGCCAGCAGCACCCGCCTGCCCGTGAAATCCACGGCCGTCTCCGTCTCCGGCCCGGACTCGGCGCTCTTATCGCTGAGCAGGAACGGCAGCTCCACGGTGAACTCGCTGCCCCTGCCCTCTTCGGAACTGACGGATATCGTGCCGCCCATCAGGTCCACGATATTCTTTGTGATCGCCATGCCCAGTCCGGTGCCCTGGATGCCGCTGACCGTGCTGTTCCGCTCACGGGTGAAGGCATCGAAGATCGTCTTGCGGAATTCCTCGCTCATGCCGATCCCGGTGTCCGAGATCCGGAACTCGAACACAGCCCGGTTTTTGTCGGGGGAGGGCTTTTCCGTTACGGCAAAGCGGATCGACCCGCCTTCGGGCGTGAACTTGATCGCGTTGGACAGGATGTTGAGCAGGATCTGGTTCAGACGCAGCCTGTCGGCCACGATGTCCTCATGGATCACTCCCTGCGTATCGACGGTCAGATCCAGACGCTTGTCCGTCACACTCGACTGGACGATGGTCTTCAGGTCACGGATGACCTCGGGAAGATGCACGTCGGAAGCCTCGATGGTGACGTTGCCGCTCTCAATGCGGCTCATGTCCAGAACGTCGTTGATCAGCGAGAGCAGGTGCTGGCTGGACACGGAGATCTTCCCCAGATAATCCTGCACGAGCTCCCGGTCGTCGATATGGGAGGAGGCCAGCGCCGTGAAGCCGACGACGGCGTTCATGGGCGTGCGGATGTCGTGGGACATATTGTTCAGAAACACGGTTTTGGCCCGGCTGGCTGCCTCGGCGGCGGCCAGCGCATCCGACAGGGCCTCCTGGCTTTCGGCGAGCTCGCGGTTCTTTTTTTCCAGTACGAGACGGGCGGCTTCCTTCTCCCGCGCTTCCTTCCGGGTCCGCCGGATATCCCGCGTCAGCAGGAAGATAACCAGCGCTGCCACGGCGAGGATCACCGACCCGACGGCGGCCATGTGGTCGCGGAGAACGTCGACGATGCTGTAGGAGTAGAGCCCGCCGGTGTACCGGTAGGACAGATTCTGCGCGTAGTCGCTGCCGATCACGTTTACGCCCCGGTTGAGCAGCTTGAGCAGACCCTCGTTTCCGATCTCCACGCCGAAGCACCGGTCGTCGTTCCGGCCGGACTGATGCAGGGACAGGCCCTTGTAGCGGCGGTTCTTGAGCATATCGTTGGCGCGCAGGCCGTTGAGCGTCGTGCAGCCCGCCTTGCCGTCGAGCACCGCGGCCAGACACTCGTCGATGGAGGGGTAGAGAGTGATCTCGGCGTCGGGGAAGTAGGTGCGCACGTAGTAGTACTGCATCCGGTTGTTCTCGTTCACCGCGAAATGCGCCAGGGTGTCCTCGCTGTATGTGCCCCTGAAGACGATCTCCGTCGAGGCGGAGACGACGGGGTTGGACTGGTAGATCCCGTTTTCCTCGGAGTAGTACAGTCCGCCGCCCACCGGGAAGGCCACGTCGATTTCACCGGAAGCCATGTCCGCCACCATGTCGTCGTAGCTTCGGTAGCCTGCCCAGGTCACGGAGATGTCCGAAATGCCCAGCGTGCTCAGGATCTCGGGCACGAGGTCCTTCACGATCCCGGTGACCTGCCCGTCCGCGTCCGTATCGCTGTAGGGAAGGTAGTTTTCCAGATAACCGACATGCAGCGCGTCGTGGGTGTCCATCCACTCCCGCTCGGAGGAGGAGAATGCCCGTGCCGTCACGCTTAGGGAATAGTATTTGGCGCTCAGGGAGTTGAGATAGTTCGGCTCCTCGGCCGCGAGCATTATCTGCGCCGCGTTGAGCTCATCGAGCAGGTCCGGACGCCGGATGTTCACGCACAGGTAGTAGTCCGAAGAGCCGAAGGCGTACATCACCTCGGCGTGCGGCCGCACATGTGAGCCCACGCCCTCGGCCACGAACACGTCCAGCTCGCCGGAATCAAAGGCGCCGAACAGCTGCGGATGGTCGGGATAGGCAACGACCGTCGCGTCTATGCGGTGGTCATCCAGCCAGGTCTCGAGCACGCCGACCATGGCGCTGTCGAGCACGCCGATGGCCTTGCCTCTCAGCGTGGCGGGGTCCGCGGTGATGTCCGTCTGCGAGTCCTGCTTCACCAGGTAATAGGCCTCGCTGCCCATGATGGCGTCCGGGTAGCTCAGCACAGCCGTCCGTTCCTCGCGGAAGGCCAGTCCCGCCAGCAGGTCGATGTCGCCGTCGAGCAGCATCTGGTAGAGCTCGCCGTAGCCGCCGTAGACATATTCGTATTTCCAGCCCGTATACTCCGAGAGCTTGCGGTAATACTCGTAGGCATAGCCGGTCTTCACCGCGCCCTCCTCGGCGCCCTCCTGGAATACTTCGTTCTCATAATAGCCGACTCGGACGGGTGCCTCGTCGGACTGCGCCCGGGCTCCGGCGGGCCCGAACAGGCCCAGCGCCAGCACAAGGCACAGGGCGATCCTGCCGGCGGCTTTTATACGGTCATGCTGTTTTCCGCGCATGGTCACAGCCTCCTGATCATCGAGTTTCAAATGACCCACGGTCACGGCTTGATTCTCATTAAATTTAATATTAACACAGGCCGTCTGCCGTTTCAAGGCCGCACCGGCCGGATAGGGAAGGCCCGGGAATAAAACAGTTGAAAGCGGCGCGCGCGGTTGGTATAATGAAACTGGAATATAGTATTCAGCGCCTTCGGCGCTGTCATGGAGGTAGCGGCGATGCCGGACAAGAACCTGAAATTCCACTCCGCCGACGGGAAACGCAAGATCCTGCTCATAGAGGATGAACCGATCAACCGGGAGATCCTGTCCATGATGCTCTCGGACAGTTACGACGTGCTCTGCGCCGAGGACGGCGCGCGCTCGCTGGAGCTGCTGGACGCGCACTGCGAGACGCTGAGCCTGGTACTGCTGGACCTGAACCTGCCCGACATGCGGGGCATCGACATCCTGCGGCGGATCAAGGCCTCCGAGCGTATGGGACTCCTGCCGGTCATCGTGATGACGGCGGACCAGGAGGCGGAGGTCGAGTGCCTGAGCCTCGGCGCCATCGACTTTATCCCCAAGCCCTACCCCAAGCAGGAGGTCGTGCGCGCGCGCATCCTGCGAACCATCGAGCTCTACGAGGACCGCGACACCATCCGCTTCACCGAGCGGGATCACCTCACGGGCCTGTACAACCGCGAGTTCTTTTACCACTACGCCGACCAGTTCGACTCGTTCCATCCGAATATACCCACGGACGCGATCGTTCTGAACATCAACCATTTCCATATGATCAACGAGCGCTACGGACGGGAGTTCGGCGATGAAGTCCTCCGCCATGTGGCCCGGAAGCTGCTCGACTCCGTGGAGGGCACCGACGGCATCGTCTGCCGCCGCGAGGACGACACCTTCCTGATCTACTGCCCCCACCGCGGCGACTATACCGAGATGCTCGATCTCGTCTGCGAGGACATCGGCGCGGATTACCACGTCCGCGCGAGGATGGGCGTGTATTCACACGCCGACCGGGGCATCGAGATCGAGCGGCGCTTCGACCGCGCCAAGCAGGCGGCGGACATGGTGAAGGGCCGCTACTCCCACGAGGTGGGCATCTACGACGACGCCATGCGCGAGAAGGAGCTCTATAACGAGCAGCTCCTCGAGGATTTCCACACCGCGATACGGGAAAAGCATTTCACGGTGTTCTACCAGCCCAAGCTCGACGTCCGGGGCGACAGACCGGTCCTCAGCAGCGCCGAGGCGCTTATCCGCTGGCGGCATCCTCAGCTCGGCATGGTGAGCCCGGGGGTGTTCATCCCTCTGTTCGAGGCCAACGGCCTGGTCCGGGAGCTGGACGCCTATGTCTGGCGAGAGGCCGCCGAGCAGGCCGCCCGGTGGAAAGAGTCGCTCGGCCGGTCTATCCCGGTCTCGGTGAACGTCTCCCGCGTGGACATCGACCCGCGCCTGCCGGAGCTGATGTCCTCCATCGCCGACGAGGCCGGCCTTGAGCGCCGGAATCTGCTGCTGGAGATCACCGAGTCGGCCTATACCGACAACACGGAGCAGATCATCGCCATCGTGAAGGACCTGCAGGGCCGCGGCTTCCGCATCGAGATGGACGACTTCGGCACGGGCTACTCCTCGCTGAACATGATCGCCATGCTCCCCTTCAACGCGCTGAAGCTGGACATGAAGTTTATCCGCAACGCCTTCAGTCCCAGGAAGGACCTTCGGCTGCTCAACGCCGTCATCGGGCTGGCCAAGTCGCTGGACCTGCCCATCATCG
>CACXMX010000015.1 GCA_902768805.1 Oscillospiraceae bacterium
GATGGTCAGCTGGTTTTAACGGATGAAATAGAAGCCTCCCACATTGGCTGTGAATACGGAGAATATGATCACAGCGAAGCATATTAAGCTGGGAGTTCTGTTCGTGTCCGCAGAGAAATCGGTTCGCGGTGATTTACCCTACAAAAGATTTGCCTTGTGCCGAGATAATTATTGTGCATGCCTCCCGTATCCCGCGGGGGAAAAATCTGTAAAGATATAGGTGACCATCTCGCCTATGGCGTCCAGCCCCTTCTTCATGGAGGAGCTTTACAGGATCAGCCGCATGGAGTACGCCGGCTGAGCTCGGGCCGGATCACCGGAGAGCCCGCCATAACAAAAGATATGCGCCGTGCCCGGCATTGCCGGGCGCGGCGCTTTTCCGCACTGGAAAATCCGGGCTCTCTGCTGTATAATGATGCGGCAAAAACCGGAAGAAACAAAGGAGAACAATGATGAAACGCATTACTGCTGTTATCATTCTTTTGATGCTGCTCACAGCATGCGGGAAATCCGAATTCGGCGTGACCGAAAACACCGGGAAAAGTATGACGATCACGGCTGTGAACGCCGACAAAGACGATTTCTTTATTATCGGCTCACTGGAGGTCGCCGACGGGGAGGAGATCACGGCAGCTGCCGATCTGACAAAAGGCTCGATCAGAGTGGAGATATTCAAATGGGCGGATGAGCAGAATGCGGACAAGCTTCCCACAGCGGACAAAGACGCGGAGACAATCATTACAGCAAATCTGCGCAGTACGGAAAGCGTGTCGGGTTCTGTTCAGCCGGGACATTATTCGATTAAAGCCGTCTGCCTTGAGAAGGCGACCGGCACCGTCCGGATCGAAGCGAAGCCGGCCGCTCTTTCGGATCATATCGGCGAGAAGTTTACCGGAGAAGATCCGTGGGGCAATCCTGTTTCGATAGAGCTGAAATCGGCGGAAGGAAGCACCGTGACCTTCGAGTATACGGCAGTGATCGGCGAAGGAGAGTATAAGAACACGTTCCGCGCGGAGTTCTCGGGTGAGTCCCCGGCGGGATCCATGCCCTTCCGCGTCACCGCGGCGGCACAGGAGAACGAAGCGCTGCATCTTGATTACAGCGGGACCCTGACTCTGAAAAACGGAGCTCTTTTTGTAACTTACGATGCCGGGTCGGTGACGGAAGAGAGCACGGAAGGCGGGTCCGCGAGTTATCAGGCTCAGGGGCTTGAAGAAGAGGAGAAAATCGTAGAATTGACCGCCGGGTAAACAGGGGACCGGCCGGACAGCGCCTTTTGACAAAAACACAGCCCGCCGGCAGGCAGGCTGTGTTTTTTTGCGGCTTCTCAGCGTTCAGTCAGACTGCCCGCAAAAACGAAGTTATCATGACAGAAGGGAAAAGCGCATTAAGCTGTTTCTTACTTCTTTTCCCGTCGTTTACGCCGACTCCAGCGCCGCGGCGGCTTCTTTCATAATACGGGGGATATCCAGATGCTGGGGGCAGTGTTCCGCGCACTGACCGCAGCCGATGCATTCCGATGCCCGGCCCCGGGAAGCCGACATGCTTTCATAGCTGGGTAGGATCTTCCACCCGTCCTCCGGGCTGCGGCACAGCTCATTGAACATGGCAAAATAATCCGGAATGGGTATTCGCTGCGGACAATGCGTCTCGCAATACCGGCAGCCGGTGCATGCAACGGAGGTTTTGCCCGTGATGATGCCCCGCACGGAAAACAGGGTTTTACGGTCTTCCTCCGTCAGGACTGCCGGAACCGCCATGTTCTGCCTGATCTGAGAAGGAAGGACCATGCCGCTGAGGACGGTCTCCACCTCCGGCATGGACTGAGCGAAGCGCAGGCCCCAGTCGGCGGCGCTCCAATCGGGGCGCGCTGCCCGCAGCGCCTGCTCCGCTTCTCCCGGAAGGGAGGAGAGGGTCCCGCCCTTGAGCGGTTCCATAACGATCACCTTTTTCCCGTGCTTGACGCAGGTCTCATAGCAGAGCCGGGACTGGATGCCCGCGCTGTCCCAGTCCAGATAATTGAGCTGGATCTGCACCACATCCACGTTCGGATGCTCTGTGAGGATGCGGTCCAGCAGTTCGGCGCTGTCGTGGTAGGAAAAACCGATCCGCACGGCGTTTCCCGCCTTTTTCTGCTCCTCCAGAAACTCAAACTGTCCGAGGCGGTCCGCGATCTCATAGTTTTTCGCGTTGAGCCAGTGCAGCATCAGCACATCAAAATAATCCGCGGAGCAGCGCAGGCGCATCTCGTCGAAGTATTTCAAAGCGTCCGCCGGCCGGCGGCACAGATAGCCGGGAAGCTTATCGCAGATCTGCACGCCGGAGCGGGACCGGCCGTTTACCACGCAGCGGCGGATCGCCTCCTCGCTGGCTCCGTTCAGGTATGTGTAGCAGGTGTCAAAATAGCGTCCGCCGCTGTCCAGAAAAAGATCCGTCATTTCGCGGATGGCGCTCCAGTCGTAATCATTGCCCGTTTTTTGAAAACGCAGGAATCCAAACCCTATTTTGTTCACAATACATCCTCCCGACCGATGATCGCCCGCATCGGGTTTATTCCCGAAAGGGGCATTCTTCATAAGGTCATACAGAATCTCAGAACAGATCCCGTTACCCCGCGGACAGTGTTGCGGCAACGTCGCCGCTGCCGAGAAGCTCGGCCAGCTCCGTCTCCGACTTGCCTGTGATTCTCCCCAGCCGGGTATATGACCAGGTGTTGGAGCCGTAGAAAAGTACGATTTGATCACCGGAATACAGCACGATATCTCCCGGCTGCGTCGTGATCCGGCTGTCGTCACGGGGGAGGCGCGTGCCGAGAGGACCGACCTGCTCAAATCCGCCGTACATGGACATCCGGACGGTAAGAGGAGCGGAGGAAGCCAGTTCGATCAGTGCGTCGACCGATCTGTTGTCCTCCCACTGGACGGAGATCTCCGTATCATTGATATAAAAGCTTATATGTTTGTCCACGACGGGTCCCTCCGTTTGATCCGGGCCGGCCGGCCCGGCCTCAACAACCGGCGCGGCTGCCTCGGGAACCGGCGCCGGGGAATCATAAGGCGCGGCCTGCTCCCGTGATGCGCCGCACCCGGCGCACAGTACGACGGCCGCCAGGAAAAGCAGCGGCAGAAAGAGCTTTTTCACGCGCATTCACCGACACTGCCCCGCGTGCCCGGATCGCCCGCAATAATGATCTGCCCTTTCGCGTCCGGGTCATCCATAATGAGCTCTTTAACACCCGGGACCGTGATCCGGCCGTTCCTGGGATTCCTGATACTGTCGACCACCGTCGTGACTTCAGCGTCCACCTCGGATCTTTCAAAAGCGAGATCCGTATGCTCCATACGGCAGTTGATCAGACGAAGCCCTTTGCAGTAGTTCAGAGGCTGTGTCCCTGTGATCGTGCAGTTTTCGAACGTCAGATTTTCGCTGTACCACGCAAGATACTCCCCGTTGATCACGCTGTTTTTGACCGTCACGTTTTTCGCGTGCCAAAAGGCGTCCTTCGTATCAAATACACAGTCGGTAAATACGGAATCCGTGATGTACTGGAAGGAGTACTTTCCCTGCAGCGTCACATGGTCAAATACCAGGTGATCGGAGCGCATCATGAAATACTCGCTTACAGCCCGGCTGTTTTTCATCCGGATCCCGCGGACCGACCATCCGAATTCCGGCGAAACGATATCGCAGCCCTCAACGCTCACGCCGGCGCACTCCCGAAGGGCCTTTATGCCATGCATTCCGGTGTCTGTGATCTTTATATCTTCGGAATACCAAAGGGCCGCCCGGCAGAGCTCTGTCATCTCGCTACCGGCAATGACCACGTGCTCATCATGCCAGAAAGGATATCTCAGATTAAAGAAGCTGTCCTTCACAACAATATTCCGGCTCTCCTTGAAGGCGCTTTCACCGTCCGCGGGCCCGTCAAAGCGGCAGGAGAGGACCTCGATCCCGTCGCTTCCGTACAATGCGCGCTCTTCGTCAAATTCCTTATCGCGAATCGTTTTCACGTGTTTTCTCCTTTAACTCTTTTTTGTTTCACGAATCAGCATATCCAGCCGGTCCAGCCGTTTCTGTTTCTCGTGGATCTCTTCCAGAGCGTCACAGCGGCAGGATCGAAGACAACGGATCAGATCATCGGCTCTTCCGTCCCGGAAAAGAAGCTCGGCCCGCTGAATGGCCGTCTCGCTGCAGCCGGCGTCGGTCATGCGGTTTTTCATACTCTCCCAATCGATCATGTCGTTTTCCTCCGGGGCTGTCCTTGCGGACAGAATAGCATATTGCGGACCGGACCGCTAATTGTTATAATGAATATCATGATATTCCTTATATGCATAACAAGGAGCCGACAATGGAGATACGTACGCTGAGATACTTTCTCGCCGTCGCAAGGGAGGAAAACATGTCCCGCGCCGCCGAGCAGCTTCATGTGACCCAGCCCACCCTGTCGAAAGCGCTGAAAGCGCTGGAGGACGAGCTCGGGAAAAAGCTGTTCACACGGCACAGCTTCAGCATCGCCCTAACGGATGAAGGCGCGCTCCTGCGCAGCCGCGCGGAAGACCTGGTGTCCATGGCGGATAAGATCGAACAGGAGTTTATGTCTCTGGATGATGTCACGGGCGGCGATATCTATTTCGGACTCGCGGAATCCTATCAGATCCGATATCTTGCCAGAGAGGTCCGCGCGTTCAAAAGGCTCTGCCCGGGCTTGCGCTATCACATCACGAGCGGCGACACGGAGCAGGTCACGGAAAAGCTGGACAAGGGGCTGCTGGACTTCGCCGTTATCTGCGAAACGCCGGATGAGCGGAAATATCATTTTATACCCTTCCCCGAAGCCGATTATTTCGGCGCTGCGCTTCCGGCGGATTCTCCGCTGGCGGATAAGGAGAGCGTCACCGCGGACGATCTGGCGGGACTGCCCCTGTTCTGCTCGGAGCAGAGCTGGGAAAACGACATTCGCCCATGGGCAAAAGAGAGGTTTTCTTCCCTTCGCCTGGAGGGGTCTTTCAGACTGGCGTACAACGGGTCCATGTTCGCGAAAGAAGGTCTGGGGATCCTTCTGACGCTTAACGATCTGATCGACACCTCCGCCGGCAGCGGGCTTGTCTTTCGGCCTCTGTTTCCCCGCCTGGAAATGAAAATGTACCTGCTTTGGAACAAGTATCAAAGCTTTACGCCGATAGCGGACCGGTTTTTGAAACAAATACGCAGTTCATTCGCAAACCACTAGAGCACGGTTCCCGATACGGCCGCCGCGCAGGCCCTGACGGAAGAGAATACGCGCAGCCGCGCCGGGAACAAACCGGCGCGGCTGCGCTGCTTCATGGGGGTATATCGGCGCGGACCCGGCTTGATGTCCGGGGCTTCAGGACGCCATGGAGGCCAGGGCGGCGCGGAGTTCTCTCGCGTTTGCCTCGCCCTCGATTTTCGCCTCACCGCTGCTGTTGTACAGCAGCGGCTGCATCGCCTCCGCGCCCGGCGCGGCCAGGAATTCCCCGGCTGTTTCCGCGCTTCCCGCAAAGGAGGGGGCCGCTGTCTGCTGTATTGCGCCGTTCTTCAGCACGTAACCGGCCGCAAAGAGCTCGTATGCCGGTTCGGTACGGTCCCACCGGACATATTGCAGCCCGCTTCCGTCGGGCAGCGCGGCGATGACCGCCTCTCTTCCGGCTGTGGCGAAATAGAGATCGCACTCCCCGACCCGCACAGCCTGTCCGTTCCGAAACGAATAAAGATAAAGCGTTGGGGGAAACCATCCGTAGACCGGCGTTCCGTCCCGGCTGCCGTTGTCCCGCGGACTTGTCTTTAGCAGCAGACAAAGCTCCGGTGTGCCGTCGCTGTCCCAGTCCCGGACGAATCCCCCGTGAAGACATTCACCCTGCGAAGCCTCAGCCTCATCATATCCCAGGCTTTCGGCAAACTCGTCCGCAACGGCAAGGTAGGCTTTCGCGATCTCCGGCGTCATGCCGGTAAAGTCGCTTTTGATCTTCCCGTAATCTGTGCCTTCAACGGTATATATGTCCTCTTTCCGGCTGCCTTCGGTTTCTTCCGGAGCAGCCTTGCCGCATGCCGTGAACGAAACTATCGTCAGTATCAGTATGACGGCAGCATTCCGTATCCTTTTCATCCTGATTTCTCCTTCAACGGGAAACAGCGGGTCTCTCAGAACAGATAATCCCACGCGTTCAGACTCTCTTCCGTCCGCCGTTCCTCATCGATTATTCCCGGGACGCGCTCCGTGACGTACGTTTGGCCCGAAACCGGGTCGATATAATACCGATTCTCGGCCCCGGTGTAGGAGCGGAACAGAACCACGATCTCGTTTTCTCCGACGGATGAGAGTTCCCAATAAGCCGGATAATCCCCCGAACCGACTATGCCCGCCAGGTCCGGATTGCCGAGCATGCAGTATCTCATGATCGCGGATACAGCCCGGTCGGCCGTTATTCTGGTTTCCCCGCTGCCCGCAATGACCGAAAAGGTATCCATAAAGCAGCGGAAGCGGCGCCCGAAACCCTCGGCGCTTTCTATGGAGTAATGCGCCGCGGCAACGCGGCATCCGTCGGCCGCCGGGATGATATACACCGCCCGGAGATGCTCGGGCATGTTCAAACCGCCCTTTTCCGCGGACGCGTCGATCCGGATGCAGCTGCCTGACCTCTCAAGAGGGAACGAATCATCCCGGCTGATCTCATAATCCAGGGAGAGAACCGCGCTGACGGCCGCGGCAGCGGTTTCCGCGTCCCGGGGAATGCGGCTCACCTCGAGATAATTCTCGGGATCGTTCGGGTCGTCATAGCGCGAGACAAAGCGTTCGCGGTCCGATCCGCTTTGCCGCTCGAACAGTTCATAGTCGTAGTCCATCTCAAAGCCGAGCGAGTCGTTTCGAATGTGCTCGTATTTGACGGTTTCCTCCATGCCTTCCATGATGATGACGGATTCAAAACGTTCCCCGTCCTGCCTTCCGGGAACAGCTTCCGCTTCGGATGAGCCTCCCTGCCCGGACGAACCGGCGCCATCGCCCGGATTCGCCGCCGCGGTTTTTCCGCCGCAGCCGGCCAAGGACAGCAGCAACGCCGAAAGGAGCATCGCGGCCGTAACGGTGATCAGAGTTTTCTTTTTCATTTTGTCATTTCCTCATGTTTGTTTTTCCGCAGGCGCGGGGTGATCTCACTGAATTCAAGACGGTTATTTCGCGCAAAAGGTTTTCCGAAAAAACAAAAAAGACGCGCATCGCGTCTTTTTTGCCGGCCCGGGAATAGAACCGCCAAGGCGATTCGGGCAGACGGGCCCGCGGCTGTTTTCATCCGGAACAACTCACAGATCCGAATAACCCACCATGATGCTGCCCGGCTCGGCATAAAAGCTGTCCAGGCCGGCCATGGCGGTCACCCGTATATCGCAGAAGGGATGATCCTTTCGGATGAGGTCGGCCACCGCCACCGCGCCTTTGGAGTTCCGGCAATGAGCTATACGGACGCTGCCGCCTTTGAAGCCCCTCTTTCTGATGTCTTCCATTAGGGCCTGCAGCGCGGACTGCTCGCCCCGGCATTTGCGCAGCGACTGGAGCGTGCCCTCGGCGCTGGCGATGCCGAGAATACGGATGCCCAGCAGACCTACGGCGCTTGCGACGATGGGGGAGACCCTTCCGTTGCGCGCCATGTTGTTCAGACTCTTGAGAATAAAGATAAGATGGGTGTGGGTCATGTATTCCCTGATCCGCGCCTCGATCTCGTCAAAGTCCAGCCCCTCATGGATCAGCGCTCTGAGCTTTTCGGCGATAAGAGTCAGCTCCGGTCCGGTGGAAAGAGAGTCGAGACAGCAGACCTTTCTGCCGGGGTTTGACGACTCGTATACTTCCTTTGCCTGCATGGCCGCACCGTAAGATCCGGAAAGGGAACTGGTGATCGTTATGGCAAATACGCCCTCGGCATCCCCGAACGCTTCCAGCCAGTCGCCCACATTCGGGCAGGATGTGCCGGAACGTCCCTTATATGAGCTCAGATAGTCCAGCATCTCGTCGAGATTCAGATTCGGGTCGTCGCGAAACTGCCTTTCATCCGTGATGATCGTCAGCGCCGCGCTGGCAAAATCCACGCCTTCCATGGTAAAGAAGTCGCAGGAGGAATCCGCAACGATTTTGTATGCCACCGTTCTCACCTCCGGGAATGGATATAATACAAAGTAATTTTACTTTCATCCGGGTATTCTGTCAAGATATGCGATTATTCACGTATAGGATGTCGGAAGAGCGCGGCCGTCCTTACATAAAAATCAGCCGTAACTATCCCCGCCCGTGAGAGGGTTTTGACTTGTCCGCCGCAGTGTACCATGGTACAATAAAAACATCAAAACGGGGGCGGACAGGCCATGCTGAAAACAGCGGATGATTTGGAGCGCGCGATCTGTGCCGTGATCTGCCGAAGCGACGGGATCAGGGCAAAAGAAATAGCCGGGAAGCTCGCCGTTGAGCGCTCGGCGGTAAACCGTGTGCTTTACCGCTCGCCGCTTTTGAAAGAGCTGTGCTGGCAGGATCGGGATTACCGCTGGCACGGCATCATACGGCAGGAGAGACCGCACCGCGGACTGCGGGAATTTGCGGGTTATTACGCGCTTGTCGGAGATTTCCTGGCCATGCCGGAGGACGAGTGGCTTGCGGCGCTGACGGAGGGCTGCGTGAATATCGGGAGAAATCTCAACGACACGCGCGGGCTGATCCACTCGTTTCTGGACTGCAGACAGCAGATGCTCGTTCTTTTTCGGGATCTTGAGGACATGCTCGGAGATAAGTGCCATGATTGGGAAACGGCCTTCGAGCTGCGCCTGAAAAGATCCGGGCGCGTCCGCATCTACGCGGATGTGCTGGTCATCACCGAGAACAGAGTGTTTTCGCTGGAATTCAAAATGAAACACACGATCGAGCCGGAAGAGGTGGAACAGGCTGCCAAGTACAGCCCGTATCTGGAGATCGTGTTCGGCCCCGATTACGAGGTCATACCGGTCCTGGTGCTTACAAGGGCGTCCGATCTTTTTCGATTCGTCCCGATCGGGGATACGGACGCCGAGCTTCCGGTCTGCTCCGGGGATATGATCTTCAACGTGTTCAATGAATATTTCGCCTTTCTTCCGGATTGAAGCGTATGGACCGGGAGCCCGGTGCGTTCCGAGTCCCGGAAGAGCGCGGTCGGGACGGTCCGGCGGAAAGCAGCCGCGACCGGGCGATGAAGAGGAAACACACTCAGAGATAAATCGACAGAAAAGAGGAGAAACATGAAACGAGAGTTTTGGTTTGTTGTCGGCAGTCAGTTCCTGTACGGGCCGGAGGTCCTCGAGATCGTTGATTCACGGGCTAAGGAGATCGCGGAGGACCTGACGGAGGCTCTTCCCTATCCGGTGGTCTATAAGGTCACCGCCAAGACCGGCAGGGAGATCACGGATGTTGTAAGGGAGGCAAACTATCGGGAAGAATGCGCGGGCATTATCACATGGTGCCATACCTTCAGCCCCAGCAAAATGTGGATCGACGGTCTGCGGGACCTTCAGAAGCCCTGGTGCCATTTCGCCACGCAGTACAACAGAGAGATCCCCAACGACGAAATAGACATGGATTTTATGAATCTCAACCAGGCGGCGCACGGAGACCGGGAACACGGCTTCATCGGCGCGCGCCTGCGCAAGCCGCGCAAGATTATCGCGGGGTACTGGAAGGACGAGAAGGTCCGCCGCCGTATCGGAGACTGGATGCGCACCGCCGTAGGCGCAGCTGTTTCCCGGGAGATGAAGGTCATGCGGTTCGGCGACAACATGCGCGAAGTGGCCGTTACCGAGGGAGATAAGGTCGAAGCGCAGAACAGGCTCGGCTGGCAGGTCAATACCTGGGCTGTGGGAGATCTGGTACTGGAAATGAACGCCGTCACCGAGGCGGAGATCGACGCGCTGATGGCAGAATATGAGGCATCCTATGATGTGGCGACGGACGATATCGGCGCGATCCGCTATCAGGCGCGGGAGGAGATCGCTATCCGCCGGATGATGGATCGGGAGGGCTGCAGGGCCTTTTCCAATACTTTCCAGGATCTTTACGGCATGGAGCAGCTCCCCGGTCTCGCGTCTCAGCATCTGATGTCGCTGGGCTACGGCTACGGAGGCGAGGGAGACTGGAAGGTCTCCGCCATGACCGCCATTATGAAGGCTATGGGAGAGGGCGGCAACGGCGCGTCCGCGTTTATGGAGGATTATACCTATCACCTCGTCGAGGGACAGGAATACTCTCTGGGCGCGCATATGCTGGAAGTCTGCCCGTCCCTCGCATCGGGCAGGCCCCGGATCGAGACCCATCATCTCGGTATCGGAATGAACGAAAAGGATCCGGCGCGCCTTGTATTTGAGGGCAAGGCCGGCAGCGCCATCGTCGCCTCTCTGATCGACATGGGCGGGCGGCTGAGGCTGATCGTGCAGGACATTGAGTGCGTCAAACCGATCCTGCCGATGCCCAATCTGCCGGTGGCCCGCGTGATGTGGCGGGCGATGCCGGATCTTACCACGGGCGTGGAGTGCTGGATCACGGCCGGAGGAGCGCACCATACGGTCCTCAGCTACGACGTCAGCGCCGAAATGATGCGCGACTGGGCGCGGATCATGGATATAGAGTTCGTTCATATCACGAAAGACACGACACCCGAGAAGCTGGAATAAGAGCTTTTGGTCAAGGATCTTATCTGGAGGCTGAAATGACAGATCTTACGAAAACCGTTCTCGGTCTTGAACTGGGGAGCACACGCATCAAAGCGGTGCTGATCGATGAGCGCCATATCCCCATCGCGTCCGGCGATTACGAGTGGGAGAACCGGCTTGTCAACGGAATATGGACCTATTCCATGGAAGACGTACACACCGGTATCCGCACCTGCTTTGCGGGACTGAAAGCCGACGTAAAGGCAAAATACGGCGTTGAACTGACGACCGTGGGAGCCATCGGCGTCTCGGCCATGATGCACGGCTATCTGCCCTTTGACAAAAACGGAAAGCAGCTGGCGGAATTCCGCACTTGGCGCAACACGATCACCGGACCGGCCGCCGAAAAGCTGACGGAGCTCTTCGGATTCAATATCCCGCAGCGCTGGAGCATCGCGCACCTCTATCAGGCGATCCTCAACGGGGAGGAGCATGTTAAGGATATCGACTCCCTGACGACCCTTGCCGGATATATCCATCGGAAACTGACCGGCGAAAACGTCATGGGGGTGGGCGAAGCCAGCGGCATGTTCCCCATCGACAGCGAAAAGCTGGATTACGACGAGGATATGATCGGCAAATTCAACGCGCTCACCGGCATGGATCTTCGCTCCGTTCTCCCGAAGGTGCTGCCCGCGGGAGCGAACGCCGGGAGGCTGACGGAGGAGGGGGCTCTGTTCCTCGACCCGACCGGCATGCTCAAGCCCGGTATCCCCGTAGCGCCTTGCGAGGGTGACGCGGGCACGGGTATGGCGGCGACAAACTCCGTGCGCGTGCGCACGGGCAACGTCAGCGCGGGCACCTCGGACTTTGCCATGATCGTTACGGACAAGCCCCTGGGCGTTCACCGGGAAATCGACATGGTCACAACGCCCGACGGTCTCCCCGTGGCTATGGTGCACTGCAACAACTGCACTTCGGATATCAACGCCTGGGTGAATCTCTTTTCCGAATTCTGCGTGATGATGGGCGTCGAGATCGACAGGGGGGAGCTGTTCACCCGGCTTTTCCGCGCCGCGCTGGAAGGCGAGGGCGACTGCGGCGGGCTTCTCTCCTACAACTATTTCTCCGGGGAGGGCGTCACGGACTTTGATGAAGGACGGCCCGTATTTCTCCGCAGGCCCGACGCAAACTTCAGCCTGGCCAATTTCATGCGCGCGCACCTGCTCTCCGCTCTGGCAACGCTCAAGATCGGGCTGGATATCCTGACCGGCGAGGAGAAGGTCGTCATCGACAGGCTTTGCGGGCACGGCGGCTTCTTCAAAACTCCGGAGGTGGGGCAGAGGATGCTCTCTGCCGCTGTACACGCCCCCGTGACCGTAACGGAAACGGCGGGAGAGGGCGGACCTTACGGCATGGCGCTGCTCGCGGCCTATATGCTGTGGAGAGACGAGGGCGAGAGCCTCCCGGATTATCTGGACAGCAAAGTCTTTGCGGGAGCAAAATCGATCACGATCATGGCGGACGACCGGGACGCGGCGGGGTTTGACGCGTTCCTCGCCCGTTACAGAAACGCTCTCGGGGTAGAGCGGGCGGCAACAGAGCTTTTCTGACGCGGACTCTTTCCCAAATGCCCGAGAGCGGACCCTGTTATACCGCCATGGAGAGGTGCAAGAATGAATATCTATATGGCGTTATCTCTGTTTTCCCTGATCATCCTGCTTTACTGGGTCATCACGGAGCTGTTCACGATCCTTTTCCGGTTTACCGGGCTCCCGGATGAGAAGGCGCGCTTTCAGGTCATCTCGCTGCTGACGGGCTGCGGGTATACGACCAAGGAAAGCGAAATGCTTCTCTCTACCAGACAAAGGCGGGGGCTCGCGAGAGCAACCATGCTTTTCGGGTATGTTTTCAACATCACGATCGTGACGGCGCTGATCAACGTGTTCCTGTCCCTAAAGCAGAGCAGGACGGATTTCTATCTAGGCATTCTGATCCCGCTCGCGGCGGTCGCCGTCATATTCGTTTTCATGCGCGTTCCCGCTGTCCACGCCTGGGGGGATCGGCACCTGCAGAAGCTGGCGGACCGTATCGTCGGGCAGACAGACCGCTTCAATTCCGTTATGCTGATGGATTATATCGGCACGGAAACGATCGCTCAGGTGACGCTGCACCATATCCCCGACGAGTATGTTGATGTTCCGCTGTCCCGGATGGGACTGAAGGCAGAGACCGGGATCCTTGTCATGCTGATCGAAAAGCCCGGAAAGAAGGCCGAACCCGCCGGGGCGGACACGGTGTTTTCCGTCGGCGACAAGCTGACGGTTTTCGGTGACTACGCGGTGATCTGCCGCACTTTTCACGCCCGCGAAAGATTTGCCGATACGGCAAACGGCGAATGATTCGCCATGACCCGAGAACGACAGAAGAGGAGGGGACAAAATGACCGTTCAGGTAAGCAAAAAACATGTGCCGGTGGAAAAATACTTCACGAGGCCCGAGGACGAGGCTTTTTTCCAAACTTTTTCCTTCGCTCCGGAGACGCCGGAGGAGTATCTGCATCGCGCGCTGAAGGGCCTCCCGGTCGAGATCGAGTCCGATGAGGATACGATCTCATTCCGGGTCGAAGACGAAGAGAACAAAAAGGCCTGTATGGAGGCGCTGCGCGGCTATTACGAGACATATCCCGTGCATATTACCCGTATGTTCGGCAGCTATGTTCTGCTTGTCGGCGGGAAGGACGGCCTGCGTGCTGTCCGCGCGACACAGATACCGATCCGCCACTGCCCGCTGATGAAAAAACTGCTGACCGAGGTCGGCGGCGCGACTGCGACCGGGTTGCTGGAGCGGGTGTCCGCCGCCGACGGCACGGATCAGAATGAGCTGATGTGTGAGCTGATCAACGATGTCGTCATCGACGGAGGATACTTTGACACCTCGAGACCGCTCAACTCCTGCGAGGCGAACGTGCTTTTCGGCGCGTCTGAAACCATCTATTCCGCTTTCGGCTCCGGCCTTGTGGACGCGGCCGTGATCGTGTCGAACAATCTGGGGACCATCATCACCACAAATGCCTCGGCGACACAGGGAGCCGTAAAACGGATGACGGGGCTGTTCTATACAAGTCCCTCGGCGGAGCTGATGGACCGGTGTGAGGAAGCGGGGATCATTCCCGTTTTCCCATACACCGCGGAGATCGACCAGACAGCGGGCGTTAAACTCGCCATCGAGAAGGGATTCAAAAGGATCGCGGTCACGGTGGCCGCCGCGGACAACCGCATCTGGCCGGAGATCGCCCGGCTCGAAAAAGAACATTCCGTGCTGATCTACAAATTCGGCCTCTGTTCTACCGGCATTTCCGATGAGACTGCCGGGTATATGAAGGAGTATGCCGATCTCGTCTGGTCCTGCGCGTCCAGGGCCGTAAAAGAACAGATAGAGCCCAACGCGGTCGCCCAGGTAGGGCTTCGCATTCCGGTCCATATCATGACGGAGAACGGATGGGACATCGTCCGCAACCATCTGAAGACGCTGCCGCTGATGACGGATCCGGACAGCGTCGTGCTTACGAAAGGCGACGATAAGCCTATCCTCGCCAACAGAGGAGGAAAGCTCGACTGCGTGAGAAAAGGGGATATCAAGGGTTGTGTGGACTGCCCCTACCCCTGCGTATGACCCGGTTTGATGACACTGCCGGAGCGGGCTATGCCCGCTCCGGCTTTTTCCCTGTCCGAGTGGTTTCCGGCGTGGTTTCGATTGAATACACAGCAGTTTGATGATATAATGAAATAAACCGGAATAAAGGAGTGATGAACGATGTGGAACAGCTTTAAAGTGAGCGCGTACGAGGGCATGATCGCCGAGACCGTAGGCATGACCGGGCATGACGGCAAGACGATCCGTGCCTACTATTCACGGCCTCTGGGGGTGGAAAGCTTCCCGGGGATCGTGCTGATCCCCCATATGCCCGGATGGGACGAGTGGTGCCGCGAGACGGCCCGCAGGTTTACGGCACACGGATACGGTGTGATCTGCCCAAACATCTATGAGGATTTCGGCGACGGGACTCCGAGCGAGGTGGCGGACCGTGCCCGCACCTCCGGCGGAGTCTCCGACAAGAGCGTTATGGGCGATGTGTCCGCGTCCCTCAGCTTTCTGCGCAGCCAGGTGAACGCTGCCGGAAAGGTCGGCGTTATCGGTATGTGCTCCGGCGGCCGCCACACCTTCCTTGCGGCTGCCACGCTTGACGGGATCGACGCGGCGGTGGACTGCTGGGGCGGCAGCGTGATCTGCCCTCCGGAGAGACTGTCTCCCGCACAGCCCGTGGCGCCCGTAGATTACGCCGACGGCATCGACTGCCCGCTGCTGGGGATTTTCGGAAATGAAGACCGCTTCCCGCCTCCCGAGGATGTGGACGCGCTGGAGGCCGTCCTCAAAGAGAAAGGGAAGGACTACGAGTTCTATCGCTACGACGGTGCGGGGCATGGGATATGGTATTACGATAAACCCATGTATCGACAGGAGCAGGCCATGGACTCCTGGAATAAAGTCCTCGCGTTCTTTGACAAACATCTGAAGGGGACCTGACGTGCCGAAAGAGGGGCAGGACACGCCGCTGGCCGTGATGGCCAAGCCTGTGGGCTCCCGATGCAACATGCGCTGTGCCTACTGCTATTATCTGGAGAAGGGGAAATACTCCGAAAACGCGAAGCAGACCCGCATGAGCTTCGACCTGCTGGAGAAACTGATACGGCAGACTGTCGCCGCTTCCCCGGGACCCGTGGTGTCTTTCACCTGGCACGGCGGGGAGCCGACTCTGGCCGGGATGGACTTCTACAAAAAAGCGCTGGAGCTGGAGCGGAAATATCTGCCCCGGGGCTGGGAGGCGTGGAACAACCTGCAGACCAACGGCCTGCTGCTCAACGAGGGCTGGTGCCGATTCCTGAAGGAAAACCGCTTTGACGTGGGCCTGAGCATCGACGGTCCCGCAAGCGTCCACGATCGGAATCGGCGGCTGGCCAACGGAACGGGGACCTTTGAGAGAGTACACGCGGCCATACGAAGGCTGAGGAAGGCGGGGATCGAGCCGGACCTGCTTTGCACGGTCAACGCGGTCTCCGAGGAACGCCCGCTGGAAGTCTATCGTGCTCTGCGTGAGACGGGATGCGGCTGGGTGCAGTTCATCCCCGTCGTCATCCGGGACACGGAAGGCAGCGCCGCGCCCGGCTCGGTGAGTCCGGAGGGATACGGACGGTTTCTCACGGCGGTGTTTGACGAGTGGGTGACCCACGATCTCGGCGTTCTCGATGTGCAGCTGTTTGCGGAGATGGCCCGCGTCATGGCGGGGGGAGAGGCCGGCCTGTGCTGGATGCAGCCCGTATGCGGTCATGTACTCATTGCCGAGGAGGACGGCTCCGTCTATTCATGCGATCATTTTGTGGACCCGGATCATCGCCTGGGCAATCTGCGGAGCGGCAGCCTTGAGCGTTTGGCGGGGAGCGAGTTCCAAAGGGCATTCGGACAGAGCAAGCGGGAGACCCTTACGGATGAATGCCGGGCCTGTCCTTATCTTCGGTTCTGCAACGGGGGCTGTCCCAAGGACCGCTTCGGCTTCAGCTCGGACGGACAGCCGGGACAGTACTGGCTGTGTTCGGGACTCAGGGCTTTCTTTGCCCACGCCGAGCCGATACTCGAGAACGTGATGGCGATGAGCGCCAAAGGCAGAAAGCCGGCGGAGATCATGGAGGAACTGAATAAAGTACGGTGAAGAGGAGACAGGGGAAGGATCTCTGTCTCCTTTTTCGGAGAATCTTACGACAGCAGGATCAGGGAGGCATCGGTATGGATATACAGATCAGAAAAGGCGCCCGCTGGGCTGTCGCATGCCCCACCAGTATGGGTGTACGCATCACGCCCGCGGACCGGATGGCTGTCCACAACAGCGATATGTTCTATATGCAGGCCACCAGCGCCGAAACAAACGTGCTCAACGTCGCCTCCTCGCTCGGTATGGAGTGTCTGGCGCTGACCCGGTTTGTGGCGGGCAGCCCTGTCGCCGCCTTTATCAAGGCACAGCTCCGAAAGAGGAACATCCGCTATGAGGGGAAAGAAGTGCCTCAGGACGGCCCGTGGGGCTGGAGGCACCAGTTCAACATCGCCGATTCCGGATTCGGACTGCGCGCCGTAAGGGTCTGGAACGACCGCGCCGGCGAGGTGGGCAGGACGCTGAATGCGGCGGATTTCGACACGGAGAGGATCTTCGGCGAAGAGGGTGTGGGGATACTGCACCTGTCCGGGCTCATCGCCGCCCTGAGCGAGGATACCACGGCGTGCTGTCTGGCTTTGGCCGAGACGGCGAAAAAACACGGGACGATCGTGAGCTTCGATCTCAATCACCGGGCAAGCTTTTGGGAAGGCCGGGAGACCGGGCTGCGGGCGGCTTTTCGTGAGATCGCGTCTCTCTCCGACGTGCTTCTGGGGAGCGAGGAAGATTTCCGGCTGTGTCTGGGTCTTGAGATCCCGGGAACCGGAGGCTTCCGGGAAATGGTCAGCGCCGCCCGGACGATATACCCCAACGTCAGTGTGTTCGCCGCCACGCTGCAGGAGGTGCTCTCCGCCAACCGAAACCTGTGGGGAGCCGTTATGGCCGTGGGCGGCGAGTGGTATACGGAGGAGAAGCGCGAGATCGACGTGCTGGACATGATCGGCTGCGGCGACGCCTTCACCGGAGGACTCCTTTACGGCATCCTGAGAGGATGGGAACCCTCGGAATGGATCCGTTTCGGATGGGCCTGCGGAGCGTTGGCTGCGGGCTCTCTCAACGACTATGCCGAGCCCGCCGACGAGAGACAGGTCCGGGCTGTGTACGACGGAAATGCCCGGATACAGCGATGATGTACGGACGGAGATCATCCTGCTCCGATCCGGGGCACAGGGAGGCGCGATTATGAAAAAAGCGGATATCGGACTGATCGGGCTGGCGGTCATGGGTGAGAATCTCGCAATGAACATGGAGTCAAGGGGATTTTCCGTGGCCGTATACAACCGCACGGCGGAAAAGATGCAAGCCTTCATTGCCGGACGCGCCTTGGGAAAAAACATCATCGGCTGCTATTCTCCGGCTGAGCTTGTCTCGGCGCTGGAAAAGCCCCGGAAGATCTTTATGATGGTGAAGGCGGGCCGGGCCGTGGATGACATGATAGAGCAGCTGCTGCCTCTGCTGGATAAGGGGGACGTCCTTATCGACGGCGGCAACAGCCGGTTTACGGACACCATACGGCGTACGGAGCGAGTGGAAAACGAAGGCCTGCTGTATGTTGGCACAGGAGTATCCGGAGGCGAGGAGGGAGCGCTCAACGGGCCGAGCCTCATGCCCGGAGGGTCTCCGGAGGCCTGGCCGCTGATCAGGCCGGTCTTCCACGCCATCTGCGCCAAAACGGACGAGGGCGTGCCCTGCTGCGGCTGGGTGGGGGACAACGGCGCCGGCCATTTCGTAAAAATGGTGCATAACGGCATCGAATACGGAGACATGCAGATCATTTGCGAAGCGTATCAGCTGATGAGGGATCTGCTGGGCATGTCGGACGGGGAAATGAGCGAAGTGTTTGCCCGATGGAATGAAACGGAACTGGACTCCTATCTGATCGGGATCACCGCGGACATTCTGGCTTACAGGGACGAGGACGGGTCTCCTCTCGCGGAGAAGATCCTGGACACGGCCGGACAGAAGGGAACCGGGAAGTGGACCTGTGTCTCGGCTCTGGAAGAGGGAGTTCCGCTGACGCTGATCGGGGAAGCCGTGTTTTCACGCTGCCTGTCCGCCATGAAGGAGGAGCGGGTCAGGGCCGCGGACACTTTCCGCCGGGAACGCCCCGTATTCTCCGGAGACAGGGAAGCCTTTATCGAGAGCATTCGCCGGGCTCTTTACGCCAGCAAGATCGTCTCCTACGCGCAGGGTTACATGCTCATGAGCACAGCAGCGAAAACCTACGGATGGGATCTCGACTTCGGCGGGATCGCGCTGATGTGGAGAGGCGGCTGCATCATCCGCAGTGTGTTTCTGGGACGGATCAAGGACGCCTATGACCGGGACCCGGAGCTTGCCAACCTCCTTCTCGACCCCTATTTCAAGGAGACGATGGAAAGCCTGCTTCCCGCCTGGCGCGAGGCGGCCGCCGCGGCGGTGCTTTACGGTGTGCCGGCGCCGGCGCTGGTCTCCGCCCTGAGCTGGTTTGACGGGTATACCGCCGAACGGCTGCCGGCCAATCTGCTTCAGGCGCAGAGAGACTATTTCGGCGCCCACACCTATGAACGGCTGGACAGCCCCCGCGGCCGCTTTTTCCATACCAACTGGACCGGGCGCGGAGGCAGCACCGGCGCGGGGACGTACAATGCCTGAAACGAAGCTTATTGCCCTGGATCTGGACGGAACGCTCCTCAACTCCGATAAAGAGCTTACGGAACGGACCCGGCGCGCCCTGGAGGCGGCGGCAGAAGCCGGGATCGAGATCGTCCCGGCCACAGGCCGGTTTTACCGGGGCATGCCCCGCGTCGTTCGGGAACTGTCCTTCGTGCGGTATGTCATCACGATCAACGGCGCCGAAGTGCTGGATCTCTCCTCCGGAGAGAGGATATACTCCGCGGACATCCCGGCGGAGGAGGCCGTCACATTTTTTGCCGGCCTGGACTCCCTCCCGGTGATCTACGACTGCTATATGGACGGCTGGGGCTATATGACCGCGTCCATGCAGGAGAGGGCGGCGAAGTACATCACCAATATCCACTCCCTGGAAATGGTCCGTACTCTCCGCTCGCCCGTTCCGGAGCTGAAGGCGTTTCTCCGCAAAGAAGGCCGCGCGGTACAGAAAATGCAGCTTTTTACGGCGGATATCACGCTCAGAGACGATCTTCTGGGAGCACTGGCGGAAAAGTATCCGCAGTTCGCGGTGACAACGTCGCTTCCCAACAATATCGAGATCAATTCCCGTCTCGCGGATAAGGGGCGGGCTCTGCTCGTGCTCGCGGAACGGCTGGGGATCCGGAGAGAAGAAACCATGGCCTTCGGCGACGGGATAAACGATCTGACGATGATCCGCGCCGCCGGTACCGGCGCCGCCATGGAAAACGCACGCACGGAGGTGAAACGGGCGGCGGATATATCCGCTCCGGACTGCGATCACGACGGCGTCGCCCGGGTGATCGAAACGATACTGAACGCCCGTTAGGCGGAGGGAGAGGCAGCGATGAGAGTATTGAAAATCGCCGGAAGGATCCTGCTGGCAGCGCTTCTGTTCGCGGTGACAGCGGCTGCCGCCGTACTGATGTTCCTGTTCTTTTCTCCGACCGTGGGGCGCGTACCGGACAAAAACGAACGCGATATCCTGAGCGGACGCTCGGAACGCTGCTCCGGGGGAGAGTTCCGCAATGAAAGCACGGTTCCGGCCCTGACGGGGGAAGCGCCTTACAGCGGCGAAAGAAAAGTGCCCGAAACGAAGCTTCCGGCACTGTCTCCCACATTTTCGGAGGACATGCCGGAGGACGGCCTGAGCTTCACATGGCTGGGACATTCCTCTTTTTTGCTGCAGATGGGGAAAGTGAACGTTCTGGTCGACCCGGTGCTCAGCGAGCGCTGCTCGCCCGTGAGCTTCGTAGGGCCCTCGAGATTTTCCGAGCTGCCGCTGACCGCGGAGGAACTTCCCCGGATCGACGTGCTGTTCCTTTCCCACGATCATTACGACCATCTGGATTACCGGACGGTCCGGGCGATCGGGGAGAGAGTCGGCACTTTCGTCGTGCCGCTGGGCATGGATTCCATACTGACGGGCTGGGGGATAGATAAAGAAAAGATCCGTACTCTGGATCATTGGGAGAGCACGGAGATCGCGGGGGTGACGTTTACCCTGACTCCGTCGCAGCATTTCTCGGGACGAAACCCTCTGCGCCGAAATCGGACGCTTTGGGGCGGGGTATATCTCGATAACGGAAGCAGCAGTGTGTATTACACGGGAGACGGAGGCTACAGCGGTGTCTTCTCGGAGGTCCGGGAAAGACTCGGAGCCCCGATGCTGATGATATCCGAATGCGGACAGTATGACCCCGCATGGGCAAAAATGCATATGTTCCCCGAAGAAACTGTAAAAGCCGGCGCCGACGCCGGAGCGGAACGGCTCATACCCGTCCATTGGGGCGCTTTCTGCATCTGCAATCACGCCTGGGACGACCCGATTCGGCGAGTCACGGCAGCGGCGGAAGCGGCCGGCCTCCCTCTTTCAACGCCCCGGATCGGCCAAACGGTGACGCTTTCCGAACTTGATTCCTGCACCGAGCACTGGTGGGAAGACTATAACTGATCACCCGGGGCGCTTCTGCCCGCAGCGGAGGAGGCCGGGCGGGTGATAACGCAAACACGGCGCCCCGGGCTTCGAAAAAGCCGTGACAGCATATGAAAAATGACCGGAGGATGAACCATGATCGAAGCGTGGAAGCTTGCCATGATGGAGGATTACGGCCTTACGGATACGGACACGGGGCTTGTCAACCGGGTCGCCCGCCGGCTGGCGGGCAGCCCCAGCGATGTGATCGATACGGAGGAGTTCCGCAGAGCCTGTCTCGACTGCGGCGTTGATCCGGACTCATTTACACAGAGCGATCTCAGCCGGCTTCAGCGAAAACTCAATGAGATCACATAAGGGTATGCTTGTAAGTCCGCGGCGGTATGGTCGGGAAAGACCTGTTTCAGTGGAGGCGATGGAATAATGTGCGGGAGATATGATTTCGGGAAAGGCGCCACCGACGAGAAAATGGCCGCGCTCATCAACGCGATGGAGCGGAGGTATCCCGGAATGTACAAAACCGGGGAGATCCTTCCCGGAGATACCGCCCCGGCCGTGATCGCGCGCAGTGAGAAGATCATCCCGGTCCCGGCGGTTTTCGGCTTTCCGGGCTTCTCGGGCGGCAGACTGCTGATCAATGCCCGCGCCGAGACCGCCGCGGAGAAAAAGACTTTCGCGGAAAGCCTGAAAGAGCGCAGGGTCATCCTTCCGGCAACGGGCTTTTACGAATGGGACGCGAACAAAACAAAATACCTGTTTACCGTCGGCGGTTTGACGGTATTCTATCTTTGCGGGCTGTACAGGATCGTAGGCGGACAATACCGGTTCGTGATCCTCACCCGGGCGGCCAACGATACGATGATCGAGACACACGACCGGATGCCCGTCATCGTAAGCCAAAACGAAGTGCGCGCGTATCTTACAGATCTCGCGGCCGCCGAGGAGATCCTCTCCTCGGCGTCTCCGGAGCTGGTCAGGCGGGGAGCGTGAGACGTGAATCCGCAGTTCCGCGAAGAAGACAGGTGAGCAGAAAAACGGCCGCGGGTCACCGCCGCCGTTGAGGGGAGAACGGTATGGCCATATCGAAAACGGATTTCATGCGGGGGATGCAGTGCCCGAAAATGCTCTGGCTGGACAAGCACAGACCCGCTCTGAAGGTCATTCCCGAAGAAACACGGAAGAAGCTGGACGCGGGCACCGATTTCGGAGACCGCGCTATGGGCATGTTCGGGCCTTACGAGGAGATGACCGTCTACCGCCCCGGCACGAGGATCCCGGACACGGCCGCCATGGTGCGGCGTACCCTGGAGCATCTGGAGGCCGGGACCCCTGTGATCTGCGAGGCGGCATTTTCCAACTACAACAATTATTGCGCTGTGGATATTCTGCGCAAGACGGAGAGCGGATACGATTTTTATGAGGTGAAGAATTCACCCAAGGTCGACCCGCAGTTCGTCAGGGACGCGGGTTTCCAGTATTACATCATGGCCCGATGCAAGGTGAAGATCGGGAAGATCTTCATCGTCATACACGGTCCGGATGAGGAGGATCCCTTCGTCCCGGTGGACGTGACGAAAGAGGCCAAGGGATACTACAGGTGGATCAACGACAACATCTGGGATCTCAACCGTATGCAGAAACAGGGCGAGGAACCGGAAACGGAGCCCGGAGACCGCTGCTCAGACCCCTATGAGTGCTGGTATTACGGCTATTGCCACAGCCCCCGACGAGAACAGCTCAGCAGGATCGCGCGAAATGAGACTCACCTGAACGCGCTTCGGAGAGCGCTCTCGCGGCCGGGAGCGGGTCCGCAGGAACTCTCCTCTGTCCGGGAGAGGGCGGAGGCGCTCTCGCGGTATCTTGAGAGCGAGGACTGGAAACAGGATTTTGCCGACGATGAGGCAGGGCTGCTTCCCGGGTGGCTCCGGCGCGGGGTCCTCTCCGAGGACGGGATCTACAACGTCCTGGAGGAATACGGAGAAAGAATGGGGATGCGCTGATCCCGCGGGATAAAGAGGGACTTACGTGAAAATCATACTCATTTGTCAGGCCGGCACGGACATGGTTTGGGAATCGCGGTACGACGCGGACTCCTTCGAGCGCGCCATAGAGACCGAACGCGGCTGCTTCGCCGTCGGAGGAAGCGTCCGACGGATCGACGCCTCGGCATACCGCGTCTATACCGGCACGTCCCGTGCCTGTATGCAGACAGCGGAGATCCTTTTCGAGCGGACCGGACCCATCGAAGCGACGCCTCTTCTGGACGATGTTCCCATACGCGCCTTTCGGGATACGGGAAAGGCCCTCCCCCTGTGGCTGTGGAAGGCCATGGGCGAGGCGCAGTGGCGCGCAGACAGCCGTCGACAGGGCGAAACGAGGTATCAGACGGAGCGACGGGTCGAAAAACTGGCGGACCGGCTGGAGGCAGAGTCAAAGGACTGCATCGTGATCTGCCGTGGGCTCACATTGGCTGCGCTGAAAACCGTTCTGCGCCGCAGGGGATTCCTGCTGGAGGGCGGAGGGCTTGCGCCCAAACCGCTCGAGCGGGTCCGGGCCACGAAAAAGATACTCCACTGCGGAGGCTGCCATCATAACTGCCTGCTGAGCGAAGCAAAATGCCATATCGGCAGGGAAAAAGCCCGGGAGCGGGGGATCGTCGCCTGAACCGGGCCAAAAAAGGCGGCCATGCTGTCAAACACAGCATGGCCGCCTTTGCTTCACTTGTTTTCCGGGACTGCTGCGACGATATCGAAACCGGACGATCTTTTCCGCTTTTGGCCTTATTCGCCGCGCTTTTTGACGTCGGCCTCGATAGGCGCGCTCCACGCCGAGCCGATCTCCCTCTCCCTGCGGTAGCGGACGATGGTCTCGCCGACCACCTCGTAGTTCAGCCTGGTCCCCTCGCTGTCGCTCCGGTACCGTACGGCGCGATCCTCCCGGATACCGAATCTCCGCGCCGCGGAGATAGCGTCCATGTTCGCACCGAGGAACAGGAACTCCCAGCCGTACTTTTCCTGTTCGTGACTGACCATCCGCCGGACCTTATCGTAGGAATAAACGCAGCTGGCGTTTTCCATCCCGTCCGTGGTGATCACGAATACCGTTTTACCCGGCCTGTCTTCTTCTCTTGCGTATTTGTGCACGTTCCCGATATGATGCACGGCTCCGCCGATCGCGTCCAGCAGAGCGGTGCAGCCGCCGACCTGATACTGCTGATCCGTCATCGGCTCGATCTTTTCCAGCGGGACCCTGTCATAAAGGACCCGGCTGCTGTCGGAAAACAGGACTGCGGAGACCAGAACAGATCCTTCCCCCTTCTTCTGCTTTTCCAGCATGGCGTTGAAGCCGCCGATGGTATCGCTCTCAAGACCTGCCATGGAGCCGCTGCGATCCAGGATGAATACGAGTTCTGTCAGATTGCTGTTCATAATAGAATACCCCTTTCTTTTACTTTGGCTTTATCGTACCGCTAAAGAAAGGGGCGTCGGTCAACTCTCCGTTGACCTTTTTCTTTTTTAAGCTCCGGCCGCTTATTCAGCGGCCTTGAAGTTGTAGACCGGACGGATACGCTCGATGATATCGGCCGTGGGGCCAATCTCTGAGACGATCTCATCGAGGGGCTTGTATGCCATAGGGGATTCGTCCAGCGTATCCTTAACGACACACGAGGACCAGATCCCTTCCATTTCGGCGGCGTACTCATCCATTGACAGCTGAGCAAATGCCTGTTTGCGGCTCATGAGACGGCCTGCGCCGTGGGGAGCCGAGCAGTTCCACTCCTCATTGCCCTTGCCGATGCAGATCAGACTGCCGTCGCGCATGTTGATG
>CACXMX010000016.1 GCA_902768805.1 Oscillospiraceae bacterium
TTGAGGAACTTGTCGCGGCGATACGGCCGCTGGATGAGAAAGCCCTGGAGGCCGCGCGTCTTCGTCAGGAAAAGCTCGCGGTGCCGCCCGGAAGCCTCGGCAAGCTTCAGGATGCCGCCGTAAGACTGGCCGGCATCACCGGGAAGCTTCACAATGAGATCACCCGCTGCCGGGTCATTGTCATGGCCGCGGACAACGGCATCATTGAGGAGGGCATAGGCTCGGCGCCCCGTACCGTCACGGCCGCCCAGGCGGCGAACATGACGCATTATCTTACGGGCATGTCCTCCATAGCGCATTATTTCGGCGATCAGGTCCGTGTCGTGGACCTGGGGATCGCCGATCCCTACGACGCCCCGCAGATCATCGACCGCAGGATCGCTCCGGGCACCAAAAACTTCATGTATGAACCCGCCATGACGAGAGCGCAGGCCGTGGAGGCCATCCTCGTCGGCGAGGAGATGGCTAAAAAGGCGCACGAAGAGGGCGTATCCGTTATCGGCGTGGGAGAGATGGGGATCGGCAACACCACCACGTCCTCAGCGGTGCTGTGCGCGCTGACCGGGCTGAGCGTCGAGCAGGTCACCGGGCGCGGAGGCGGCATCAACGACGCGGCCTTCCTCCACAAGAAGGAAGTGATCCAGACAGGACTGACTCTGCACAAGCCGGATCCGAACGATCCGGTGGATGTGCTCTCCAAGGTAGGAGGCTTCGATCTGGCCGCGATGTGCGGAGCTTTTCTCGGCGCGGCCCGTTATCGCCTCCCCGTGGTGATCGACGGATTCATCTCCGTCGTGGCGGCGCTGTGCGCGGCGCGGCTGTGCCCCGCGGCGGCGGAATATATGTTCCCGTCCCACGCGTCCTTTGAGATCGGCTATGCCAAAGCAGCCGAAGAACTCGGGCTTGAACCCTGGCTGCTCATGAATATGCGTCTGGGCGAGGGCAGCGGTTGCCCGCTGGCGTTCCGGCTGCTGGAAGCGGCCTGCGCCTTTACAAACAATATGGCCACCTTCGACGAGGCCTCCATTGACGACGGTTACCTCGACGAGATCAGGGAAAAGGACTGTTACACCGTATGAAGATCTTGTTTTCCGGCGGGTGCAAAAACGGAAAATCCACTCTGGCGGAACGTTCAGTGAAGGCGCTTGCCGGAGACGGACCGCTTTACTACATCGCCACCATGATCCCCCATGACGACGAGGACCGCGCCAGGATCCGGCGCCATGTTGAATCACGCGCGGGGATGGGGTTCATCACGCTTGAGCAGGGGACAAATGTGACCCGCTGTCTGGACAGAGCGGACGAAAACGGGGCTTTTCTCCTGGACAGCGTGACGGCGCTGCTGTCCAACGAGATGTGGTCGGAAAACGGATACGATCCAGACGCCGGCGAACGCGCCGCGGCGGAGCTCACGGAGCTCGCGCGCCGCGCGCGGCACATCGTTTTCGTCAGCGACTTCATCTATTCCGACGCCGGACATTACGATGAATTCACCGAGACCTATCGGCGTGCCCTGGCTCTGTGCGACCGCGTCCTGGCCCGGGAATGTGATACGGTGGTGGAGGTCGTCTCCTCCAATCCCGTGATCTACAAGGGGGGGCTGCCGTTTTGAAGCTTGCCGTAACGGCCTTTTTCATGGCCTGGGGCATGTTCTGGATGATCCCGTGCCCTCTGAAATGGTGGGATGAGCGAGCGCGGGTTGGGATGCTCCTGTTCCTGCCGGCCATAGGCGCTTTGATCGGCCTGGTTTGGGCCGTGTGCGTGGTTCTGGCGGAGCGGTTCATTCCCGGGACGATCTGCGCCGCACTTCTCACGGCAATGCCGTATATTCTTTCCGGCTGCATCCATCTGGACGGATATATGGACTGCGCCGACGCGGTGCTTTCCCGCCGGGATCTGGAGACAAGAAGAAAGATCCTGAAGGACTCGCATGTCGGTTCCTTTGCCGTCGTTGCTCTTGTGATCCTGTTCCTCGCGGAATACTCGGTATTTGACGGTTATACGCTTGGCCGGAAAGCGTGGCTTCTCACGCTGGTATGCGCGGCGCCGAGAGCTCTGTGCACCTGCGCGGTGTTGTTTTACAAGCCTCTGCCGGGAAGCAGCTATGAGCGTATGTTCTCCGGCGGGGTCCCGTCCGGGGCCAAAGCCGCGGCTGTGCTTGTTCTGGCCGCCATGATCGTTCTGCCTCCGGTCTTCCTCGGCAGACAGGGGCTTTGCTCGGCCGCGGGCGCGCTGGGCGCCTGGCTGACGATCCTGTATATCCGCTGGGATCTCAAGGGTATGTCCGGGGATGTCTCGGGAGCCGGCACCACGCTGGGAGAGTTCTGCGCGCTGATCGCGCTGGCGCTGTTGTAAAAAAGGGAGGAAGAAGAGTGGTCTTTATTACAGGAGGGGCTTACCAGGGAAAAGAGGCTTTTGCCGCCGAAAAGTACGGCGTCGGGGAGGATGAGATCCGCGCCTGCACAGAAGACGGAGAGCCCGACTGGAGCAGCCGGTGCGTAACGCACCTGGAGCGATATGTGTGGTATTGCGTGAAGAACGGCCTCACGCCCGAGGACCGTTTTCGCGACGACGCCGTTCTGACCGGCGACGATATCTTCTGCGGCGTCGTGCCCATAGATGTCACCGAAAGAGCGTGGCGTGAGGAGACGGGGCGCTTTTATTCCCGCGTCAGCTCCCGCGCGGACAAGGTATGGCGCGTGTTCTGCGGACTGCCGCTGGAGCTCAAGTAATGCGTCTTGTACTGATCCGTCACGGCCGTACCCGGGCCAATGAGGAGCATCTGTACTGCGGAAGCACCGATCTTCCCCTCTCGGAAAACGGGCGGCGCGAGCTGGAGACTCTTCGAAACTCCTTTTCCTACCCCGCAGCGGAGGGCTTCCGCTTTTTTACAAGCGGTCAGCTGCGCACGGAGCAGACACTAGAGCTGATCTACGGCCCGAAGGATCATCTGTCTCTTCCCGGCATACGGGAGATGGATTTCGGACGCTTTGAGATGCGCAGCTATGAACAGCTCAAAAACGATGGGGACTATCTTGCCTGGATCGGGGGAGACAACGAGGCAAATCTCGCTCCCGGGGGAGAGAGCGGCTTTCTAATGCGCGAGAGGGTCCTGAAAGCTGCCCGGACGATCCTGGACGCGGGCGAAGACGCCGTTGTGATCTCTCACGGAGGTCCCATAGCGGCGATCATGGACGATCTGTTCCCGGAAGAAGGAAAAAACCGTTATGAATGGCAGCCGGAGAACGGAAAAGGGTACCTGATACAGATCCGCGGCGGACAACGCTCATGGATCAGCATACCGACGGGAGGCGATGACTGATGTCAGACCGCGACGACTGGGAAGGAAAGGGCTTTTCTTTCTTTCAAAATCTGAAATGCGAGTATTTCCCCTGCCACAAAACATCGAAGCCTGAAGATTTCAACTGTCTGTTCTGCTACTGCCCGCTGTACACGCTCGGAGATAAATGCGGCGGCAATTTCCGGTATTCCGAGAAGGGCACCAAAATATGCACAGGCTGCCTTTTTCCGCATATCCGCTCCAATTACCCGAAAGTGATCGAACGATATCCCGAAATCAAGAAGCTTGCCTCGGAGAATCGTAACAAATGAATAATGCGGAGCTGCCCGCAAACGGATAATTTGTTGAAATAACTGGATTTTTCCCAATTGGCCCTTGCTCTTTCCCGTACTCCTGTGGTATACTTTTTATGTATTTGGAGTATGTGTGGATAAATATGCCCGGTTTGCGGATGTACGGGCGACAGAGCAGGGAGGCAGAGAATGTATTCCATCGGCGAGAAGATCATGTACGGCGGAACCGGTGTATGCACCGTTCAGGAGATCACATCGGTCAAGCAGTCCAGTTTGGACCGGCCGAGGCTTTATTATGTCCTGAAGCCGCTTTACCAATCCGGAACGATCCAGATCCCGGTGGACAACACGAAAGTCCCGATACGGCCTGTAATGACCCGCGACGAAGCGGAGCAGCTTGTTGACGGCATGCCGTATATCACCGCCTCCATCTGCTATGAAAAAAATCTCACGGCGCTGCGCAACCATTACCAGCAGCAGCTCAACACCTATGACTGCCGCGACCTGGTGCGCATGACCAAGTCGATCTACGCCAAGAAAAAAGATGCGGAAAGCCGCCAGAAAAAAATCGGCATGACGGATGAAAAATTCCTGCGCAGGGCTGAGGACCTCCTCTACGGAGAACTGGCCGTCGCGCTTGAGATCGGCCGTGACGAGGTTCGCTCCTATATTTCCGACAGGCTGGGATCTGTTCCCGAATCCTGACACCCGGTCCCCTCGCG
This sequence comes from Oscillospiraceae bacterium, assembly GCA_902768805.1. Classification (GTDB taxonomy): domain Bacteria; phylum Bacillota; class Clostridia; order Oscillospirales; family Oscillospiraceae; genus Apopatocola. Next base: position 4,317 of record CACXMX010000016.1, read on the forward strand.
ATTTGCGGGGGGATCGCTCTGTTTTTCCTTGACGCGAGGCGTCGCTTTTTTTATAATCATACCGATGTTTTCAATTTACAGGCGATCATGCCGATGGAGGTGCAAGCATTTGACCCCGGAAGAGAAAAAGAACCTTCGCGTGACGGCGTGCCGTGTTCGGCAGGGCATTATAGAAGGGACTTTCCGCGCTAAATCCGGCCATCCCGGCGGAAGTCTGTCCGCCGCGGACGTAATCACGTACCTGTATTTTTCCCGCATGCGCGTCGACCCTTCCGATCCTGACCGCGCGGATCGCGACCGCTTTGTCCTTTCCAAAGGACACGCGGCGCCGGCGCTGTATTCCGTGCTGGCTCAGCGCGGATTCTTCCCCGTGGAGGAGCTCAAAACTCTCCGCCATATCGGAAGCCGGCTGCAGGGACATCCGAACATGAACCTTACGCCCGGAGTGGACATGTCCACAGGCTCTCTCGGCCAGGGCGTTTCGGCGGCGGCGGGCATGGCTCTCGGCGCAAAGCTCAAAGGCCTGGACAGCCGCGTGTACACGCTTCTCGGCGACGGCGAGATCCAGGAGGGACAGGTCTGGGAAGCCATGATGTTCTCCGCGCACTACAAGCTCGACAACCTTGTCGTCCTGGTGGACAACAACGGACTCCAGATCGACGGAGCCGTGAGCGACGTGATGAGTCCTTACCCCATCGACGAGAAGCTTGCCGCTTTCGGACTGTTCGTACAGACGGTCGACGGTCACGATTTTGACGAGCTGGAGCGGGCCTTTGACCGCGCCGAGGCCGAGAAGGGAAGACCCTCGGCCATCGTTCTCAAAACTGTCAAGGGCCGCGGCGTGTCCTATATGGAAAACCAGGTCGGCTGGCACGGAAAGGCGCCTAATGAAGAAGAATATCATCAGGCTATGGATGAGCTCGCCGAAGCTCTGGCCCGTGAGGAGGTGCGCTGATATGGCCGGGACGAATAAGATCGCCACACGCGAGAGCTACGGCAATGCTCTCGTGGAGCTGGCGGCGGAGCACGATGATATCATTGTGCTGGACGCCGATCTGGCCGGAGCCACAAAAACCGGTATTTTCAGGAAAGCCTATCCCGACAGGCACTTTAACTGCGGGATCGCCGAGGCGGATCTGATCGATGTCAGCGCCGGGCTGTCCACCATGGGCTTTGTACCCTTCTGCTCCACCTTTGCCATGTTTGCCGCCGGCCGCGCCTTTGAGCAGGTCCGCAACACGCTGGGGTACCCGCATCTGAACGTCAAAGTCTGCGCAACCCACGGCGGGATCTCGGTCGGAGAGGACGGAGCTTCTCATCAGTGCTGCGAGGATTTCGCGCTGATGCGTTCTATTCCCGGCATGGTGGTGCTCTGCCCCTCCGACGATATCGAGGCCAGGGCTGCCGTAAAAGCCGCTTATGAGTATTCCGGTCCGGTCTACATCCGCTTCGGACGCTCCGCGGTCCCCGTGATCCACGATTCCTCTTATGCCGGATTCACCATCGGGAAGGCGGAGATGCTTCGCGAGGGAAGCGACGCGGCTCTTATCGCCACAGGGCTGATGACAGCCGAGGCGCTCGCGGCGGCCGACATGCTTGAGGCCCGGGGCATCCATGCCAGGGTGATCAATGTCTGCAGCATCAAGCCGCTGGATGAAGAAATCGTACTGGCGGCCGCCGGAGAGTGCGGACGGATCGTGACCTGTGAGGAGCACAGCGTCATCGGAGGTTTGGGCGACGCGGTATGCGCTCTGGTGAGCGAACGCTGTCCGGTGCCTGTCCGCCGTGTCGGAGTCAACGATGTTTTCGGGCATTCGGGGCCTGCCGCCAATCTTCTCAGGGAATTCGGCCTGTCCGCCGAAAATATCGCAAAAACCGCGATGGAGCTTATCCAGGGGAACTGAGTTTTCACAGTATTGTAAAAATCCGGAAAACAGGGTAAAATGTTTTCCGGATTTTGCTGTTGCATAAAGAATCAAGGACAGATAAAAGGACGGAAAATATGAAATTTTCGGAAATGACCTATACCCGGCTCGATGCCGACGAGGTTAAGAAAGAGATCGCCGGCCTGACCGAGGCTCTGAGGTCCGCCCGGACCTATGAAGAGGCCAGATCGCTGTTTCTTCGCAAGGAGGAAGCAGAGAAGCACCTTACAACACAGTCCACTCTCGCGCAGATCCGCCATGACATCGACACGCGGGACGCGTTTTACGACGAGGAATGCCGCTACTGGAACCGGGTGATGCCCGAGCTGGAGGAGTATATGCAGGACTGGACGCGCTCCATGCTCGAATCTCCGTTCCGCGGCGATTTTTCCTCCGAGTTCGGAGACCTTATGTTTGTCAACGCCGAGATAGCGCTCAAGACTTTCTCCCCGGCGATCATTCCCGAACTGCAGAAGGAAAACGATCTTGTGCTGGATTATGATAAGCTTATTGCCTCGGCGCAGATCCCCTTTGAGGACGGGGTCTACACGCTCTCTCAGCTCTCTCCCTTCAAGAATGACGCCGACGACGCCCGCCGGCTGGCGGCATGGAAGGCGGAGGGAGCCTGGTACAAGGAGCACCAGGACGAACTGGACCGCATCTATGACGAGCTTGTCCGGCTGCGCGACGCGATGGGCCGCAAGCTGGGGTACGACGGATATACCGAACTGGGCTATTACCGGATGGGCCGCAACTGCTATACCGCGGCGGATGTGGAACGCTTCCGCTCGGTAGTGCGTGAGTATCTGGTTCCTCTGGCGGCGGATATCTATAAAGAACAGGCCAAACGTCTGGGCAAGGAATACCCCATGAGCTTTGCCGACAACGCTCTGACCTTCCGCAGCGGGAATGCCAGACCGAAGGGAACGGCGGAGGAGATCCTCGCCCACGGACAGAGATTCTATTCCGAGCTTTCGCCCGAGACCGGTGAGTTCTTTTCCGTGATGCGCGGCGGAGAACTGATGGATGTGCTTTCCACCGAGGGCAAGAGCGGAGGCGGATACTGCACCGCGCTGCCGGACTATAATGTCCCGTTTATTTTCGCGAATTTCAACGGAACACAGGGGGACGTGGAGGTGGTCACGCACGAGGCCGGGCACTCTTTCGCAGCCTGGCTCAACCGCAGCCGTGTGCCTATGGAATACGTCTGGCCGAGCATGGAGGCCTGTGAGGTCCATTCCATGTCCATGGAATTCATGGCCTGGCCCTGGGCGGAGGGCTTCTTCGGCAACGATACCCGCAAGTTCCTCTACAGCCATCTCGCCTGAGCGCTGACGTTTATTCCTTACGGCACGATGGTGGACCATTTTCAGCACATCGTTTACGAAAAGCCGGAAATGAGCCCCGCTGAGCGTCATGCCGAATGGAAGCGTCTCCTGGGCGTGTATATGCCGTGGATGCGGCTCGACGGGGATATCCCGTTCTACAGCGAGGGCGAGGGCTGGCAGCGGCAGAGCCATATTTATCAGGCGCCCTTCTATTACATAGACTATTGTCTGGCGCAGACCGTTTCTCTGGAGATCTGGTCGATCATGCAGGAGAGCAGGGAGCGTGCGTGGGAGAAATACATGGCCTACGCCCGGCAGGGAGGAAGCCGCACCTTCACCGATCTTCTGGACAACGCCGGGCTTGACAGCCCGTTTGAGGAAAAATGCCTTCGGGATGTCTGCCGGACCGCCGCAGACTGGCTCAGAAATTTCGACCTGACCGGTATTGAGTGACGGAAAGGACGCAGGGCGGATAACGGGCGGATGAAATGATGATAAAGCATATACGCAACTGCATATGCGTCCTTCTGCTCGCGGCGGCAGCGGTCCTCCTCGACGGCTGCTCCTTCAGACCGGAAAGCGCGAAAACGCCGGAAGGGGAGACTCTGTTTCGTCTCGGTTTTGCCGGAACTCCCGCCTCGCTCAATCCCTATGCCGCATGCGATCCGGAGGCCGAGACGGCGATTTCGCTCCTTTACGATACGCTTTTCTCGGAAGATCTCACGACGGGGGAGCCTGTCGGCAGCCTGTGTACGGAGTATACGGTCACCAATGCTTCCTCCGGCGTGGGGAAACTGTGGAATATCACGATCAGGGACGACGTGTACTGGAGCGACGGGGAGAGACTCACCTCGGGCGATGTGGAGTTCTCCCTGCAGTCTCTTAAGGATCTCTCCGCCCGGTACGGTTATCCGTTCTGCGAGCTGCTGGATACCACAGGGATCGCGATCGTGGACGATACGCATCTGGCAATGATCGTTTGGGGAGAGGAGAGCGTCGTCAAAACCTGTCTCTCCCGCGTCCCGATTTTGCCGCGGCATATATGGAACGAACCGGACTATATGCTATATGACGTCTCCGGCGTCGCCTCCGATCCGGTGAGAGCGGCCGCGCTTATCGGAAAAGTACCGGCTGAAGCATCCGTTATGGTAGGTTCCGGACTGTACACCTGGGGAGGATACAGCAACGGCGTGCTTACGCTTCGCCTCAACCGCGCCTACGGGAACGGAACCTCGAAGGCGGAAGTCCTGGAGCTGTGCTACGGCCTGGAGGATCCCGCCGCCGCTCTGGCGGAAAACCGTGTCGACGCCTGCGCGGACATGTCTCTCAGCGGGTTCCGTTCCCTGCGTGAAAACGAAGCCGTACGCACCTCCGCAGGAACGGACGGAGTGATGTATCAGATGGCTTTCGGGTTCGCCTCCGACAGATCACCGGTCCGTGACAGCGCGGTTCGGAGAGCAGCCGAATACTGTACCGCGCGCGACGCGCTTTTGCTGTACGCGTTCGGCGGAGGATATGCAGAGAGGGGGATGATCTCTCCTTTCAGCGCCTGGTATTCCATGAACGAATCGGTATTCGACCGCCCTTACGATACAGCCACGGCGTCATCCCTTCTTCAGAACGCGGGATGGACGGACACCGACAGCGACGGGGTCCGTGAAAAGAACGGAGTACCGCTCTCTTTGACTATGCTGTGCGCAAATGAGGCTCCTGCCTGGGAGCGGGCCGCCCGGTTCCTGAAAACGACCTTTGCGGCCGCCGGAGCGGAAATACGCGTCGTCTCCGTTTCATCGGACAGATTTGCCGAATCGCTTGCATCCGGGGATTGGGACCTCTGCCTGATCGCGCGGGAGCCCCGGCCCGAACCCTGGATGTCATTCGGATATTACTTCTGGGACGGCGGAGACAATGCCTACGCGGAGACGGCTCATTTGGGCAGAGTGAACAGTCCGGGCTGGAACGACAGCGGCTACTCCAGCGCTGAATTCGACCGTCTGTATAAAGAGCTTACCGCATCGACGGATCCGGAAGAGATCCGCAGGTTGTCCGACGAGGCAGGGGAATACCTGTACAATGATTCTGCCGCCGTTACCATAGGGTTTTCGGTGGTTTACCAGGCATGTTCGCGCGTATGGATGGGTCTGCGCGCGGCGTCGGACGGACGGTATTTCTCACCCGAGACGATATCCGAACAGATGAGGACCGTATCTGCCGGCAGATAAGCAGATAAAAAAAGAAGGGATCGCTCCGGGCGATCCCTTCTCCTTTATCCTGTTATCACGCCTGCTCGCGCACCAGCGCGCGATACGCCGCGGGATCCGAAAGCCGCCCGAGGGCGGACAGGCTTTGGGCTTCGTCGGCCAAAGTTTCGCGCGAAAGCGCGCATACGTCGTCGACCGTTACGGCGTTGAAGCGGTCGATGATCTCATCGGGGGTCAGGCATCCGCCCAACGACAGCACGGAAGAGCCCAGCCTGTTCATTCGCGACGCCGTGGATTCCAGGGAGAGAATGACCCCGGATTTGATCAGCTCCCTGGCGCGGTCCAGTTCCTGCTGATCGATCCCGTCATCGCGAAAACGGTCGATTTCCGAGCGGATCAGAGTCAGCGCTTTTTCCTCCGTATCCCTTCCGACAGCCGTGGAGATCCCGAACATACCCGTATCCGAGAAGGACGAAGTGAACGAGCCTATGGAGTAGCACAGTCCGTTTTCCTCGCGAACCTTCTGGAACAGACGGGAGGACATCCCGCCGCCGAGGATCATGGACATGATCTGCCATGCAAATCGCTTCTCACTGTCGGCGGGGAGTCCCGGCCACATCAGACAGAAATGATTCTGCTCCGTGCTCTTTCTTTTGAGAACACAGGAAGGGGTGTAGCGGGAGCTCCTCCGGGCCGGATGTTCGGATGTACTCATCGAAGAGAACCGCTCGCGGATTTGGTCCGTGACAGCGTCGTCAAAGCTGCCGCACAGGGAGATAACGATCCTGTCCGGGGTGTACTCGCGTTCCTTGAACGCCCGAAGAGAGCCGCCCGTCATGGACCGCAGGGAAGAAGGACTGCCCAGAACAGGTTTCCCCAGACGCCCGGGAAAGCACCGGGTGAGAAGCTGCTCGACAACGAGATCCTCCGGCGTGTCGCGGTACATGTCGATCTCCTCAAGAATGACTCCGCGCTCATTTGCCGTTTCAGCCTCGTCGAACAGGGAGTCGAAAAACATTTCCGTCAGGATATCGACGGCCTCCCGGAGATGGGTGTCCAGAACTCTGGCGTAAAAGCAGGTGGACTCCCGGGACGTAAACGCGTTGATCTGCCCGCCGATCGCGTCCATACGCTCGGCGAGGCGGGCGGCCGTACTTTTTCCGGTCCCTTTGAAGAGCATGTGCTCTATAAAGTGCGCGCTGCCCTCCTCACCGCGCCCTTCCAGCCGGGACCCGACGCCCACCCAAATACCGACGGACGCGCTGCGTACGCTGCTTACGCGCTCCAGTGCCAGCCTCACTCCGTTGGGGAAAGTAATTAGCTCGTACATAGATCCTCCGAAGAAACATGGCGGGAGCCGAACCTCCCGCCATGACCGTTTTGTGTGAAATATCCTTACCGTGAGGTGTGCGGGCCGTCCTCACCGCGCTCCTTGAGAGCGTCCTTGCGGCTGAGATTGACGCGTCCGCGCTCGTCGATACCGGTGACCTTGACCCATGTGTAATCGCCGATATTGAGTACGTCTTCCACCTTCTCGGTACGCTTGAACTCAAGGTCCTTGATATGGACCATACCGTCCTTGCCCGGAGCAAGCTCTACGAAGGCGCCGATGGGGATGATGCGCACGACCTTGCCGTAGTAAAGGGCGCCGACCTCGGGCTCGAACACGATGCCCTCGATGATCTTGCGCGCGGCGCGGCAGGCTTCGATATCTTCCGAGGCAATGAAGATATTGCCGTCGTCGTTGATATCGATCTTCGTGCCGGTATCGGCAGTGATCTTCTGGATGACCTTTCCGCCGGACCCGATGACCTCGCGGATCTTGTCGGGGTTGATCTTGATGTTGATCATCTTGGGAGCGGTCTTGGCCAGCTCCTTGCGCGGCTCGCTCAGAGCGGGAAGCATGACCTCGTCAAGGATCTGGAAACGGGCTTCGCGGGTCATCGCAAAGGCCTCGCGTACGATCTCGTGCTTCAGGCCGTCGTTCTTCAGGTCCATCTGGATGGCGGTGATGCCCTGTTTGGTTCCGGCAACCTTAAAGTCCATCTCACCGTGGAAATCCTCGACGCCCTGGATGTCGATGAAGGTGGTGAAGTCGTCGCCGTCCTGGATCAGACCGCAGCTGATGCCGGCCACCGGGGCTTTGATGGGCACGCCGGCGTCCATCAGCGCCATGGTGGTGCCGCAGACGGAACCCTGGGAGGTGGAGCCGTTGGAGGAGAGGACCTCGCTGACCACGCGTATCGCGTAGGGGAAATCCTCCACATCGGGGATCACGCACTGAAGGGCCTTCTCCACCAGAGCGCCATGACCGTACTCGCGGCGGCCGACGCTGCGGGCTGCGCGGGCCTCGCCCACGGAGTAGGAGGGCATGTTGTAATGGTGCATGAAGCGCTTCTCGGTCTCCTCCCAGATCGTGTCAAGCTTCTGGGCAGCGGAGAGCGTGTTGAGAGTAGCGATGGAAAGGACCTGGGTCTGACCGCGGGTGAACAGAGCGGACCCGTGGACCTGCGGGAGCACGGAGACCTCGGTGCCGAGCGGACGGATCTCGTTCATGGCGCGCCCGTCCACACGTTTGCCGGCGAGCAGCCATTTTTTCACGACCTTTTTCTGCAGCTTGTAGAGGATCTCGTCCATGTACTGCATCATATCGGGATGGTCGGCCTCGTATTTGTTCTGCATGGCGGTGATCCACTCGTTGACGCGGGACTCACGGACGTTCTTGTCGTCGGTATCCATGCAGTACTCCATGCCCTCAAATTCATTGGCGGCAAGGAGATCAAACAGCTCGTCGTCAAAGGCGGCGTGCTCGTAGGAGAATTTGGGCTTTCCGATCTCGGCTACCATGCGGTCGATGAGGTCGAGCATGGGCTGGATCTTCTCGTGAGCCTGAACGATGCCCTCGTACATGACGTCATCGGGGACCTGATCGGCCTCGGACTCGATCATGATGATCTTCTTGTGGGAGGCGGCGATGGTGGTGGTCATGCGGTTGCCTGCTTTCTCGGCGGCGGTGGGGTTGAACAGGTATTTCTCCCCGTCCCAGCCCAGGACAATCCCGGCGATGGGCCCGTTGAAGGGGACGTCGGAGATGGCCACAGCGGCGGCGGCGCCGATCATGGCGGTGATCTCGGGGGAGCAGTCACGGTCCACGGCGAGCACCTCGCAGGCGATGACCACATCGTTGCGCAGATCGGACGGGAACAGGGGACGCATGGGCCGGTCGATCAGACGGGACGCCAGCACGGCGTTAAGAGAGGGACGGCCTTCGCGGCGGTTGAAGCTGCCGGGGATACGGCCCACGGCATACAGCTTTTCGTTGAAATCAACGGAAAGAGGGAAGTAGTCGATGCCGTCCTTCGGACGGGCGGACGCGGTTACCGTGACGAGCACACGCGTATCGCCGTAGCCCGCCAGCACAGAGGCGTTGCACAGCTCCGCCATCTTGCCGACCTCCATAAAGAACGGCCGTCCGCAGTAATCCATCTCATACCGCTTGAAGTCAGGGAACTGTTTGTGTGTGATGATCATTTACTCTTTCTCCTTTACATATTACCGGCTTGTGAAACATACAGAAAAACGGAGGGACCTATTCACTTGTCCCTCCGTAAAACCTTTATACCCCTCGGCGGCACCCGGCTTCGGTTACTTGCGGATGCCCAGTTTCGCGATGATCGAACGATAACGCTCGATGTCCTTGCGAGACAGATAGTCAAGCAGACGGCGGCGCTTGCCGACCATCTTGTACATTCCCAGACGGCTGTGATCGTCCTTGGGATGCTTCTTCAGATGCTCAGTCAACTGACGGATACGCTCGGTGAGAATGGCGATCTGGACCTCGGGGGATCCGGTGTCGTTCTCGTGAGTTTTGTTGTTCTCGATAACAACGGTTTTCTGGTCTTTGGTGATCATGTTTTTCGTTCCTTTCGGTTATTTCGCATTCCGTCCGGCCAAGTCACGGCTGAAAGGGGGCCTGTGGCTGAGCGCGGCGGTCAAAAGCCTGTATATATTATCACGAAGAATCGGTTTTGTAAAGAAGAATTTCTTTGAAAAAGTGAGTTATGTGGTTTCCGGTACGCTTGATACCGTTCGGAAATATTCTGTATTTATTTGACATAATTTGTATTTTATGATACACTGTCTAGGCGCGAAAGGGGAAACCGCCATGAAACGACTTCATTATATACTGCTGCTGTGGATCGCCGCCGTGCTCCTGGCGGGGTGCGCACTCACGCCCGAGAGCGTGCTGGACGTTGTCGCCCCTTCAGAGACGCCGCTCCCCGGATCGGATCTTGTTTTTTCCGGTGTCGTTGAATCGACGCCCGAGCCGGTCTATCTGACCTATTCTGAGATGGACGGCAATTTCTGTCCTTTCTGGGCGGACAAGGACGGCGACCGGATGGTCGTTTCCCTGACGCAGCTGTGCCTTATCTCCAAGGACGGCAGACCCGCTCCCGCGGAGATACGCAGGCTGTACAATGAGGACGGCAGCACGAGCGTAGTCATCACACTGCGTGAAGGACTGGTCTGCTCCGACGGATTCCCCCTGACGGCCGACGACCTGCTCTTCACCTATTATGTTCTGGCCGATGAGGATTACGACGGTCCCGCCGGGATCAAAACGCTTCCGATCCGCGGTCTGCCCGCATACTGGAACGGGATCGATCCGGATATGTATTCCAAATACGTTTTCCTGTATGATGAGATCTACAAAAACGGAAATTACGATTCCGACCTTCGCGACGCTGTGGACGAGGCCAGATCCGAGCTTCAGCGCCAGGGCGTGGCCGAGGCCCGCTGGATGGACAACGCCACATACAGGAACGCCTGCGGCGCTCTGGACAATTACGATTCCGCGCGGGCGGAGGAGATACGCACGGCGATCGAGCAGGCCTGGAGGAAGGACTCCGACGCGCTGGTCGACTACATTATGACGCATTACAGCACCACCATCACCATGAACACCGATTACTCCATCGACGAGATCTGGGAGACTAAAGGCCTGCAGATCATGTGCGCCATGCGTGAGCGTCTTGTGGGAGAGCTCAGGGAGGACAAAACATTCGTCAGTCTCAGCGGAAAAACATGGAACCTTGTGGACGAATTCCCGACCGCAGACGACATGTATGAGGAGATGTACGCGCTGTATAAGGGCGACGCGGAACAGTACTGGGCTATAGAAGGCGTGGGCAGGCCCAGTATGCTTGACGCGGTGGAAAATGAGATCGTCCGCCGCTGGGCGGCGGAGGATCCTGACTGGCGGGGTACCGTGGAGTCGATCAGCGGCATCGAGCGTCTGGACGACCGCACCGTGGCGGTGACGCTGGAATACTGTGACGACGCCGTGGAGCGGAGTCTTACGGACATATATGTCACGCCTCTGCACGTTTACGGGAATATGGAACACTTCGATCCCGAAAACAATTCCTTCGGCTTCACCAAAGGAGATCTGCGCCAGGTGAAGATCAACTCCAAGATCGCTCTCGGCGCCGGGGAGTTTGTCTATAAGGCGACGGATTTCCGAACGGTATATTTCACGGCAAGCGAAACCTACTGGCACGGGAAAAGCGCTACGGAACAGATCATTCTCTCAAAAATGCCGGAACCTTCCTCTGAGCCGGATATGACGGACAACGGGATGGAGGAAAACATCATTCCCGCGGAAACACCTGCCTCGGAAGGCTGAGGCAGGCGTAAATACCGATAACAGGGACGGCTGCGCTGCAGCCGTCCCTGTTCCTTTCTCACGGACCGCGCCTGCGCAGAAGAAAACTCCCTCTCCGGATCGGAGAGGGAGTTCGGGTTAGGAGACAGCTTAGGAAATCAGATACCGGAGGATCTGGACAGCATTGCTGGCAGCGCCCTTGCGGATCTGATCGCCGCAGCACCACAGCGTAAGGCCGTTTTCATCTGTCAGGTCCTCGCGAACGCGTCCTACCCATACGAGATCCTGGCCGCTCGTGTCCAGGGGAGTGGGATAGATCCGCCCCTCATAGTCCTCTATCAGCCGGCATCCGGGGAAATTGCGGATGGCCTCGTTGGCTTCCGCCACGGAGATCTTTCGCTCCGTGCGCAGTGTCACCGCTATGGAGTGGGAGCGCATGACCGGCACGCGCACACAGGCGCAGGTGACCTTCAGATCGGGAAGATGGAGGATCTTGCGTCCTTCATTCTGCATTTTCATCTCTTCGTCGGTGTAGTCGTTGTCGGTCAGGGAGCCGATAAAGGGGATCACATTCAAGGCGATCTGATGCGGAAAGACCTTCCGCTCCAGGGGCTTTCCCTCGGCCAGGGCTTTCATCTGGTTTTCCAGCTCGGCCAGCCCGGCCTGGCCGGCGCCGGATACCGCCTGATAAGTGCAGGCGATCATGGTGCGGATAGGGGAGAGCGCGGCGATCCCGCCTATGGCCATGGCTGTGATGATGGTGGAGCAGTTGGGGTTGGAGATGATGCCGTGATTTGCCCTGGCGTCCTCTCCGTTGATCTCGGGCACGACGAGCGGCACCTCGGGATCCATGCGGAAGGCGGAGCTGTTATCGATATAAACGGCGCCGCTGCGCACAATGGCGGGGGCAAACTGCTTCGACTGGTCCTTTTCCACAGCGCCGAGCACGAAATCCATACCCTTGAAAGCGTCGTCAGACGCCTCTCGGATCACCACATCCTCACCCTTGAATTGCACGGTGCTGCCGGCGCTGCGCGCGCTGGCGAGGGGGAGCAGCTCGTTGACGGGGATGTCATATTCGGCCAGGATGTTGAGCATTTCCTGTCCGACAGCGCCCGTGGCGCCGAGAACGGCGATGTTGTATTTTTTCTTATGTTCTGACTCCTTTCAGCCGGTAAATCCGTCATAGAGAACGCGAATGGTCTTTTCAAAATCACTGTTGTCCACGCCGACGATGATCGAAAGCTCGTCGGCGCCCTGAGCGATGGTGCGTATGTTGAGTCCCTCCTGGCCGAGCGCCTGGAACAGACGGCCGGAGGTGCCGGGACGGGAACTCATTTTCCGGCCTACGGCGGCCACGAGAGCGATGCCGTCCTGTACGTTGACTTCGTCGGGCGCGCATTCCTTCTGTATGTCCGCGATCAGATCGTACAGACAGGATTCCAGCGCGGAGGAAGCGATCACCAGCGCGAAGCTGTCCAGGCCCAGCGTGATGTGCTCTACGGCGGCGTGATACCTGTCCGTGATCTCCAGTACCTCGCGAAGATCAAAGCTGGAGGTCATGCCGCGTTTGCGTACCGTGAGGACGGTGAAATTCCGCCTGCCCGCAATACCCGTGATGGGGCGGTCCTGTTCGGCTTCCTCACCGGCGTTTTCAACGATCACAGTGCCGGGATCCTCGGGACAGTTGGTATTGCGTATGTTGAGGGGGATCCCCTTTTCCTTTACGGGCAGGATGGAATCCTCATGGAGGACCGAAGCGCCCATATAAGCCAGCTCACGCAGCTCGGCAAAGGTGATTTTGGCGATCGGTTTGGGATCCGCGACGATTTTGGGGTCGGCCATCAGGATCCCGGAGACATCCGTCCAGTTTTCGTATACATCGGCATCCACAGCCGCAGCCGCGAGAGCGCCGGAGATGTCGCTGCCGCCGCGGGACATGACCTTGATCTTGCCCGTGGGAGAGCGGCCGTAAAAGCCCGGGATCACGATCCTTCCGTTTTTCTCCAGAGCGTCGCGTATGGCCGGATCGGTCCTTTCACGGTCGAACTGGCCTTCATAATTGAAAAACACGCAGTCGGCGGCATCTACAAAGGTATAGCCGAGATACTCCGCCATCAGCCGGGAGGTGAAATACTCGCCCCGCGAAACCAGTTCGTCAACAGAGGTGTCGCGGCTCAGAGAAGAGGCAAAGGCGTCAAAATCGTCCTCCACGCGCCAGGACAAGCCCAAATCGTCCCTGATGGAAGCAAAGCGCGTACGGATCGCGGAGAGGATATCATCGGCCGGAAAACCGTAAGTGAGGTGCGCGTGGCACAGATACAGCAGGTCTGTCAGCTTGTGATCTCTGGGATCGCGTTTTCCCGCGGCGGAGATCACGACAACGCGGCGGGAAGGATCTGAGAGGATGATGTCGCGGACTTTTCTGAACTGATCGGCTCCCGCGACGGAGGAGCCTCCGAATTTAACGACTTTCAGCATGGGCCGTTATACCTCCAAAGCCGCGTAAAAGATATTTCCGCCTTCCGAGCGGACAGACGCGGCGTAATCGTGCATGACTCTGACACTGACAGGTTCGGTGACGGCGCGGACGGCCGGGCCGGAGACGAGAGTTTCCTGTATGGGCAGCTCATCGCCGATGGGACCGTTCGTACGGACGTAATAGCGGTGAAGCTCGCGACTGTTGTCCGCGCGGACGCTCACGCATCCCTCGGGCATCATTTCACGACGGCCCTCGAGTATGCAGGAGAGATCTCGAAGGACGGCCGAAGCGGTGGGATATCTGCCGGCTCCCTGCCCGATAAACACCATGGGCCCGCAATTTTTGCCTTCATAGCGGGCCATGTTGCTGTTATAAGCCACAGAACGCTCGGGCGCGCCGTCTCCGAACAGGACGGGCTCCACATAGGCGGCGACCGTATCTCCGACGGGAACGCCGCGGGCGATCAGACGACAGATAAAGCCTCTGCCCATGAAATCAGCCGCATCCTCCGCAGTGATGCTTTCGATGCCTTCACAGTCAACGCCCTCACCGGGAAGACGGGAGAACGCGACGGCGCAGGCCAGCAGGATCTTCCGCGCTGCGTCCATACCCGACACGTCGGCGGTGGGGTCCGCCTCGGCGTAGCCCAGCTCCTGGGCTTCTGCGAGAGCCGCGGCGTAATCAAGACCGCGGGACTGCATGGCGTGAAGCATGAAATTCGTGGTACCGTTCAGGATACCGGACACGGACAGGATACGGTCGCTCCCGGACGCAACGGACAGATTATGCAGCAGAGGCACTCCGCCGCCGCAGGCGGCGCTGAAGAGGAACGCGGCCCCCGCCGAGCGCGCAAGCGCTGCGAGCTCCATTCCCTTCGCGGCGACAAGCACCTTGTTCGACGTGACAAAATGACGGCCGGAGGAGAGGATCTCCTTAGCATAGGAATACGCCGGCTCGACTCCGCCCATGGCCTCCACGACAGCTCCGACCTCAGGATCGGATAGTACGGCGCCGATATCTGTCGTCATGAACGGCTCACAGGCTTTCCCTTTGCGTACCAGCACCGGGCCGGGTTCAAGACCGTCGGCGGTGCGAAGCATCTCGTACACTCCTGTGCCGACGGTACCGTAACCCAAAACAGCGACTTTCATTGTGCGCTCTCCTTTAAAATGTCCGCGATATACGGACGATTGTTTGCGATAGAGGGATATTAACAGAAAAACCGGCAAATTGCAAGCAATCCGTCGGTTTTTGGATGATCGTACAAAAAGCGGAGAGAACAGACTCACTCCTGCGTACAGGATGGAGAATCCCCTCAGAGATTGGACCGGAAATTGCCGAAGACCCGCAGTCCGTAGGCCGTATTCATGAGCTCGCGTATCACGCCGTCCATTCCGGACGCGGTGAGGTCTCCCGTGAAATCAATAAAGAACATATACTCCCAGTTTTTCCCCTGAACAGGCCGGGATTCCAGCTTGACGAGGTTGAGGCCGTGCCGCGCGAATATGGTGAGGATCTCGTGAAGGGAACCGGAATGATGGGCGGTGGTCAGCGAAATACAGATCTTGTCTCTGCCCTCCGGCAGCTCCATGACAGGAGAGACGATGACAAAACGGGTCGTATTGTTGGTGTTGGTATTGATGTTCCTCTCCAGGATCTCGAGCCCGTAGAGCTCGGCTGCGCGAGAGGAACAGATCGCGGCTTTTGAGCGGTCGCCGCTCTCGGCTACGATCCTCGCGCTTCCGGCCGTATCCTCCTGAGGAACGCGTTTCCACGGGAAACGGCTGAGAAAACGCTCGCACTGGAACAGGCCCTGCTCATGGGAGTACACCGTGTCGATATCTTCCAGCTTCGTACCGGGTATCGCCATAAGATTGTGTTCCACCCGCACGGTAGTCTCACCGACGATGTAGCACTCATATTGGGTGAGCAGATCGAATACCTGACGTATCGCGCCCGTGGAAGAATTTTCTATGGGGAGGACCGCGTAATCGGCGCTGCCCGAGCGCACGGCGTCAAAGGTGTCCTGGAAATCGCGAAGACCCACAGCGTTCACATCGGGACCGAAGAAATCGACGGCGGCCATTTCGCTGTAAGCGCCCGGTTCCCCCTGATAGACGACACGGGGAGAGGGGAGCGGGTCCCGCCTGTCGGCGAGAGCGGCGGCGAAGCGTCTGTAATCCGCTCCCGGGTCACGGACGTCGGGCGTGGGAGAATAGCCGCTCATCAGCGCTCCGATGCCTTCCTCGAGCCGGTCCATGGCGCGGGAGAGCGTTTCCATAGGCATGGAATACGAGATTCGTACATGATTGTCCCGGTAGTAGGCGCTGCCGGGCATCGCGCAGACATGATACTCCTCCAGCAGGTATTCACACAGCTCAGCGTCGGTACAGACGGTCCGGCCGCCGACCGACCGTCCCATACATTCCGAAACGTCGAAAAACAGATAAAAGGCTCCCTGAGGATTCGTACAGCGTACGCCGGGTATGGCCCTCAGACGTATCAGAGCATAGTCTCTGAGCTGTTCAAGGCGGCTCCTCATATCCTCAACGCAGTCCTGGGGGCCGGTCAGAGCCGCCAGAGCAGCTTTCTGCGAGACGGAAGAGGCGGTGGTCGTCGTCTGAGAGATGTAGCGGTTCATCGCCGAGATCACGTCTCTGCGCGCGCAGGCATAACCCAGCCTCCATCCGGTCATGGAGTATGTTTTGGAAAAGGCGTTGACGGTCACGGTATTGTCCCGGACGGCGGGAGACACCGACGCCACGGAAAAGTGGCGCGCTCCTCCGTATACGATCTTCTCGTAAACCTCGTCGGAGATGATAAAGAAGTCCATTTCCAGCGACAGCGCCGCCAGGTCCCGCAGAGAATCCTCGGAATATACGGCGCCGGTGGGGTTGTTGGGCGTACAGATGATCACGGCCTTGGTCCTCTCCGTGACAGACTGGCGGATGGCTGTGATATCCAGGCTCCAGTCGGAGAGAAGAGGCACAAACACGGGCACGCCGCCCGCCATGCGCACCATATCCGGATAGCTGACATAGCAGGGAATAGGAATGATCACCTCATCGCCGGGATCGAGAAGAGCGAACAGCGCCGCGGCGATCGCCTGCTTGGCGCCGACCGTAACGGTGATCTCCTCGGCATCATATTGGATCAGGTTTTCGCTCGCTAGCTTGCGCGCTATGGCGGCACGCAGCGAAGCGATCCCGTTCACCGGAGTGTAGCGGGTGAAATTGCCGCGGATCGCCTCGATGCCGGCCGACTTGATATGATCGGGAGTATCTGATTCCGGCTCTCCTACGTTCAGAGACAGCACGCGAATGCCGGCGCGCTGCATCTCGGAGACCTTCAGAAGCATCATGGATGTGGGGGAGGCTTTTACGGCGGCGGCCGTTTCGGACAATTGTGTACTCATGCGGATCAACTCCCGATCGGATCACATATTGCCGGTGGCATACATCACGGCGGAAAGCGCCGCCACCGGAGCTGTCTCACAGCGGAAGATCCTGGGGCCCATGGAACAAAGGTTCAGCCCCATGATCCCCGCAAGCTCCGCCTCAAAGGGCTCAAATCCTCCCTCGGGGCCCGTGAGGATGGACACGGAGGGAAACTCACCCGCACTTTCCAGGGTATCCTTCAGCGTCCTGCGCTCTCCGGTCTCGTACATAAACAGGGGGAGAGCGCTCTCTTTTGCTTTGTTGAAGGCCTCAGCGATGTCTTCCAGAACGCCTACGGAGGGGATGATCCCCCTGCCGGACTGCTTGGCCGCCTCTTCAGCGATCCGCTGCCAGCGATTGAGCTTCTTCTCCCGATCCGCGGGCATTTTGGCTATGCACCGCTTCGAGAGAAAAAAGAAGATCTCCGATGCTCCCGCCTCCGTGCATTTCTGAACGATCGTATCCGTCTTGTCGCCTTTGGGAAGACCGCACAGAACGACGGCGCGCACAGTGGGCTCGGCCTTGCAGGGGACGGTTTCAAAGATCTCCGCTTCCACTCTGTCGGGAGCGACCTTGGTTACCGTGCAGTGATGGTCCTTTCCGAAACCGTCGCATACGACCACGCGCTCACCGATCTGGAGGCGCAGCACTTTGGCATGAGCGGCATCCTCTCCCACGATGAAAGCTGTACCGCCGGCGACTGTGCTTCCGCCGGTCAGGAAAAATCTGGGCATGACAAGACCTCCCGGTTTCGGTGTTTTTTCGATATTATGGCATACACGTGGTGACATTGCAAGAAAAAGTCATCCCCGCGGCATGCCGCCGTACAGGGGAAAAAGGTCTTTCTTTTCCCACAGGTACGTGGTAATACTATAGCATACGGAAGTGTCCGGAAGGAAAGGAGTGCGAAATGAAAAAGATCCTGGGGATCCTCGGCGGCATGGGTCCCGCGGCCACGGCAGACCTCTTCACGAAGATCGTATCCATGACGGAGGCCGGCAGCGACGCGGAACACATCCGGGTGATCATCGACAGCAACAGCGCCATACCCGATCGTACCGCGGCCATACTCTCCGGAGGAAAGGATCCGGTGCCTGAGATGCTCTCTGCCCTCCGGAATCTGGAAAAATGCGGAGCCGGGTGTGTGATCCTGCCCTGCAACACGGCTCATTTCTTCCTTCCACGGCTGAGGACCGAGACGAGTATCCCGATCCTGAATATGCTGGAATCCGCCGCAAAACGCTGCGCGGAGCTGTATCCCGGGAAAAAAGCCGCCGTGCTGGCGACGGTCGGCACGCTTTCCACGGGGCTGTACGACGCTGCGCTGGAGGGAGCCGGAGTACCTTTCCTGCTTCCGGACGATTCGGAACGGGAAACGCTGATGTATCTGATTTATGATGTGGTAAAAGCTTCCGGACCCATAGCCCCGGAACGGGAGCGGTGGCGGGGCCTGCTCGACGGACTGCGCGCCAGGGGCGCCGAGGTTTTTATTCTCGGATGCACCGAACTGCCCATCCTCTCTGAGGCACTTGACGTGCCGGGTCCGTTCATAGACCCCACGGCCGAGCTGGCGCGAGCCGCCATAGAGTTCTGCGGATATAAAGTACGGGAACAGAAAAGGTGACAAACGTCCTGCCGCTGCGGCGGCAGGACGTTTGTCACCTTTTACATGGCGCAGGCGTAAATGAACGAAAAAACGGTCAGTGCCACTCCTGCGATGATCGTCCCGGACCAGAACATATACTGCAGATCGCTGGCTCGGGGCGCCCTCCCGGCGGCGGGGGCGCGGTCCGGGCCGGGAAGCGTTTCCGCGGCCGGAGAAACGACACGCGCCTGTTCCGGAGCCGGCCCGGGTTCGGCGATCCTGCGCTGTCCGGGCGTGAGGTCCTCATAGATCGGGGCGGCGATGGACGGCGGCTCTCTTTGATCACGTCCGGCGAGGCTGATTTCCTCGTATACCGGCCGCTCGGGAACGGATTCGCGTCTGGGCGTTCCGGAGAAGGATATTTCTTCGTACACGGGCGCGGGCCGGGTATAGGATCCGAAGGAATAACCGGAACCTCTCCCGGCGGGAGAAGAGTAGACGGTGCTGCGGAACTGCTCAAACCGTTCCTCGGCGCTGGGGCCGGCAGGTCCGGCGGGGGGAGAGGAAGGCTGCGCGCTCCCGGGGTCAAAGGCGGCTTCCCAGCCAAGATCCGGCGCGTTTTCGTCGGTATAGGTATCGGCAGAGTAGACGGGAGCGTCCGTCTCATGCGACCGGGCGGTCAGTGAAGACAGACGTTCCCTGATACCGCTCATGACGCCGCTCTTCTGCTGCGGACGGACGAAATCCTGGCGGCTGAATTCAGCCATCAGCTGCTCCTCGGAGCCGAAAGCACGGGCAGGATCTGCGTTGCCGGTATTCTTTCCGTTTCGTGTAAAAAGGCTCATATATGTGCCTCCAGTATGCTTCTCGCCCGTTCCGTGTCGGCGGATATCTGAGCGGAGAGCTCATCCACCGAAGAAAAGGCGATCTCGTCGCGGATATGCTCGACAAACTCGAGAAGGACCGGACGTCCGTAGAGATTTCCGCTGTAATCGAGAAGATGGCTTTCCACGCTCACCGTGTGGTCGCTGCTCACGGTGGGACGGACCCCGATGTTGGTCACAGCGGAAAAAACACCCTCGCGAAGATGGGCTCTTGCGGCATATACGCCGTATCGGGGGATGAGGACCCCGGGAGCAAAACGCATGTTGACGGTCGGCGCGCCAAGCTTTCGGCCGAGAGCTCTCCCGTGACGCACCATGTCGGAGAGAATATGGGGGTGGCCCATAAAGCGTTCCGCTTCGCGCATGTTCCCCGCCTTAAGCAGACCGCGAATATAGGTGGAGCTTACCGTAATGCCGTCGA
>CACXMX010000017.1 GCA_902768805.1 Oscillospiraceae bacterium
AGAGCCCCGTCCGCGGGATGGTATACCGTGACGGCCACGTCGTCGTACAGCTCCGCGAAGACGTCCGCGTAGTCGTAGTTGCGCCCGAACACCAGAGAGGACGCGGCGTAATCACCCCACACCGCGGCAGCGCTGCACCGGGGAAGTCCCGCGATCCGCTCCACGGCGTTGATCCGCTGCAGCTGTTCCACGGTGAAGCCGGAGGTCTCCGCGGCGCCCTCGAAAAACTCGCGGATCCGATAAGGCGTCTGGCGGGTCTGTACCTGAACGATGGAATCCGCCTTGTCCGAGTTCCCGACCCGGGCCTCTATGATCAGCTCGGTGAAGGCGTATACGTCCCGGAGCTCGCTTTCCATCAGCTTTCCGTACTGGCGGCCCATCTCCCGCCACGTCCCGCGCAGATCGACCACGCTCACGCAGCCGTTTTTGACCTTTCTCCCCTGTTCGAACACCATGGGATCCCCGGCCGAAACCGCTCCGCGCGAGCCGATCAACGCGGCGGCTCCGGCCGCCAGCGCCAGTACCAGCACCGCCGCTGTGATGATATACCATTTTCTTCCGCTCATCCGCTTTTCCCTCCGAGGCGCCGTCCGGCTGCCGAACCGCCGGAACGCGGCGCGATATGGATATACTATACCACGCGCTCCGGCAGCCTTCAACGGATAACGCCGTTAAACACGGCATCCCGCCGGTCCGGACGGTGCCGCTTATCGGGAAATCTCTTTTCAATCGTGCGCTTTTGGGGTATAGTGGACGCAGGCCTCCTGCCGCGGGAGGAACCGAAAAAGAAAGCAGCGTGATCGCAGATGAAACACTACAAAGCCGTTCCCTTCTCCGACAGCCGATACGCGCTGGCGGAATCTCCCTTTTCGGACAGCCGGACCGGGATCATATCCTATGTGGATATCACACCGGGACGATTTTATCGCCTGTTCCCGAACGGGGAAACGCGCTGCCTTGAACTCGGGCAGCCTGTCGGCGCGGCCGTTCCCGCGGCGGAGCCCGGGGCATACGTGCTGGCTGCGGCAGACGGGCTTTATTACTTCACGGACGGTTCCGTGAAGCGGATCGCGGACCTTACGGGCCGGTACCGGCCGTGGCAGAGGTCGAACGACGCCAAGGCCGACCCCGCCGGAAGGCTGTTTTTTGGCTCCTCCTCCATGGACAGTGCCTTCGGAAACAACGGGGATCTGTACCGTTTGGATCCCGCCTCGGGCATCCGGGTCGTTCAGGAAAACACAAAGATCTCCAACGGCATGGCATGGGACCGCGCCGCACAAAGGTTTTTCTTCTCGGATTCTCTGGAATACGCCGTTTTTGTCTACGATTACGATCTCGCCACGGGCGATATCACGAACCGGCGGGTACTCTTCCCCGTATCGGACGGGGTCCCGGATGGCATGTGCATCGACGCGAACGACGACCTGTGGCTGGCGGTATGGGGCGGCCGCCGCCTGGAAAAGAGGAGCTCCGGCACCGGAGAGCTGCTCGCCGTCGTCGACGTGGACGCCGAGCACGTCTCCTCCTGCTGCTTTATCGATGAAAACACCCTGCTGATCACCAGCTCGGGCGACGGCCTCTCCGGAGCGCACGACGGGAAGCTCTTCACCTGCCGGGTGGAGGCTCCGGCGGGCGAGACCCATTACTGCGGCGCGTCGGCGCGGGAGGTGTCTTTGTGATAGAAACGAAGATCTATGTCGGGCTCAACGACGCGTTTACGCTTCGGCAGGAGCATGAGACGGCTCTCTACATCGATACTCTCAAGAATGTCTGCTTCCAGTATCACGTGCCCTTTTCCTTCTCGGTGCAGGAGGGCGGTTATTTCCACGAGGACGGGCGCTACACGCAGGAGACCTCTCTGGTGCTCTCGCTGGTGGACGTCGCCGAAGAGACCGCCCGCGAGATCGCGAAAGACCTGTGCGTCTTTTTCCGGCAGGAATCCGTGATGGTGACCCGCGGCGCGGTGGAGGTAAGCTTCATCAGCGAAAAAATATGACCGAGACGGTCCATACGAACAAAAAAGGCGCGCCCGTACAGGGCGCGCCTTTTTGTTTCGTATACGCGGCCGCAAGCGGGCTTTCGGATCTCTTTACAGCCGGAACCGTCCCTCCAGCGCGAGATACCGCTCGAGCAGCATCCGGCTGACGCGCCCGCCGAAAACCAGCGCGGGGTGCTCTGGATAGTAGATCGGGTCGGAGAATTCCTTGCTCATAAGCACAAGGACGTAATCCCCGCAGGGAGTATGCACAATGCCCCCGTCGGCGCGGACAGCGTCCATGGAACCGCTCTTGGAGGCCACCCAGAACAGTTCTTCTTCTCCCGTGTCCTCGCTGTCGAGCAGGACCGGAGGAAAATCCCGGGTGAGCATGGTGTTGGTGTGCTGCCGGCGGAGGATGGCGATCATCCTCCCGTCGCTCTCCGGCGAGACCAGCTCCCCCCTGCTGAGCCGGGCAAACAGAGTTCCGTATTCCCGGGGCGTGGTCGTTCCCAGCCGGCGGTAGCGGTCGAAATGCAGGGAGTTGTGCAGCACCGTCTGACGGAATCCCAGCCGGCCGATGCTCTCGTTGATCCCGTCCACACCCAGATAATCGATCAGCATGTTGGCCGCGATATTGTCGCTGACGGTGATCATCAGCACAGCCAGGTTGTACACCGGCATCTTCGATCCGAAGGCGAGATCCCGGATCACGCCGCTTCCGGAGACATATTCCTCTTCGCGGTATTCCAGTTCCTCGGTGAGCGAAGCCTCTCCCCGGCCTATGCGGTCGAAAAGCGCCGCCAGCAGGAATGTTTTGATGGTGCTGGCCGTCTCGAAGGGTTCGTCGGCGTCCCTCTCGATCACGCCTCCGCGCAGATCGTCGGCATACACGCTCATTTTCCCATCGTAGGTCCGCAGTTCGGCGCCGATGCGTTTTTCCGGCGTCAGTGCAGGATGCGGCATGGTCTCCTCCCTCAGTTCTCCGGCAGGAACTCCTTAAGGAGTCTCAGGGCATTCCCGCAGAAGATCTTCTCTATCTCGTCGTCGCTGAAATGTCTGCGGTGGAGCTCCGCCTCCAGCAGAGGCAGCTTTGAATAGTCGTTCAGCTCCAGTTCGCGCTCAATGCCGTCGAAATCCGAACCCAGCGCGATCATGTCGATGCCGCCCACCGAGCGGATGTGCTCGATGTGATCCGCCATCCATTTGGCGGTGCTGTAGGGCTTTTCACCGGGGTCCAGGAACGAGCCGCAGAAATTGATCCCGGTGACGCCGCCCTTGTCGGCAACGGCGCGGAGCATTTCATCGGTGAGGTTGCGCGTATGGCCGCACACGGCCCGGGCGTTGGAATGCGTGGCGATGAAGGGCCGGGTGGCCATATGGGCGACATCCCAGAAGCCCGCGTCTCCCAGATGGGACACGTCCACGATCATGCCGAGGCGTTCCATCTCGGCAACGAATTCACGGCCCCTCTCCTTGAGCCCGTTGGCGTTATTGGGGACCGAGGCGCCGGTAGCCATGTCGATGTCGTTGGGCCAGGCCAGTTCGTTTTCAAAGTTCCAGGTCAGCGTCATGATCCGCGCGCCGAGCCGGTAAAGCGTGCGAAGAAGGGCCGGGTTCCCCTTGCACACGCCGCCCTCTTCCACCGTGAGCAGGGCGCCGATCTTATCTCCGGCGAGGACGCGCTCCAGATCGGCGCGGGTCTTCACCGGGGTGATCCTGTCGGGCCAGCGCTCCATGGCGGCGTAAAACTCGTCGATCTCCTCCAGTGCGGCGGCGAAGGGATCTTCCTCCCCCTTGAGAAACACGAATGCGGCGAAACACTGGATCAGGCTGCCTCCCTTTTCCAGTTTGGCGAGATCGATCTGAAGGTCGTTTTCCGCCAGGTTCAGCTCCGCGCCTTCCTTGTGAGCGCGGCGCAGCGCGCTGAGTGTGTCGCAGTGCAGGTCAATGGCTTTCACGTACCGTTCCTCCTGTCATTTTTTGTATATTGAGGTAATCGTTTCCGTTTCCGGGCCGGCCGCGGCCGGCTCCGGCGGGGCGGGCTCCTCCTCCGGGACCGGCACAGGCGCCGGCGCGGTCTCCTCCCGGGTCATCGTCCGCCCGGCGAGCCGCGCTCCTCGAACGCTCCGCCGGCCCAGTCCCGCCGCGGGACACCCGCTCAGATCCACGCGGGACACCGCATAGCCGGGCTCGCCCGTCCCCAGCGGGACGGCCAGCGCGTGTTCGATCAGATATGCCTCCGCCCGCGCGAAAGCGTCCTCCCGCTCCGAAGGATCCGTCAGAGCGCGCGCCTTCTCCACCAGTTCAAAATACTCGCTCACCGTCTCCGCGGAGGCAGTGCCGTCGGTCACGGCCCGCGCGAGCCGGGCATAGCGATATCCGCGCCCGTAGCTCCCGTCCGGATCCTTCGGCTGGAAAAACGGCTTTGCCCAGGTGCCCGCGTCGAAGCTGTCCGCCTCCCAGGAACACTCAAGCAGCATATATTGCCCGCCGCGCCGTACCTCTGTGACGAAATCATCCGAGCTCACCGTCCGGACGACGACGTCGATATAATCCCCGCCCAGCGCCGACTCCAGCATTTTCTCTATCCGCTCGCAGCGCCTCAGGGCGTCGGGGTCATCCCCTGGGCAGGGAAGGAGCGCGCGCACCGGGAAAACGGCTCCGAGTCCGGAAAGCTCCGTGCGCGCGGCATCCCGATATTCCGCCGCGGAGGCAGGGTCGAAGGGGTCTCCCCGGTCGGCCCGGCCGGCATAGTCCGCGGTGAAGCCCGCTGGAACGATCGTATTGCCGAGGAACGCCTCATCATAGAGCTCCGAACGGTCGAGAGCCCGGCGGATCGACTGGCGGAAGGCCTCGCAGTTCACCGCCTTCTCCCAGTTTTCCGGATCGTACTTCTCCTCGACGCCCTGTCCGGCCGCCCCCTCATCGGGAGATCCGCTTTCCGGCACGCGGGCGCCGAAATTAAAGCAGAGGAACACGGACCGGTCCGTCCGGCGTCTCTCACAGCAGACATACCGCGAGAGAGCCGCGTCGCCGAGCCATCTTGCGGCGTTCTCGTCACTGAGCGCGGCGTATCCGGCCTGCCCCTCCGCGGCGGCGGCCGGCGCGTTTACCGCAGCGTCGGGATCGTAGACAAAGCGGACCGTATCGACAGTGATCTCCTCCGCGTACGCGGCCCGGGGATTCCTGCGCAGCACCGTCTCCGCCTGCGGTTCTCTCGCGGCCAGGATACAGGCGCCGCAGGAAAGGGGAAGATTCTCCGGCTTACCGAAGTTCCCCCGTTCAAGCTGTTCCGCCCGTACCGGAAGATAGGGCAGGTCCGTCAGCCGCGCCGGGAAATCCGGCACATCCTTTTCCAGCGTGTATCGGAGCGTGCGCTCATCGGCGGCGCTCACGCCGACCTCGGAAAAATCCACCGGCTCCGCGTCTTCTTCTCCGCTGAGTCCGTCGTAGTACTCCCTCGCGTTCCGGATCACCCCGAAGAGCGCGGAGGCATATGGGCTGTCGGTTTCGGGCGTCAGGATATATCTCACCGCCGCGACGAAATCCTCCGCCGTCACCGGCGCCGCCTCGTTCCCGGCTTCGTCGAACCACATCGCGTCCGTCCGAAGGGTCAGCGTCCAGGTCCGCGCGGGCGCGTCGTACTCCCAGCTCTCGGCAAGACAGGGGCGAAGCCGGCCGGTCGAGTCAAAAACCAGGAGCGTATCCACCGTGTTCGCGATGATATTCAGCGCCGTCTCGCTGTCCGTGACCAGATAGTCCAGCGAGCCGGGCTCGTCGTCATACAGCAGACGGAGTTCTCCGGGAGGCGCTGAGTACACGGGAGCGGGAGAAGGTTCCGCGGGGGCCTCCTCCGCCGGCGCGGCGCATCCGCTCAGAAGAAGACACAGCGGGAGAAGAAAGCCGATCCATCGTTTCATGACGCAGCCCTCCTCTCTCGTTTTGACGAGTTGGTATTAAAGATCGATTTTCTTCCGGAACAGCGCCGCGAAGGCAAGCCCCAGCATCAGCACGCCCGTGGACGCACCGATCATCGTGAGGATCACGCCCGGATCCACGGTCTGCGCCGCGGCGGCCGCGGTTTCCTCCACCGTCTGGGGACGGATATCCGGCAGTTCCGGCCGCGCCCCTTCGGGCGGCTCTCCGTCCGGCGGCGCGGGCCGATTCCCGTCCGTCGGCGGGGTGAAGCCCTCGCCGAAGCCGCCGGAGGGCTGCAGTCCGCCCCAGTTCATCTTTCCGCCAAACAGGGAGCTCTGGACGTCGCCGAAGGAGGCCGAAGCGTCCGTGAGCGTGATCGTCTCCTCTCCGGCGCCGATGACCACCGTGCAGCTCTCTCCCTGCTTCATCGACGGAGCGCTGAACACAGCGGAAGAGAAGCTGCCGGGTACCTTCCAGTAAAGCAGCACGTCGCCGTTCTGGTCCCGGATCGCGGCGTCGGAGCCGGCGTCCACGCCCTGCCGGACGTTGTAAAGGATCGAGCACTGCTCCGAGTCGGCCGCAAAGCTCTCCGCCGAGGCGTAGCTGCCGCAGGCGATGACCGTGCCGCCGCTGATGCGCGCCGTACCGCCGTTCGCGACGCCGTAGTTGATCGCATTGTTGGTGCCGCCGGCCGGGAGACTGATGCGCACGTCACCGCCGGTGACATAGATGCTGCCGTTGGAGTCGATGCCGTCGGCGTTCTGCGCGTCGCGGTTGATGATGGTCAGACGGCCGCCGGCGATCCGAACGTAGGTGTCGGACTTCCTCGCAGCGGTCTCGTCCGCCGCCGGAGGCAGGGTGACGTAGCCGTTGAGCACGTTGCCGTTGGCGCTGACCCCGTCGTCGAAGGGATAGATCGTCACGTCTCCCCCCCAGAGCTCCACCGCGATGCCCTCGATGCCCTCATAGCACTCGCTGAGCAGGACCGTGCCTCCGTAGAGGTAGACGGCGGCTTTCGAGTGGATGCCGTCGTCCACCGCCGCGACAGTCAGCTCGCCGCCGGTGATCAGGACGTCGCCCTCGGCGCTGACCCCGTCGTCGGCACACTCGATCGAGACGCTGCCGGAGGTCATGAAGAAGTAGCCGTTCTCCTTGTCCACGTCGATGCCGTCGTCTCCGCCCTTGAGGGTGAGCGCGGCGTCGCAGAGGCGGAAGCTGTCGTTGGCATGGATGGCGTCGCGGGGCGCCTCGGCCGTGATCGTGCCGCCGGTGATGACCAGGTCGTCGTTGGCCGCGATGGCGTGGCGGTAGCCGGACACCACCGTCAGAGCGCCGCTTCCGTTGATGGTCAGATCGTCCCGGGCAAACAGGGCGCCTTTTACGTTGTCGTCGAGCGCCTCCTGGGAAAACTCACTGCCGCTCTCAATGCGGTTTTCACTGCCCTCGGCCAAAGTCAGAAAGACCTTGTCGGCTTTTTTCACGTAAAAAGCCGCGCTGTCCGAGCAGCGGATGTCCGCCCCGTCGAGCCGGACCCATACCTTGGAGGACTTGTGCGCGTCGACGATGATGCTGCCGTCGTCGAGCGTGCCGCTGACGACGAAAAGGCCCGTGCCGTTGATGATCACGTCGCCGTTATATACGTAGGCGCCCGATCCGGAGACGGAGGCGCTCTCCCCCTTGAGGACGATCTTCGTGGCGCGGGCGCTGTCCCAGGTGCCGTTGAGATCGTTGTTCGTGAAGTACACCGAGCCGGAGCTGTTCTCCGAATCCTCGTCCACGATCTTCTCGATCCCCAGGCGCTCCCCGTTCATGAACAGCACCGTGAGCACAATGGCCAGCACCGTGACGACAACGCAGATGAGGTCGATATTCTTGTGCGTTGACATTCCGAGCGGACCTCCTCAGCCCATGTAGTCTCCGTTGTAGCTCACGAGCACCGCGCTCTCCACGCCGGGAAGCTCGGCCAAATCGTTGACGAATTCGGTGTCGTCGTTGGGCAGGCGGATCTCGGCGTTGATCTCGATGCAGCCCTTCTGCACGGTTTTGCTCTTGACGACCATGCGCTTGGTGTTTTCATCCAGAAAATCCAGCGCTTTTTTCTCGCTCTTGCGGTCGGCGCAGCGGATCACCACGATATAGGGATCCACGTCGGCCTTGCGGTTGGCGAAAATCAGCAGGATGACGCCGATGAGCACGCTGCCCATCACGGCCAGCGGGATCATACCCGCGGCCAGCACGATGCCCGCGGCGATCGACCAGAACAGGAAGGCAATGTCCAGCGGTTCCTTGATGGCGCTGCGGAAGCGGACGATGGAAAGCGCGCCTACCATGCCCAGCGAGAGCACCACGTTGCTCGTCACGGCCAGGATCACCAGCGTGGAGATCATCGTGAGCGCCACGAGGGTCACACCGAAGCTGGAGGAGTACATCACGCCGGCGTAGGTCTTCTTGTACACGAAGAAGATGAACAGGCCCAGCGCAAAGCTGAGCACCAGCACCAGCGCCATGTCCAGCAGACTCACGGAGGTCACGTTTTCCAGAAAACTGGATTTGAAGATATCACTGAAGCTCATGGAGATTTCTCCTTTACTTGTATGTACTGTTTGTTGCGTTGGATAATTGAAAGCTGTTTTTGTCGTGGCTTTGCCGCGGCAAAAACACACTAAGGCGAGCAAAGCGAGCCCTCGCGCCGATCAACCGAGGCGTCAGCCTACTCTGTCCCGGTCATAGCAGTTCCGTGTCGAGGGGCTGAAAGCCGTCGAGGGCGATGAGCGCGAGTCTCTCGATGACGAGATCCATCTCGTCATCGAATAACTACCCGTAGATCCGGCATTGGGCGTACTTGGAAAACGCCGTCACGCGCCGACCCGGGGTCTGCACCGCGTCGCGGATGATGCTCGGCAGGAAGTTGTCCCACTTGACTTCCAGCAGGATCGGCGCGTCCCCGGCGGGGATGGTGGGGCAGTCCGGGTTTAGGAAATCCGTGCGCCGCAGCGCCGTACGGATATCGTAATCGAAGGTCACGCGCACGTTCCCCGGCCGGTAGATAAAAGGCTCGCGGGTGTAGTCCACGATGGTCTTCGGTTCCAGTCCCTGATAGCGCATCTTGCAGTAGAGCTCCTGCATCAGCGGCCGGTCGGCGCACGCCGCCATCCAGCCGATGTCCCCGTCGAGAATGCTCTGCGCCTCCGACGCGGTGAGCCGCGCCTGGAACTTGGTCCCCAGGCCGTTGATCTTGCTCTTTTTCTCGAGCATGATAAAGGACGTGTCGCCGTTATAATAGCGGATGCGGAATTTCTCGCGCATGTTCACGCCGTCGATCTTCTCTCGCAGGGCCTTGTCGTAGAGATTGTCGAAGTAGAGACTGCGAATATAGTATTTGCCGTCCACGGCGTGGGGGTCCGCTTCGGCCACGGCGCGCAGCCGCTGCCGGATGGCGATCAGATCGGCGCGGGAGATCTCGTGCTTCCACTCGTGCCGGTATTGGATCTTCGGCCGGGCGGTTTTTTTCTCCGCGCTCATACCTCTTCAAACACCCTGCGGTAGAACTCGTTGACCTCTTCCACGGTGTCGAAGCAGGCCAGGAACATGTATTCGCCCATGTCCGTGGCCAGCGCCGGATCCACCCGGCCCTCTTCACGGACCGCCCCGGCGTATTCGCGCAGGACGTCCTCGCGGCTGAGCACATAGTTCCGCGCGTCCCGGCGGCCGGCGAAAGCGCAGAACTGACGGTTCTCCCTTCCCTTTTCGCTCCCGTCGAAGGCGATCATATCCGCCCAGATCTTGTACACGTCCGTCCCGTTGGCATAGTTCATCATGCTAGGGGAAATACCGCCGCTCGGGCGCATGTTGACCTCCAGCGCCACCACGTCGTTTTCCTTTCCCAGATGCTGGTCGCGGTTCAGCCGGAAAAACTCAAAGTGAACGAAACGGCTCTTCACGCCGAAGGCCCTGAGCGCCGCCCTGCCCCTCGTGCGCATATCCTCGGGCAGCTCGCTGCGGATATAGAAGGCGCTGTTGTCGTTGTCGTTGACCACGTCCATCAGGCTGCGGGGCGTCACGTTTCCGGTTTCAAAAATCGGTTCACCGCCGCTGTTGACGATGGCGTCGTAGGAGTTGACCGTTCCGTCGATGAACTCCTCCATGATATAGTCCGTGTCGTCCTTCTCGGCGAAGAACGCTTCCAGCTCGCCGTCGTCGGATATCCGATAGGTCCTGGTCGCGCCGACGCCGTTGTCGGGCTTGACGATAACGGGATAGCCGACCTCGCGGATGAAGCCGAGACAGCCCTCCCGGTCGTCCACCAGATGAAAGCGCGCCACCGGGATCCCGGCCAGGGCATAGCGCTCCTTCATGCGGGATTTGAACTTCACCGGAGGCATGTCCTCGGGGCGGAAGCCGGTGGAGATGTTGAAATCTTCCCTGAGCCGGGCATCCCGCTCCAGCCAGTACTCGTTGTTGGACTCCAGCCAGTCGACCCGGCCGTATTTATGGATGAAGAAAGCGACGGCACGATAGACCTCGTCATAGTTTTCCAGCGAGGAGACCTTGTAGTATTCGTTCAGCGACGAGCGGAGCTCCGCCGTCAGATCGTCGTAGGGGCAGTCGCCGATGCCGAGAACGTTCAGCCCGTTCTCCTTCAGACGGCGGCAGAAGTTCCAGTAGTTGTCGGGAAAATTGGGGGAAATGAATACGAAATTCTTCATTGAAGCAGCTCCTTTTCAGTCACCGAGAAGGTACGGAAGATAATACGGGACCTGTTTGTACCACCAGGGCCAGTCATGGTTCACGTCGTGTCCCCAGTAGTCCACCCAGATATTGATGCCCAGCTCGTGGAAGCGGCGGTCCAGTTCGCGGGTGCTCCAGGGCTCTTCCCAGGCGCCCTGCCCCACGCAGATCACGGCCTTGTGGCGGTTATACTCCTCAATAAAGGGATGTCCCTCCGGGAAGTTGGCCATATAGTCGGTGATGGAGTTGCGGTACACCACGTCGTCCATATAGTCGCCCAGGAAAAAGGACGCGTTGTACACCCCGCTGAGCGCCAGGCACCTGTCAAAGAGGTCCGGAAAGCGCAGATACAGATTCAGAGCGTGGGTGGCGCCCATGGAGCAGCCGAAGGTCATCAGCCCCGGGTAGCCGTCCCAGCCGTTCTTCTCGTTGGCGTATTCCCTCGCGAAGGGAACGACCTCGCGCGTGATGTAGTCGATCCAGCGCTCGTGCTGACGTATGCGCCGGTAGGGATCCGAGCTCTTGTCGCTCCATGTCTCGGCATCGATGGTGTCGATGGCAAATACCATGCACTGTCCGCCTTCGAGCCAGTCCCGGAAGGTGTCGGTCAGGTTGAAATTCTCAAAGTCATAGAACCTGCCGTCCTGGCAGGGGATGAACAGGATCGGTTTGCCCGCGTGGCCGTAGACCTTCAGGGGCATCACTCGGTCCAGGTTTTCGCTGTAGTCCTCAAAATAAGCGGTTTCCATGGTATCACCTCACGGCAGATTATAAAACAGAACGTCCATGAAGAAGGGGATCTGGTGCTCCCAGGAGGCCTCGTTGTGAACCCCGCCGGGGACGACGCGGATCTCCGGATGCGCGCCGGCGAGGATCAGCAGCTCCGCCGCTTCGGCGAAAAGCTTTTTCGCGCGGGCAGAGCGCATCTCCTCGGAGCCGTTGTCCATATACAGCGCCGTGCCTACGAGATCCGCCTCGCGGAGCATGGCCCTGACCTTCGGATGGGCAAAGCCCAGGGAGGGTGAGAGCGCCGCCCCGCGGGAGAAAACGTCGCCGTGCGCGCACAGCGCGTAGAGCGTCATGAGCCCGCCCATGGAGCTGCCCGCGATGAAGGTATGCTCCCGGTCCGGCAGCGTGGGACAGTGCTCGTCGATATACGGCTTGAAGTCCCGGATGATCCAGTCCATCGTCAGCTCCCCGCGGCCCTTGATATCGCCCCAGCGGCCGGAAAAATCGAAGGGGGAATACTCGCTGAGCCTCCCGCCGCACTCGTCGGTCTCGGCGTGGCGGCTGCACTCGGCCGCGGCGACGATCAGAGGCGTGTTGTGCTCCGTCAGCCAGTCCAGCAGGCCCCAGCTTTTTCCGTAAGTGGCCTCGGAATCGGAAAACAGGTTCTGTCCGTCGAACATGTACAGCACCGGGTAGCGCCGCTGCGCGTCGGCGTAGGCGGAATCCGGGACATAGACATAGGCTTTGCGTTGTTCCTCCCCGGTCAGCGCGGGGATCGTGATGTTCCATTCCCTGATCATGTGCGTGCCTCTTTATATCGGATTAACTGATTGATTATATCACGTCTCCCGCCGCTCTTCAACTGTTTGCCGGGCAAATCGTCCCGAAAGCCTGTCCGGGAGCGCCTTCCCGCGAACGCCGGTCCCGGTTCGGGCCGGGAGACAAAACCGGAGCCGCCGCGTACGGCAGCTCCGGCATACTGTGTGTCATTCGTCGGTTTTTTCGTCTTCGGGGGCGTTCTCCGGGAGTTCTTCCTCCGGGATCGTCTCTCCGGGGAGATCGTCTTCCGGGAGTTCGTCGTCCGTCTGTTCGTCCTCCGGGGAGTCTCCCTCCGGTCCGAAGCCCGGCTCGGGCACCGCGCCGGGACCCGTCATGGGCTCCGGTCCGGTATCCACTTCTTTTTTGGGCGGGAACTCTCCGTGATCGCAGAAGTAGTTGAAGTCCGCGCCGTCCATGCTCTCATTCTCGAGCAGGTATTCCGCCACGGCGACGAGCACGTCCGCGTGGTCGCGGAGGATCTGCTCGCACCTGGAGGAGGCCTCGTCGAAGATCAGCTTGATCTCCTCGTCGATGATGGCCGCGGTCTCCTCGCTGTAGCTCTTGGTCTGGCCGAAATCCCGGCCGATAAAGATGCTGTGTTCGGAGGAATCGAAGCTGATGGGACCGAGCCGGTCGCTCATACCGTAGACGGTTACCATGTTGCGCGCCACGTTCGTGGCCTGCTGGATGTCTCCGGAGGCTCCGGTGGAGATGTCGTCCAGGAAGATCTTCTCGGCCATGCGCCCGCCCAGGGACATGACGATATCCTCGAACATCTCGCTCCTCGAGCGATAGCTCTTGTCGTCCTGCTGGCGCATCAGCGTGAACCCGCCGGCCTGGCCGCGGGGAACGATGGTGATGTACTGCACCGGATCCACATGCTCAAGCCAGTGCGCCGTGACGGCGTGGCCCGCCTCGTGGTAAGCCGTGAGCTTCCGTTCCCGGGGCGTAATGACCCTGCTCTTTTTCTCCGGTCCCATGGAGACCTTCAGGATGGCGTCGTCGATGTCCTTCTGGCAGATGAACCGGCGCCTGCGGCGCACGGCCAGGAGCGCCGCCTCGTTGAGCAGGTTCTCCAGGTCCGCTCCGGTGAATCCGGGCGTGCCCTTGGCGATCTCGGCCAGGTCGACGTCGTCGCCCAGGCGCTTGCCCCGGGCATGTACCTTGAGGATCTCCTGCCGGCCCTTGATATCCGGAAGGCCTACGTACACCCGGCGGTCAAAGCGGCCGGGGCGCAGCAGCGCGTTGTCCAGAATGTCGGCACGGTTGGTGGCCGCCATGACGATGACGCCTTCGTTGTCGTTGAAGCCGTCCATCTCAACAAGCAGCTGGTTGAGCGTCTGCTCGCGCTCGTCGTGTCCGCCGCCCAGACCGGAGCCGCGCTGGCGGCCCACCGCGTCGATCTCATCGATGAACACGATGGCCGGAGCGACCTTCTTGGCCTGCTCGAACAGGTCGCGTACGCGGCCCGCGCCGACACCCACGTACAGCTCCACGAAATCGGAGCCGGAGATGGACAGGAACTCCACGCCGGCTTCGCCGGCGACAGCCTTGGCCAGCAGTGTTTTGCCGGTGCCCGGAGGGCCGACCAGCAGCACGCCCTTGGGGATGCGCGCGCCCATGTCGGAGTACGCTTTGGGATCCTTGAGGTACTCCACGATCTCCTGGAGCTCCTCTTTCTCCTCGTCGGCTCCCGCCACGTCGGCGAAGGTCTTCTTGTTGCGCTCCTCACTGCCCAGCCGCGTGCGCGCCTTGGAGAATTTCATCACGCCGCCGGCGCCGCCGCCCTGGGCCGAGCGCATCATGGCGTACCACAGCACGCCCATCATCAGGAAGATGACGATATAGGGGATGAAGGCCACCCACCAGGCGATCTCCTGCGCGGGAGGATAATCGTATTCGGTCAGCGTCCCCGCTTCCTTCTGGGCGCGGATGGTCTCGTTCAGATCGGAATAGAAAATGCTGAACGCGCCGACCCGGTAGGAGTATGTCTTGCTTCCCTTATACTCCTCCTTCAGTTCCATCATCAGGTTGCCGTCGGTGTCTATGGAGAACTTCTCGACCTGGTTGGACTCAAAAAGCTCGATCACCTCGGAGTATTTGAGCGGCCGGGAATTGGTTCCGCGGCTCATCGCCCATATGGCGGCGATCAGCAGCACTGCGACCAGTGCGTAAAAGGCGATCTGCCGCGCTCTGTTTCTGTCGGGTCCAATGTTCAATCGTTTACCTTCTTTCGCTGTGCCGCGTCCGCGGCGGAGTCGTGAAAACGCCGGTCAGGAGTAGACCGATGGTTTGAGTATGCCTATATAGGGCAGGTTGCGGTATTTCTCCGCGTAGTCAAGCCCGTAACCCACCACAAAATAATCCGGTACCGTAAAGCCCACGTATCGGGCGTCCACATCCGCGCGGCGCCGTTCGGGCTTGTCCAGCAGCGTGGCGATCGTCAGGGAAGCCGGCCGGCGGTTCTGCAGATAGCGGGTCAGATAGCTCAGCGTGACGCCGGTGTCCAGGATATCCTCCACGATCACCACGTCCCGGCCCTCGATGTCCTGGCTCAGGTCCTTGATGATCGCCACCGCGCCGGAGGTCTTCACTCCCTTTCCGTAGGAGGACACCACCATGAAATCCACGCTCGCGGGTACCTCCACGCTGCGCATCAGGTCGGCCATAAACACGAAGCAGCCTTTGAGAACGCCCACGAACAGCGGGTTTTTCCCGGCATAGTCCCGGCTGATCTCCCGGCCCATCTCCCGTACGCGGTTTTGGATCTCCTCCTCGGTGAGAAGGATCCTGTCCAGATCGTCTTTCATCATCGGTCCATATCCTCCGTCGGTTTGCGGAATATGAGTTTATAGAACGCCTTGCCCTCCCGGGCGCGGGCGCGTTCGGCCTGTCCCAGCCCGACCACAGCCAGGATACCTCTGCCGTCCCGGACTGTGGGAACGCTCTCCCGGGCGCCGCGGGGGATCTTTGCGTCGATCATCCACCGTTTGACGCTTCGCGTCCCTTCCCGTCCGGCGGGAACGAACCGGTCTCCCTCAAAGCGCCGCGTGACAGACAGTGTACCATATATCTCTTCACATGAAAAGCAGAAAATATCGGGCGCAAGCCGTATTTCCTCTCCGGGCGCGCACAGGCGGCACTCGCACTCCAGTCCCGCCTCCGGAAGGGAGATCGTCTCTCCGGGCTCGACGTGGCGCTCCGGAAGAGGCGCTCGTCCGGGGTCGGCGCGGACTATGTCGTCGTTGCGCCGGAAGATCCGCCCCCCGGGCAGATCCAGCGCCGCCGACGGCCCCGCCGCGGCCAGCGCGAGAACCGCATCGATATGCTCGGCGCTCACTTCTCCGCCCAGCCACAGCCGCAGCGCCCGCGCGGAAACAGGGCGCGGAAGAGCGAGCAGCGCCTGCGCGGAGATCCCGCCGGGCGGCTGTGTTTTCAGCCAGTCGCCGGCCAGGGTGCTCAGATACTCCTCGTCCTCGGCAAGCGTGCGCGTCATTCGGCCGATGTTCTCCAGCGCCCCGCCGTGCACCCGCTCCAGTTCCGGAAGAACATGGTGGCGGGTATAATTGCGCGCCGCGTCGTCCAGCGCGTTGGTCTCGTCCTCCACATGGGGGATGCCCCGCTCCGTCAGATACGCCTCGATCCGCTCCCGGGATACCTCCAGCAGCGGCCGGACCAGCATGCCCCGTTTTTTCGGGATCCCGGTCAGTCCCCGCAGACCCGTGCCCCGCGCCATGCGGAACAGCACGGTCTCGGCGTTGTCGTTCAGGCTGTGGGCGGTGGCGATCAGGTCCGCCCCGTGCTCCCGGGCCGCGCGGAACAGGAACTCATAGCGGAGCTCCCGGGCCGCGGTCTCCGTGCTCAGGCCCTTTTCCTTCGCGTAAGCGGCCACGTCGCCGGAGCCGGGAACGAACTCTATCCCCCATTCCTCACACAGCCTCCGGACGAATTCGGCGTCCGCCCCCGATCCGGGGCGCAGCCGGTGGTCGAAATGGGCGCACAGGCATTCCACGTCTCCCCGCTCCTTCAGCAGATGCAGCAGACACACGGAATCCGCGCCGCCCGACACCGCCGCCAGCACGCGGCTGCCCGGAGGGATCAGCGAGAGGTCCGGTGAAAAATCAGTATTCCTCATGCCTCAGGTCGGAATCGCGGAAGGACGTATACTCACCCAGCCAGGCCAGATAATCCTTTCCCGTCTCGCCGTGTCGGTTTTTGAGCACGATCACCTCGGTCAGGTTGGGATTCTCGCACTCCTGATTGTAATATCCGTCCCTGTACAGTCCGAGCACCACGTCCGCGTCCTGCTCAATGGAGCCCGATTCGCGCAGGTCCGAGAGCATGGGCCGCTTATCCTGGCGCTGTTCGTTGGCGCGGCTGAGCTGCGACAGGCACAGCACCGGTACGTTCAGCTCCTTGGCCATGATCTTCATCATTCGGCTGATATCGCTCACAGCCTGGGTGCGGGTCTCCCCCGCCCAGCTGTTTCCGCTTCCGGAACCCTGCATCAGCTGCAGGTAGTCGATCATCACCAGGCCCAGATCCTTCAGCCGGCGGCACTGGGCGTTCATCTGCGCCACGGTCAGGGTGGGATTGTCGTTGAGCCAGACGCTCGTCGACGCGATGGCCGACGCCGCCCGGGCCGCCCGCTTCCACTCGTCCTCGGTCAGGTTCCCGGTGAGCAGGTTGCCCAGCGGGATCATGCCCTCCGCCGAAAGGAACCTCGTCACCAGCTGTTCGCGGCTCATCTCCAGGGAGAAGATCGCCACGGTTTTTCCCGTGGCCTTCGCCGCGTTGAGCGCGATGTTCAGCCCGATGCTCGTCTTGCCCATACCGGGCCGCGCGGCCACCATCACGAAGTCGCCGGGGTTCAGCCCCAAAATGCGCCGGTCCAGATCCCGGAAGCCGGTGGGGATGCCGGGGATCGGCTTTCCGGAGGCGGCCAGCTCCGACAGATTGGAGTACACGGTCTGCACGACCTGTGAGGCCGGCACCAGGCCGTTGGTAATGCGGTCCTGCCGCAGTGCGTAAATGTTCTTCTCGGCCAGATCCAGCACGTCGTTGGCCTCGCCCGCGCCGGAGGCGGCCAGTTCCATCGTCTCTTCGCAGACATGGATCACGCTGCGCAGCAGCGCCTGATCGCGTACGATGGCGGCGTATTTGAGCACATTTGCCGCCGTGGGCGTAACGCGCATGAGTTCGCGCAGATACTGGGGGGTGCTGTCGGCGTCGTATACGCCGCGGATCTTCATCTGGTCGAGCACCGTCACCGGATCGATGGGCATGCCGAAGGTGAACATGTGGAAGATCGTGTCAAAGATCTCCCGGTTGCGGTCCAGATAGAAGTCCGCGCCGCGCACGGCGTTGAGCACCTCGGGCAGGCAGGCCGGGTCGATCAGGCAGGAGCCCAGCACCGACTGCTCCGCTTCCGCGGACCAGGGCACCCGTCGGCCTAACAGTTCATCCATAATGCCTCACTTCTCGATGACAAGCAGATTGAGCGTGCCGTCGATCCCGAAGCCGAACTTGCATTTGACCTCGTAGCTGCCGAAGGACTTGATCGGCTCGCCCTGAACGATGCGGTTTTTCTCTATGTTGATCCCGTGCTGCTCGGCGAGAGCCTCTGCGATCTCCTGGGAGGTGACGGAGCCGAACAGCTTCCCGTTGGAGCCGGCCCTGGCGCGGATGGTGACCACGATATCCTTGAGCCGGGCGGCGTTCTCCTCGGCCAGCTGACGGTCGCGCAGCTCCTGGGCCCGCTTGGCCTTCTCCTTCTGGGTGAAAGCGTTGATGTTGTCCTTGGTGGCCTCGGTGGCCAGCTTGCGGGGCAGCAGATAATTGCGCGCGTAGCCCTCGGATACCTCCTTGAGCTCGCCCTTTTTCCCCTGTCCCTTCACATCCTGCTGAAAAATGACTTTCATATTATGTTAACCTCCCGTGATCTGTTTATTCGGTGTCCATATATTTGTCTATGGCGGCGCAGAGGCGGTTGAACGCCTCTCTCAGGTCGATATCCGGGATCTGCGCCCCGGCCGCGGACTTGTTTCCGCCGCCGCCCAGCTGCTCCAGGAGCACCTGAACGTTCACCTTGCCGACGCTTCTGGCGGAGATGGCCACGCCGCCGCCCTCCATGGGATAGAGCACCGCCGACGCCTCTACTCCCGAGATGTTCAGCAGCTCGTCCGCTGTCTGCGCGGCGAGCACCCGGCTCTGTGTCTCGCGCGCCGCCACCAGCGCGATGCCCCGGTGGACCTTGGCCTGGCGGATCAGGTCATAACGCGCCAGAGTCTCCTCCAGGCCGTTTTTGTACAGCTCGCGCACCCGCGAGGTGTCCGCCCCCGCCCGCTCCAGGAACGCCGCCGCGTCAAAGGTGCGGTCCACGGTGCGGATAGTGAAGTTTTTCGTATCCAGCACGATGCCGGCGAGCACGGCGTCGGCCTCCGCCGGGAGGATGTCCGACGGCTCCACCAGCTCCTGCATCATCTCGGTCACCAGCTCGCAGGCCGAGGAGGCCTTGGGCTCGTACAGCGAGAGCGTGGGATTCTGTATGTAGGTGGCGGCGCGCCGGTGGTGGTCGATGACGGCCAGCCGGCTGGCGCAGGCGGTGAGCAGGGTGTCGTTTTCCACCTGCTCGGGCCGGTTTGTATCCACCACGACCAGCAGCGTGCTGCTGTCCGCGCGGAGTATCGCCTCCTGCGGGTTGATGAAGACGCCCGCGTACTGCTCCTCGGCGGAGATCATCTCCACCAGCGCCTGAGCAGGGGAATTCTCTCCGACCACGATCTTCACGTCCCGGCCCAGCTTCCGCGCGATGCACGCGATGCCCACGGCCGAGCCGACGGAGTCGTTATCGGCGTATTTATGGCTCATCACGAACACCTGCGAGGCGTCGCCTATCAGCCGAGAGAGAGAGTTGGCCGTGACGCGGGAGCGGACCTTGGTGCGGGTCTCCACCTCGGTGCCCCGGCCGCCGAAGAATTCAAAGTTATACCTGTTTTTCACCACGGCCTGGTCGCCGCCCCTGGACAGAGCCATGTCCTCGGCGAGTGCGGCGAAGGAGTAATCCTCCTCATATCCCGCTCCGTCCAGCCCGGCGCCGATGCTCACCGTGGCATGGATCCCGGTGGGACTCACCAGCGAATGGATGCTCTCCACCAGCGTGAAGCGGTCTTTGGTGATCTCGTCGAGATAGCGCTTTTCAAAGATGAACATATACCGATCGCGGTCGGTCCTTCGCAGGATGCCTCCTTTGCCCTCGCACCATTTTTCCACGGCGCCGTCCAGAAGGCCGAGCAGCTCCGTCCGCTGGCGGTCGGTCAGGGGCTTCATCATCTCGTCGTAATTGTCCACCAGTATGATCATGACCACCGGCCGGGAATTGTAGTATTCCTCCCGCACCCGGTCGTATTCAGTCACGTCCACCCAGTAGGTGATCCCCATGAACTCATAGGTCTCTTCGCTCTGGCCGGCGCGGACCATATTGCCGTTGACCTGGAATTTTCTCTCTCCGATCTCCATCAGGTCGGCCATGCGGTTTTTGCCTTCCATGAGCCACTTGCCGCTGAAGTCCGGCACCAGCTCGTCGAGCCTGGCGTCAAAGGCCGGGCCGCTCCGCCCGCACATGTCCCAAAAGGGCTGGTTGGCCCACACCACGCCGCTGTCTCCCAGCCGGAATACAGCCATGGGCAGTGGGAAATGGATCAGCGTGTTGTTCGTGGCCGACTCCGCGTTATAGGTCACCGACTCCACGAAGGCCTGCAGCTCGCGCTGGCGCGTACGGTTCCGGATGACGGCGTAGACGATCAGCGCCGCCACCACTCCGGCCTCGGCATAGGCGAGCTTTTCGTTGAAAAACCAGGTCACCGCCGCGAAAGCTGCCATGAGCAGCAGGCACAGCCTGAGTCCCGGTTCCGCAAATCTCTGCATCTTGCGCATATTCACGGCATCTTTCCCCCGGATGAATATAACAATACAGAATATACTATATCATACGGTTCCGCAAAAAGCCATACGCGCGGACAAGTTTTTCCCTCGTTCAAAACAGAAAACGGCCCGCGGGAGCTTTTGCTTTCCCGTCGGGCCGTTCATGGTCGCTGTTTCTCAGTCGGACTTTTTCAGAGTCAGGTCCACGCCGCTGCCGAGCACGTTTTCGAGTACGATCGTTCCGCTGCCGATCGTGCCGGACATGACCGTGTCGGCGGCCTCGACCTTGAGACGGTCTCCCTCGGCCGACCATTTTACGTTGTATTCGTCACCGTTCACGGTGAGCGCGGCCCGACCGTCGGATTTGAGTTCCAGGGAGAAGCCTCCGGGGAAAGCGGCGTCCACGGGGACGCTCAGGCTTCCCATAGCTCCGGACTGCCCGGTATATACCCCTAAATTGGGGTCTTCCTTTGCGGAGGAACAGGCGCACAACAGCAGTGCGAGGGTCAGGACCAGGATCCACGCAGCGGTTTTTTTCATCGTTCGGGCCTCCTTATGCCGTTTTTGTCTGTACCCATTATAATCGCTCCGCCCGGATTTGTATATACGTTTTTCGCGCCTCACGCGCCGCCCCGGCGGAGCTGTCTCCGCACGCGGCGTATATGCCGTTCGTACTCTCCCGACTCTATCAGCTCGGCGAGCACGTACTGCTCGAAAACGGGCACGGTACAGGAATAAAAACCCACGCGCTCCTCAAAAAGCTCCCGCATCTCCGGGCTGAGCACCAGATATCCCATGCGCAGCGACGGCGCCACGGTCCGGGAGAAGGTGTTCAGGTAGATCACATTGCCCCGTTCGGACAGGGAGAACACGGTCTCCTCCGGCTTGGGGGAGGCCGCCAGCTCCGAGGTGAAATCATCCTCCACGATCACGCGTCCGTCCCGATCGGCCCAGCGGATATACTCCCGGCGCTTGGCGGCGGAGGCGGTAACGTCGCTCGGAAAGCTCCTGTAGGGCGTGATGTGCAGCACGTCCGCCCCCGTCGCGAACAGAGCGGCGGAGTCCACGCCGTCTCCGCGCAGCGGCAGCAGCGCGGTCCGCGCGCCATGCGCCTCGTATACCCGGCGGATCTTCTCATAGGAGGGATCCTCCAGCGCGTAGAGTCTCTCCCTGCCCAGCGCCTGCACGATGAGCCCGTAAAGATACTCCGCTCCGGACCCGACGTAGATCCGTTCCGGCGCGGTGCGGATCCCCCTGGCCCGTCCAAGGTAGCGGCTCAGCGCGCCTCTGAGCTCGGCGCAGCCGCCCGGAGGACTGCGCTCCAGCAGGGTGTCACCCCGCTCTGTGATGACCCTCCGCATCGTGCGCGACAGCACGGAGATCGGGAAGGCCTCCCGTTCGGGCGCCGGGCGGCTCTCCGGACGGGCCGGCGTGACCTCTGCCGGAAGGAATCCCTCTCCTTTCCGGAACACCGCGAAATGGCCGCTCCGCTCCCTGGCCTCCAGATATCCCTCGTCGCACAGAAGGCTGAGCGCGTGCTCCACCGTGACCAGGCTGAGCCCCGTTTCCTCCGAGAGCTGGCGCTTGGAGGGCATCCGGCTCCCGAAGGGATAATCTCCCTCTATGATCTCCCGGCGCAGCCGTTCGTACAGCGCCAGATACGCCGGTGTTCTTCTCGTTTCCATCTGGTCTTATAATAATCTCCGTTTCTGGTTATTTTAATATGTCCAGATTATTGTATTCTATACGCATTCTCAAGTCAAGGAGCGATTCCCATGAAACGGATCATCAGCATTCAGGACATCTCGGCGCTGGGCAAGTGCTCTCTCACGGTGGCTCTGCCGATCATCTCCGCCATGGGCGTGGAGTGCGCTGTGGTCCCCACGGCGGTGCTGTCCACCCATACGCAGTTCACCGGATTCACCTTCCACGATCTGACCGACGAGATGGAACCCATCGCCGACCACTGGAAACGGGAGGGCTTCCGTTTCGACGCCGTGTATACGGGCTATCTGGGCTCTTTCCGTCAGGTGGATATCGTGAAGAGATATTTTCGGGATTTCGGCGAGGGCGCGAAGATCATCGTCGACCCCGCCATGGCGGACAACGGGAAGCTGTACGCCGGTTTCGGGCCCGAGTTCCCCGCCAAGATGGCCGAGCTGCTCGCCGGCGCGGACCTGGTGCTGCCCAATCTTACCGAAGCGTGCTTCCTCCTGGACGAGGAGTACCGCGAGGAATATGACAGGGCTTATATCCGCCGCATCCTGGAGGGTCTTCTGGACAAAGGCGCGAAAACCGCCGCTCTCACCGGGATAAGCTTTGAGAAGGGCCGTCTGGGCGTCGTCTCTCTCGACCGCGCCGGCGCGGACTTCTCGGAATACTATACCGAGCGCCTCCCCGCCTCCTTCCACGGCACCGGAGACATCTTCTCCTCCGCTGCGGTGGGC
Organism: Oscillospiraceae bacterium; assembly: GCA_902768805.1. Taxonomy (GTDB): domain Bacteria; phylum Bacillota; class Clostridia; order Oscillospirales; family Oscillospiraceae; genus Apopatocola. Next base: position 22,543 of record CACXMX010000017.1, read on the forward strand.
GGCATCGTACGCGGGCTGTCGGTGCCGGAGGCTCTGGCGCTGGCCGCCGATTACACGGCGGAGTGCATCCGTCTCACGCTCGCGGAGGAAAACCACAGCCTCTACGGCGTGAATTTTGAGCAGGCGATCCCCGGCCTTGTAAAACGGCTGGGAGCTTGATATCCTCTCTTGGAAGCGCGGATCGAGTATCCGCGCTTTTTTTATTTCTCCCTGTGGAAACAGCGCCGGAACTGTGGTATAGTATTTCCATCCTATACGGGAGGTGCCTCGCATGGCTTCCACCCACAAGTGTGAATACTGCGGTTCCACGATCACCTCGGAGGACCGTTTCTGTCCCAACTGCGGCGCGGAAAACCCGAATTACATCGCCGACACGCCCCGGCAGGTCTTCCTGCCCCGCACCGTAGCGGAGCTGAAGGAGTACTGCGCCGAGCGGGGCATGCCGCTGCTGCGCATGCGCTTTTTCATCGGCGAGGATTACCGCGAGCCCAAGGCTTTCGGCATCTATCGTGACGGAGATGAGTTCGTCGTCTACAAGAACAAGGCCGACGGCAGCCGCGCGGTGCGCTATCGCGGTCCCGATGAGGCGCACGCCGTTGACGAGATCTTCACGAAGCTGCTCGAGGAATGCCACAACCGCGGGATCTATCCCGACGGGAAGCCGGCCGAGGGAGCGCGTTCCGGTAAAAAGAAGACCTCTCTTCTCCGGATCTTTCTGACCCTTCTGGCCGTCATGCTGGCGGTGAGCCTGATCTCGGCGGCGATCTCCGGTTTTTTCCACCGCAACGACGGATACTATAACTTCGGAGGCGGCACGGTATACTATCACCACGGTCCGTCCTGGTACTACACATACGACGACAACAGCTCCGGATACTGGTACGAGGCCGACAGTGCGCCGGCGTCGGATCCCTCCGAGTACTATATCGGCGAGGACTGGGATTCCGACTGGGGCGTCAGCGATTTCAAGGAGTCGAGCACCTGGGAATCCATCCAGGAGAGCAGCTCCTCGAGTTCCTCCGACTATGACTCTTGGGACAGCGGCGGGACCGACTGGGATTCCGACTGGTGACGCCCATGGACCCGCGTACATTTCTCGCTATACTGCATATCGCCGAACGGCTCAAGGACACGCCGCGTCACTGCGCCACCTCTCTCGGCAGGACCGAGAGCGTGGCCGAGCACAGCTGGCGCGTGGCGCTCGCCGCTTTCCTGCTGCGGGATCGCTTCCCGGATCTGGACATGGACCGCGTCGTCGCGATGGCGCTGATCCATGATCTGGGTGAATGCTTCACCGGCGACATTCCCACCTTCCGCAAGACCGACGGCGACCGCGCTTCCGAAGCGAAGCTCCTTTCCGACTGGGTCAGCACGCTGCCGGAGGAGGTCAGTTCGAGGATGAGCGCGCTCTTTCGTGAGATGGACGACGGAACGACCGCCGAGGCGAAGCTCTGCAGGGCTCTGGACAAGATGGAGGCGCTGATCCAGCACAATGAATCCCCCCTGTCCACATGGTCGGAAAACGAGTACTCGCTGAACAGGACCTACGCCTTTGACGCCGCGGCCTTCGATCCCTGGCTGACGGAGCTGCGCCGGGAGATCCTCTCAGACACTCTCAAAAAAATC
>CACXMX010000018.1 GCA_902768805.1 Oscillospiraceae bacterium
CGTGCACCCCGGCTCCCCGACCATGGACGACGTGAACAACTGGAAGGAGTTCATCAAGATCCCCGACGTGACGCAGTGGGACTGGGCCGGCGAGGCCAAAGAAAAGAAGCTTGATCCCCGGTTTTCCGCGCAGATCTCCCTGATCAACGGCGTATGGTTCGAGCGGCTGATCTCCTTCATGGACTTTGTGCCCGCCGCCATGGCTCTGATCGACGACGATCAGAAAGACGCGGTCAAGGAGCTGTTCCAGGCGACCACGGACATGGCCTGCAAAATCGTGGATATGCTCTGCGAGAACTATCCCCTGCTGGACTTCATCCAGATCCACGACGACTGGGGCGCCCAGCGTTCCCCGTTCTTCTCCGACGAGACGGCCTATGAGCTGTTTGTTCCTTATATCAAGCAGTTCACCGACCACGTGCACGCCTGGGGCCGCAAGGCCACGCTCCACTCCTGCGGCCACGTCGAGGACCGCGTGGAGTGCTTCATCGACGGCGGCTTCGATATGTGGGAGCCCCAGACCATGAACGATATCAAGGCTCTGTACGAAAAATACGGCGACAGGATCATTTTCGGCGTGTGGCCCGATCCGTTCGATCCGGAAGCCCTGAGCGAAGAGGAGCAGCGCGCCAAGGCCCGCGAGTTCGTGGATTTCTATTCTCAGCCCGGAAAACCGGTGGTGATCAGCTTCTACGGAGTATGGAGCATGACGCCCGCTTTCTCGGATGAGCTCTACCGCTACTCCCGGCAAAAATATATGGAGATCAACTGAGTTTCCCCGCTCCGCGAATCTTTTCCCCAAAACAGAAAGAGGACGGCCTTGCCGTCCTCTTTCTGTTTATCCGTATCGTATCAGGCCATTTTGCGGCTGGTCTCGTAGACGCCGCGGGCGTACGCGTCGGTCATGGGGATGCCGGTGTACATGCTGTAAGCGCCGACCTTGCCGGGCTTGCAGAACTTCTCGGCGAACTTCTTGCCCGCCTCGTACTGCTCTTCCTCGCTGGCGGTCGGATCCCACTTGTCCGCCACGTGGGGGTCCAGGAATCCCAGCCGCCCGCGACGATGTTCTCGATCTGGGCCTCGATGTGGCCGCAGGAGTGCAGATCGGCGATCCTGCCCAGGCTGTGGACATAGCTGGTGAAGCGCTTCCACTCGTCAACAAAGAAGTCCCGGCCGGCGGCGACCGAGAAGAACGGGGACTTCTGGGAGCCCCAGTCGTCGTGCAGGCAGAAGCCGGTAAGGCCCTCGCCGTAGGTATCGCAGCAGAGCTTTACCAGTGTGAGATGCAGGTCGGTCAGGGCGTGCAGCAGCTCGTGCAGCGCGTCCTCCTGGTCCTCGTCCAGCAGCGCCATGGCCGCGTTCTCAAAGCCCATAAAGGAGATCAGCCGCTCGAAGCCCATGCCGTTGAGGAACCAGAGGATGTTGGCCTTGCCGTTGTTCTTGAGATTGTCGTTGTTGATGCGGGCGCTCTCATCCCAGTCCCAGGAGTACGGATCGGGCCACTTCAGCGCCGTTTTCCAGTCGTTGACATCCTCCAGGGGATGGGGGATGCCCGGAGTCTCCATGGAGCCTCCGACGGTGGGGACGTAGGTCCAGTTGACGCCGAACATGTCGTCGTGCGTGGTGTAGGGCTCGGGCCAGCGCCGCGCCTCGAACACGAAGCCGCGGGCGATGTTGTCGGGAATGACAGACGGAGCGAGGAAGCCGGTCTCCACGCCGTAGGGTTGCCATACAAGCTCCTTGTTCAGGACCGTGGACTTGTACGCCTCTCTCTCAGTCATGGGGAAATTGAACAGCGCCGTGCCGGGGACAGCGGGGTTGAAACTGGGCTGACGCCGCACGATCTCGAGTTCTTTGGGATCAAAGGGAACGGACATGATGGAATACCTCCTTCTAAAACTGCTTGGGTAACAGATGCTAACCAGTCACTTTATTATACACACCTCTTTCCATCGGAAAAAGGGCGGGCGGGCATAAATCCGGTTCTCTTTTTTTGTGCATTTCTTTCCGATGCCGGAAAAAAGCCCCTTCTGTCGCGCGCACAACAATTAGTTTGCGCTAACCTGTTTTTATTGTGCAGTTACCCTTTTCTTTTTGTTCGGCACGTGCTATACTGAGTTTCAGTTAGGCTCGGCAAATATCTGCCGGGCAAAAAAGAGAGCATAAGGAGGGAAAACTATGCCAGAAGTAACCGCAACCAAAAAAGAGATCTGGACGATGGGTTCGTACTCGCTGCTGACGCTGTCCATCATGGTCGGCTTCATGTACCTGAACCAGTTCGCTACCTCTGTTTTGGAAGTCCCGACGGCCGCCCTGGCCACCGCGATGCTGATCGGCAAGACGATCGACTTTATCGTCTCCATTTTCGCCGGCGCCATCATCGAGAAGGTCAAGCTCGGCAACAAAGGCAAGAACCAGGAATGGCTCTCCAAGGGCCGCTGGATCCTGGCCATCGCCATCATGCTTGAGGTGTTCCCCACCTCCGGCCCCGTGTGGATGCGCCTGCTTGTCATGACCGCCGCCTACGCCGTGCTCAACTCCCTGATGAACATCCTGCAGACCGCCTACTACGGCATCAGCGCCGCTGTCGCCGGTCCGAACCCGTCCAACCGTCAGGCGTTCAACATCAACATGAGCCGTCAGGCCACCGTCATCACCCTGATCACTTCCTTCATCCCCACGCTGGTCACCGTGCTTGACTTCGGCAAATGGAACTACTTTGTGGTCGCCACCGCGTTCATGATCCCGATGCCCTTCGCCCTGGGTGCCGTCGCCAAGCTGGGCGACGGGAAGGACATCCCTGTCGGCGCCGCCGGTGCCGCGCATCAGGTCACGGCCACCGACATGTTCCGTGCGCTGATCGAGAACAAGTACCTGCTGGTGCTGTTCCTCTGCCACACCATCCAGTACATCGGCCAGTTCCTGTTCCAGGGCCTGAGCGCCTACTACTGGATGTTCGTGGTCGGCAACTTCTCCCTGATGACCGTTGCCAACCTGGTCGCCGCCGTGACGTCCTTCGTCGCCGCGATGGTCATGCCGCCCATCGGCCAGAAGCTCGGCAAGAAGAAGGCCATTTCCATCGGCTACTTCCTGCTGCCCGTCGTGAACTTCTGCATGGGCTGGTTCGGCCGCTTCGGCTACATCTACATGATCGCGATCCAGTCGCTGAACACCTTCGCGATGTACACCTACACTCCGTTCGTCATGCTGATGTACATGGACGCCGCCGAGTGGCACTACAACAAGACCGGCAAGGACACCCGCGGCATCGCCGTCGGCCTGGCCACGCCTCCGATGAAGATCGGCATGGCGCTGGGCGGAACCATCGGTCTGACGCTGCTGGCCAACACCGGCTTCGACACCCCGGGTGTGGCCGGGTCCCCCGAGTGGATCCCCAAATTCATGACCATCACCTACTGGGTGCCCGCCTGCTTCTACCTGGTGCTGGCGATCCTGTTCGTGCTGCTGTACCGGCTGTCCGACGAGGAAGCCGCCCGCTGCGCGCAGGAGAACTACGCCCGCGCCATGGCCGAGCAGAAGAAGGAATGATCCTCTTTCCGGAAATCACAGCGATATTTACAAAAAGCGCCCGGCGGAGCTCCGCCGGGCGCTTTCTGTTGTCTGCCGGGCGGACCGGCCTCCCGGGTCTGCCCGGGCTTTTTTCCCTGTGGGAACCATTGAAAACGCACGACGGACATGATAAAATAATTTGGTATGATATGATCACGGGGAGGTGTGCGCGTGTTCGCCAGGGTGAGGTCACTGGGCCTGTTCGGCATCGGCGGGTATGAGGTCTCCGCGGAGATCTCCCTCTCCGGCGGACTGCCCCGGTTCGACGTGGTCGGGCTTCCCGACGCCGCCGTCCGGGAAGCGAGAGAGCGGGTGCGCGCCTCCGTTAAAAATATCGGAATGGATTTCCCCGTCAGTGTGGTCACGGTCAACCTCGCTCCCGCAGACCGCAGGAAAGCGGGAACGGTGTATGATCTGCCGATCCTCCTGGGGATCCTGGTCGCTTCGGGTCAGGTCAAATCCCCGCCGCAGGACGCGGCCTTTGTGGGGGAGCTCTCTCTGTCCGGAGAGGTGAGGAGCGTACGCGGCGCGCTGCCCATGGCGTTGGCCGCGGAGAAGGCCGGGATCCGCTCACTTTTCGTCCCCGCGGCCAACGCCGCCGAGGCTGCTTATGCCGAGGGGCTGTCGGTTTATCCGCTTCGGCATGTGCGGGATCTTCTCGCCCATCTGAGCGGTGAAGCCCCCATAGCTCCGCAGTCTCCTCCCTCACAGGCGGACGGGGACCGCGATGCTCCGGACTTTTCCGAGGTGAAGGGGCAGGAAAACGTGAAGCGCGCTCTTGAGGTCGCCGCCGCGGGAGGGCACAACGTGCTGATGGTGGGTCCTCCCGGCAGCGGAAAGTCCATGCTGGCCAAACGGCTTCCTTCGATCCTGCCGGACATGTCCCGCGAGGAGACCATGGAGTCCACAGGGATCTGGAGCGTGCGCGGTCTCACGGATGAAGCACACCCGATCCTGCGCCGGCGCCCGTTCCGCTCGCCCCATCACACGCTCTCCGCCGCCGCCATGGCGGGAGGGCTTTCCGGTCAGGGGAGCAGTGCCCTGCTCCAGCCGGGTGAAGTCTCTCTGGCCCACAACGGAGTACTGTTCCTTGACGAGCTGCCCGAGTTCAGCCGCAGCGTGCTCGAGGTCATGCGTCAGCCGCTGGAGGATGGGACCGTCACCGTGTCCCGCGCCATGGGCACCGCCGTATACCCGAGCCGGTTCATGCTCGTGTGCGCGATGAACCCCTGCAAATGCGGATGGTACGGCCAGCCCGGCGGACGCTGCCGCTGCACGGAGAAAGCCGTGCGGGATTATCACGCCAGGATCTCCGGGCCGCTGCTCGACCGGATCGACATCATCGTGGAGGTGCCCTCGCTGCCGTACGACGATCTGCGCAGACGCGCCGACGCCGAACCCTCTTCCGCGATCAAGGCGCGTGTCGACGCCGCCCGGGAAGCGCAGAGAAAACGGTTCTCCTCGGAAACAATGAGCAACGCCCGCATGGGACCGAGAGAGATGGACCGCTGGTGTTCGCTCTCAGCCGAGAGCGAGGCTCTCATGCGGGAGGCCTTTTCCTCGCTGGGTCTTACCGCGCGGAGCCACGACCGCATCCTGCGCGTGGCGCGCACGATCGCGGATCTGGACGGCGCGGAGGACATCTCTCCCGTACATCTCGCCGAGGCCGTTCAGTACCGGACCTACGATTTTTTCAGCGCCGAAAACAGCGAGATCTGACCCGGCGCGCATTCTGTCAGAAGGAGCCCCGATATGCCGCATTTCGACGCGGTGCTGTTCGACCTGGACGGCACGCTTCTCTATACCCTGCCGGACATCCACGCCGCCGTCTGCCGGGCGCTGACGCTCAACGGGTACGGCGCCCACACCATGGAGGATACCCGCCGGTTCGTCGGCACCGGAAGCCGCGAGCTCGTGCGCAAAAGCCTGCCGGCGGACGCTTCGCCGGAGGAGGTGGACCGCGTGCTCGTCACCTACCGGGCTGAGTACAAGGCCGCGCTGGTGGTGGACACCGTCCCCTATGCCCGTATTCCGGAAACTCTCGCCGCGCTGCGAGATAAGGGACTCGCCCTCGGGGTGGTGACAAACAAGCCCCATGAGAACGCGGTGTACATCATCGACCGGTGCTTCCCGGGCGTGTTCGGCGTCACCGAAGGCAACCGGGACGGGAAGCCCTTCAAGCCCGCGCCGGACGCGGTATACACCGCGCTGGACTCTCTGGGCGTCACGGCGGAGCGCGCTCTTTACGTCGGCGACTCGGAAGTGGACTCCCTGACGGCCCGGAACGCCGGGATGGAATGCGTACTGTGCGCGTGGGGCTACCGGCCGCGCTTCGAACTGGAGAAATATCCGGCGCTGGGCATCATCGGCGCCCCGGAAGAGCTTCTCAAATACATATGATCCCAAAGAGGTAATCATGCGAGACATCATTCTGCTCAAACAGGGCGAGATCGTCCTCAAGGGCCTGAACAAACGGTATTTTGAACAGAAGCTGCTGCAGAGCGTAAAGCGGCGGCTCGCCCCCTTGGGGGCCTTTCGGGTGGACTGCCTGCAGTCCACGATCTACATCGAGCCCGAGGAAGACGGCATCGACCTCGACGAAGCCGTTTCGGCCATGACGAAGGTTTTCGGCGCGGCCTCGGTGGTGCGCGCCGCCGCCTGCGGGAAAACACCCGGGGAAATGGCCCAAAAGGCCATAGACTATATGCGTGAAGCCATGCTCTCCGCCAAGAGTTTCAAGGTGGAGACCAAGCGGGCGGACAAGTCCTTCCCCATGACCTCCATCCAGGTGAGCCAGTATGTGGGCGGCGAGCTGGCGGAAGCCTATCCCGACACACGGGTGGACGTACACGATCCGGAGCTGACCGTACATGTGGAGGTCCGCGAGACCCACGCCTATATTCACGGGTCTCCTCTCCCCGGCGCCGGCGGTCTTCCCACAGGCACGGGCGGCACGGCGGTGACCCTGCTCTCCGGCGGGATAGATTCCCCCGTGTCCACCTGGATGATCGCACGGCGCGGCGTGCACATGATCCCGGTCCACTTCTTCTCTTTCCCCTATACCTCCGAGCTTGCCAAGCAGAAGGTGTTGGATCTTACAAAGGTGCTGACAGGCTACTGCGGGCGCATGACCGTAGAGATCGTGCCGTTCACCCGGATCCAGACCGAGATCCGGGACAAATGCCCCGAGGAGTATTTCACGCTGATCATGCGCCGGTTCATGATGCGCATCGCCCAGGGCGTGGCGGACCGCAACGGAGCCAAGGCCCTGGTCACCGGAGAAAATCTCGGGCAGGTGGCCAGCCAGACCATGGAGGCTTTGGGCTGCACCGAGGCCGTGACCCGGCTCCCGGTCCTCCGGCCGCTGATCGGCTTTGACAAGGAGGAGATCGTCCGTCTGGCGCGGAAGATCGGAACCTTTGAACTGAGCACGCTGCCCTATGAGGATTGCTGCACCGTATTCACGCCACGGCACCCCCGCACCAAGCCCCGCGTGGAGGCTGTGGAAGAGGCGGAGTCCGTACTGAATATCGAAGAGCTCGTACGCGAGGCGCTCGACGGCATCGAACGCGTGCGCATCGAGCCCGGAGAGGATGTGTGAGAAACATGAACGCTGAGATCGTATCCGTCGGAACCGAGCTTCTGCTCGGTACCTCTGTCAACACCGACGCCAGCGACGTCTCTTTGGCGTTGTCAGAGCTGGGGATCAATGTCTTCTGGCATACCGTGGTGGGCGACAACCCCGCGCGGCTGACAGAATGCCTGTACCGTGCCAGAACCCGGGCCGACCTGATCGTCACTACCGGCGGTCTGGGGCCCACCTGCGACGACCTGACCAAACAGACGCTGGCCCGCGCCTTCGGGCGGGAGCTCTACTTTGACGAAGAAGCCGCCGATACCATCCGCGGATGGTTCGCCGCTCAGGGCCGCGCCTTTACCGAGAACAATCTCCGTCAGGCGTGGCTGCCGGAGGGCTGCACCATTCTCCCCAACGACTGCGGCACCGCGCCGGGCTGCCTGTTTGAAAGCGGGGGCGTGACGGTGGCCATGCTGCCCGGCCCGCCGAGAGAATGCCGCGCCATGCTGCGCAATCACCTGATGCCGCTGCTTGCCGAACTATCGGGTGAAACGATCCGCTCCCACATGGTCCGCATGTTCGGCATAGGCGAAAGCGCCATGGAGGAACAGCTCCGCGACCTGATGGACGGAGCCAATCCCACCGTCGCCCCCTACGCCAAAACGGGTGAATGCCTGGTACGCGTCACCGCCAAGGCCGCCGACGCCGACGAATGCGAGGCGATGATGGCCCCGGTGGTGGAAGAGGTCTGCCGCCGTATGGGCGATACCGTATACGGCATTGACTCGAACAGCCTTGAGGACCGCGTGCTGGAGCTGCTTGTCGGCCGGAACATGACCATAGCCGCCGCCGAGAGCTGCACGGGCGGTATGGTCGCGCAGCGGCTCACCGCTATCCCCGGCGCCTCGGCCGTTTTCCGCGGAGGTGTCACCGTCTACACCGAGGACGCCAAGTGCCGTCTTTTGGGTATGGAGCAGAAATTCATCGACAGACACGGCGTAGTCAGCGCCGCGGTGGCCCGCAGAATGGCCAAGCGGGTGCGCAAGATCCTGGGAAGTGACCTGGGCGTGGGCATCACCGGCTGGGCCGGCCCCGACGGGGACGATGTGGGGCTTGTATATGTCGCGCTCGCCGCCAAAGGCGAATGCTTTGTCCGCAGGCTTCAGCTGGGGAAGAACTCCGACCGCGAGCGGATCCGCACCGTCGCCGCTCACAATGCCTTTGACATGGCCCGCCGGTATCTGACGGGCCTGGATATCTGAAATTCAAAAACATAATCATACAGGAGGATCATCGTCATGACTTATGAGATCGATATTGCCGGAATGAAGCGGCAGCTGCCTCTGTGCCCGGTTACCGACGACCTGTACATCGGCGCGTTCGTCATGTTCGGAGACGTGGAGCTGACCGTGCACGCCGCCGCCGAGCTGCTCAAGCGCGTTCCCGAATTCGATTACATCGTCGCTCCCGAGGCCAAGTCCATTCCGCTGGCCTATGAAATGAGCCGTCAGAGCGGCATCAACTATTTGATCGCCCGCAAGAAGGCTAAGGCCTATATGACCGGCGTTTTTGAGGTGCGCGTGCAGTCCATCACCACCGCCGGTGAGCAGACGCTGATCATCGACACCGCCGATGCCGAGAAGATCCGCGGCAAACGCGTGCTGATCCTGGACGACGTGATCTCCACCGGCGAAAGCCTTCGCGCCACGGAGGAGCTGGTAAACCGGGCCGGCGGGATCATCGTGGCCAAGGCTGCCGTACTGGCGGAGGGCGACGCGGCCAACCGCCCGGACCTCACCGTGCTGGCGCCGCTGCCGCTGTTCAACCCCGACGGATCCATCAAAGGCTGACCTCGTTAAAAACCAAACGGGAGGCTTCCCTCCCGTTCTTCTTTACCGTCAGCTTCCGTCCCGAAGGCGGTCAAAAAACGCCCTGAGCACGGCGGCACATTCCTCTTTCAGGACCCCGCCGTATACCTTGGGGTGAAAGCCGTAGTTTTCACTGAACAGGTCGATCACGCTGCCGCAGGAACCGCTGCGTTCCTCCCGCGCTCCGTACACCACCGCGGATACGCGGGCGTTCATGATCGCGCCGGCGCACATGGGACAGGGCTCAAGCGTAACATAGAGCGTACAGTTTTCCAGACGCCAGTCTCCCCTTTTTCGGCACGCCTCGCGGATCGCTTCCATCTCGGCATGCGCCGTAGCGTCATGATCCGTCTCCCGCCGGTTCCGTCCGGTCCCCAGGATCTCCCCACCCGCGCCGACGATCACACACCCCACAGGGATCTCTCCCCCGGCGGCGGCTTCTCTCGCCAGTTCCAGGGCGGCGTGCATATATTTTTCTCTGCAGGAGGTCAGGATGCTATCCGTTTTGCTCATAGGGATCTCCCTTTCCATGGACGCGTTCGCCGTTACGGTTGCCAACACGGTGACCGTCCGGCCGTTTAGAAACGCGGACGCTCTCCGCTCGGCCGTATGGTTCGGCGCCTTTCAGTTTCTGATGCCGCTGCTGGGGGCTCTGCTGGCCGGCACGATCTCCTCCCATATGGTTCGGTTCGGGCCTTGGATCAGCTTCGGCCTGCTGGCTTTCGTCGGCGGGAAAATGATCCTGGATGCCGTGAAGCCCGGCGCGGAGGAGGCCGGCGCCGATACCCTCGGCGCGGCGCGGCTCTTCGCTTTGGCCGTGGCCACGAGTATCGACGCCATGGCCGTGGGCGTATCTTTCGCCTTCTCCCCGCCGTCGCCGGGTCTGTGGCTGTCCTGCGCCGTGATCGGATGCACGACTTTCCTTCTGACGCTCGCGGCGGCGTTCCTGGGCAGCCGGTTTTCCAACCTGCATCCCCGGAAAGCCGGGATCGCCGGAGGAACGGTGCTGATCGCGATCGGCCTGAAGATACTTCTGGAAGGTATTCTATAATCAATCCCGAGATAAGTCAAAGGCATTCGCCGTTCTGTCATGAACTGCGGATGCCTTTGTATTTGGGATCGATTTGCTGAAGAACGCCCGGCGGAACTCCGCCGGGCGCCCTTGGTCAGGCTTGGAATTATGCTTTTTCCCTCGCGGGAGCTTATTCCTTAGGAGCTTCCTGCTGGGAGGCCATGAACTTGGCGTAGTTCTCCTGCGCGCAGCGGGCGGCTTCCTCATCGGACAGCCGGTACAGCAGCACGAACAGGATCGCCATGACCAGGTAGAAGCAGGCGGGCACCCAGTAGGTGATGGTCATGAACTTGGGGATCCACTCCGCGGAGCCGGCCACACCCGGGGTGTCGAAGCCGGTGTTGGACAGGAGCATCAGGCCGATGGTTCCGCCCAGCGCCATGCCGATCTTCATCGGAGGCGTGGCCAGGCCCATCACGATGCCGCGGGTGTCCTTGCCGGACTTGTTGAAGTACCACTCGGCGGCGTCCATGTACATCAGCATGACGAACGGAGTGTAGGTGTACATCGCGAAGGTGTTCAGAGACTGGATCGCGATCATGTAGATGTAGCCGAAGCGGCCGAAGTAGCCCATGCAGAAGTTCACGACGGGCAGCAGGAAGTAGCCGATGGAAATGGCCTTCTTCTTGCCGAGCTTCTGGCCGATGGGCGGCATGATCATCGCGGCGACGAAGGAGGTCACGGCGGCGACCAGGTTGGCGACGGTCATCAGGGAGAAGTTGCCGACCACGAACATCCAGTAGTAGGCGGCGAGCCCCTGGAAGATGAACTGGCCGATGTACTGGATGGTGTGGCAGAGGAACAGCACCAGCAGGTACTTGTTCTCGCCCAGGGACTTGAACATGTCGACGGCGCTGACCTGATGCGCGGCACCGGCGGCGCCCACGGGCGCGTCCTTGCCGTCCGCCAGTTTGGCGATGGCGCCCAGCGCGAAGGGCATCGGGATCATGAACGCGGTGGCGACCACAAAGTAGTTCCACTTGCCGAAGTCAAGCACGGTGACCAGCGTGGGGATGGTAGAGGTGATCAGCGTGATGACGGTGGCCTGACGGCTCATGTTGATGTTGAACGCCTGACGGTTGGACGGGTTCGGGCCGGCGACGGCGGCGCTGATGCCGTAGTAGGCGGTCTGGATCAGGTTCATCAGGGAGTTGAGCACGGCGTAGGCGGCGGTCATGACGAGCAGACGCATCCACACGGGGCCGGAGGTGGGGAACACCTCGAGCATGATGACGATGGCCAGGATCCAGCGGCCCTTGCTCATCCATTCCTGGTTCTTGCCCTTGTTGCCGAGCTTGACCTTCTCAATGATGGCGCCGCAGAAGACCGACACGATAAAGTCGATCGTCTTGCCGATCAGCATCGCGGTGGCCAGGGCGGCCGTCGGGACTTCCAGGACGGACGTGGCGAACTGGTTCAGGTACATGAAGCCGACCATGATGGACAAAGTCAGCAGCGAGTACGAACCCATCGTCCAGATCTGTTTTTTGGTTGCGGTTACTTCTGGCATGGATTTCCCTCCTTATCAGATTTCTCCAAACAAAATAGCAGGAATGGCAGGGCACCATTCCTGCTGTATAAGTATATCAAATACGATTGTGTGAATAATATGTGTCCGACGCACAAAGAAAATCGGTTGCTTTTTGCTAATAATTGTGAGGTTTGCGTTCGCAAACCCCACAATTATTGTTCCTTATGCACAGAATGCCGACGGATCTGTGTTTGGACCGGTTTGGGCTGCGCGCATCATATCAGCGCTTGCCGTAGGTGCGCACGGTGTCCACCATGGCCTCCACATTTTCCTTTTTCGCCAGATCCATGCCGCAGGAGGTCTCGAATATGAAGCCTCCGCCCGGCGCGCAGACGTCGATCAGCCGCTTGCACTCGTCGATCACCTGCTCTTTTGTGCCGTAGTCGAGCAGATAGACCGGGAAGCCGCCGGAGATGGTGGCCGTGCCGCCGAGCACGCGCTTGGCCTCGGCCATGTTCACATCCTCGAAATGGTAAATGACCTTTCCCTTCGGGACCTCCTTCAGGCACTCGAGGCGGGTATCGTACTTGCCCTCGGTGTAGATGTAGGGCACCATGCCGGCGTCGATGATGGCGTTGATGATGATCTGCAGATGGTTCCAGTAGAACTCGCGGTAGTGTTCGTCGCTCATGAATCCGTCCATACCCTTGTGCAGCGCCATGAAAACATGCTTTCCGGGCATGACCATGCCCTGGAACTTGATCATCTGCAGGGTGCCGGCGAGCTGCTCCTCGCAATAGGCCATGACCTGTTCGGGCCGCTCGTAAAGGTCGGCGCACGCGTCCAGCGTACCGCGCAGGAAGTCGCTGTAGCCGTCAAAGGGCACGCCCGCGAAACCGGTAGCCAGGATCGGCCAGCCCGCGGCCTCAACATCCACGTCCAGCTGACGCATCCGGGGGCTCAGATCGTTGGCCATGTCGTTGATCTTCCAGAGAGTCTCGATCATCTTCCTGAACTCCGGCGTGCTGAAGACCGCGGCCACCTGCCCCTGGCTGCCGTAGACGCCCATATTGGCAGCGTTGAAGCCGGCAAAGGGCTCGAGAAGTCCCGTGGTCTTCGGGAAGCCCACGTTCATGGTCCATCCGCTCCGGTCGGAGAAAAACCTCTCGAACTCGCCCTCCTCCAGGATTGGGAACTCGATGAACTGATGGATCGAGTTTTTGTCGATGACGTCGCCGGGCATTCCGGCCCAGCGCATGGTCTTGGGATTGGACAGCTCCATCTGCGGTCCCTGGCCGATGTTGACGTAGGAGTGGCCCATCAGCGCGTCGGGATCGTAGTCGTTGAGGTATTTGAAGATACTCTCGCGGGCCTTCTTCACCTCGGTGTCATACAGGATGTCGGCCATCGTGTAGCCCGCCTGAAGATAGGGGAAGCACTGAACGATGGGGATCAGGGGCACCATATCGGGCTCGGTGAGCGCGATGGTCTCGTTGATGCGTTTGAGCTTCTGCGCGTATTTTTCTTCGGGTGTCATGATTCTCCTCCTCTTTTTCGGTACATTGCTTTTTCTCGTGATCCTGTCGTCTTCCATTTGATTGTACCGTACCCGAGGCGGGAGGATAAGGTGACGGGCGCACAAAGAAATCCCGCGCGCGGCACCTTTTTTTCGGCGCAGAAAAACGCCCCGGCCTGAACGGCCGGGGCGTCGTATCCGTTGGGGTGTCGCTTATTCGTAGAGGGCCTTGAGCTTCTGCAGGTGAGCGAAGCGCTCCCTGGCGTTGGCCTCGTTCTTCGCGAACAGGTCCTTCGCCCTCTCGGGGAAGGAGGTGGCCAGCCGGGCATAGCGGGCTTCGTTGGCCAGGAATTCCTGGTAGCCGTCCTTGGGCTCCTTGCTGTCGAGGGTGAAGGGCTTCTCGGCGGCCGGGTTGAACCGGAACAGGTTCCAGTAGCCGCAGTCGACGGCCTTCTTCATCTCGCTCTGGCAGTTGGCCATGCCGCCCTTGATGGAGTGCATCTCGCAGGGGGCGTAGCCGATGATCAGGGACGGGCCGTGCCAGGCCTCGGCCTCGCGGATGGCCTTGAGGGTCTGGTTCATATTGGCGCCCATGGCGACCTGCGCCACATAGACGTAGCCGTAAGTCATGGCGATCTCGGCCAGGGACTTGCTCTTGGTCTCCTTGCCGGCCGCGGCGAACTGCGCCACCTGGCCGATGTTGGAGGCCTTGGAGGCCTGTCCGCCGGTGTTGGAGTAGACCTCGGTGTTGAACACGAACACGTTGACATCCTCGCCGGAGGCCAGCACGTGGTCCAGGCCGCCGAAGCCGATGTCGTAGGCCCAGCCGTCGCCGCCGAAGATCCACACGGACTTCTTGTTCAGGTAATCCTTCTGGGCGAGGATCTGCGCGCCAAGCTGGCAGGCGTCGCACAGGCAAACCTTCTCGCCGGCGGCCTTGGCGGCCTCGGCAGCGGCGATGCGCTCGGGCAGAGCGTCGCCGAAGATGTTCTTGGCAAAATCACTGTGGTAGAAGGCCAGGCAGCTGTCGATGGTGCCCACGTCCTCTTCCAGCTCGGCGATGTAGGCCTCGGTGGCGGCCTGGTTTGCGTCGCCGTCGTCATAGGTCTCCAGCCACTTCTGGGCGGCGGCCTTCAGATCGGCGCAGGCGTTGGACTCGAGCAGGCGCTCGGTCTTGGCCTTGAGCGCGTCGCGGATGACCTTCTGGCCCAGATAGATGCCGAAGCCGTTCTCGGCGTTGTCCTCAAAGAGGCTGTTGGCCCAGGCAACGCCCTTGCCGTTCTTGTTCTTGGTGTAGGGAGAGGTAGCGGCCGGTCCGCCCCAGATGGAGGAGCAGCCCGTGGCGTTGGATACGAACATATGGTCGCCGAAGAGCTGAGTCACGAGGCGCGCGTAGCTGGTTTCGGCGCAGCCGGCGCAGGAGCCGGAGAACTCCAGATAGGGCTTGAGGAACTGGGACTTGATCACATTGTCGGGGCCGGCGATGTCTTCCTTGACGGCGACCTTGTCGACCATGTAGTTGAACACCGGCTGTTCGGCCAGCTGGCTCTCCAGGCTTGTCATGGTCAGGCTCTTGGTCGGGCAGACGCCCACGCACACCGAGCAGCCCATGCAGTCCAGCGGGCTGATGGCGATGGCGTATTTGTACTTGCCCTTGCTCTGCTTGTGATCGACCAGCTTGGCGCCCGCGGGGGCCGCGGCGGCCTCGGCTTCATCCAGCAGGAACGGGCGGATCGTGGCGTGCGGGCAGACGAAGGCGCACTGGTTGCACTGGGCGCAGGTCTCGGCATTCCAGACGGGAACGGTGACGGATACGCCGCGCTTCTCGTAGGCGGAGGCGCCCAGCTCGAAGGTGCCGTCGGCATGATCGACGAAGGCGCTGACCGGCAGGGAATCGCCGTCCATGCGGCCCACGGGATCCAGAACGGTGCGGACCATCTTCACGGTCTTCTCGAAGCCTTCCAGCTTCTCGGGCTCGGCCTTGCCCTCGGCGTCGGCCCAGGAGGCGGGCACGTCGATCTTGACAAGGGCCTGGGCGCCCGCGTCGATGGCGGCCCAGTTCTTCTCAACGACGTCGCGGCCTTTCTTCAGGTAGGAATGCTCGGCCGCTTCCTTCATATACCGGATGGCGTCCTCAGCGGGCAGCACCTTCGCCAGGGCGAAGAAGGCGGCCTGAAGGATCGTGTTGGTGCGCTTGCCCATGCCCACCTTCAGCGCCAGGTCGATGGCGTCGATGGTATAGAGCTGGATGTTGTTTCTGGCGATGTAGCGCTTTGCCGAGGCGGACAGGTGGTGCTCAAGCTGCTCAAGATCCCACTGGCAGTTGATCAGGAAGATGCCGCCGGGCTTGACGTCCTGCACGATGGGGAAGTCCTTGGTGATGTAGGACGGGTTGTGGCAGGCCACGAAATCGGCCTTGCTGATGTAGTACGGGCTCTTGATGGGCTTGTCGCCGAAGCGCAGATGGCTGATGGTGACGCCGCCGGTCTTCTTGGAGTCGTACTGGAAGTAAGACTGGATGAACTTGTCGGTGTGGTCGCCGATGATCTTGGTGGAGTTCTTGTTGGCGCCCACGGTGCCGTCGCCGCCCAGACCCCAGAACTTGCACTCGATGGTGCCTTCCGCGGCAGTGTTGGGGGTCTCCTCACGGGACTTCTCGGGCAGGGAGAGGAAGGTGACGTCGTCCACGATGCCGATGGTGAACTGGGCCCTGGGCTCGTCCTTCTTCAGCTCGTCGTACACGGCGAAGACGGAAGCGGGCGGAGTGTCCTTGGAGCTCAGTCCGTAGCGGCCGCCGACGATCTTCGCCTGCCGGCCCTGGGTCGCGAAAGCGGTGACCACGTCCATGAACAGGGGCTCGCCCTGGGCGCCGGGCTCCTTGGTGCGGTCGAGCACCGCGATCTTCTTCGCGGTCTCGGGGATGGCGGCGACGAGCTTGTCGGCGCGGAACGGACGGTACAGGCGGACCTTGACGAGGCCGACCTTTTCGCCCTGGGCGGTCAGGTAGTCGATGACCTCCTCGGCCACGTCGCAGATGCTGCCCATGGCCACGATCACGCGGTCGGCATCGGGCGCGCCGTAGTAGTTGAACAGCTGATAATCCGTGCCGAGCTTGGCGTTGACCTTGGCCATGTTCGCCTCAACGATCTCGGGCAGCGCGTCATAATACTTGTTGGAAGCTTCGCGGTTCTGGAAATAGATGTCGCCGTTCTCGTGGGAGCCGCGCATCACGGGGTGCTCGGGGCTGAGCGCGCGGGCGCGGAACGCGGCTACGGCGTCCTTGTCGAGCATGTCGGCCAGATCGTCGTAATCCCAGACCTCGATCTTCTGGATCTCGTGGGAGGTACGGAAGCCGTCAAAGAAGTTCAGGAAGGGGACGCGGCCCTGGATGGCGGACAGATGCGCCACGGGGCTCAGGTCCATGATCTCCTGGATGTTGGTCTCGGCCAGCATGGCAAAGCCGGTCTGGCGGCAGGCGTAAACGTCCTGATGGTCACCGAAAATGCTCAGCGCGTGGGAGGCCAGGGTGCGGGCGGACACGTGGAACACGCCCGGAAGAAGCTCGCCGGCGATCTTGTACATGTTGGGGATCATCAGCAGCAGGCCCTGGGATGCAGTGTAGGTGGCGGTGAGAGCGCCCGCGTTCAGCGAGCCGTGGACCGCGCCGGCGGCGCCGGCTTCGGACTCCATCTCCGCGACCTTGACCGTGGTTCCGAACACGTTCTTGCGGCCTTCGGCAGCCCACTGATCGACATAGTCGGCCATGGGGCTCGAAGGAGTGATGGGATAGATGGCTGCGACCTCAGTGTAGGCATAGGCGACATGCGCCGCAGCGGTGTTGCCGTCCATGGATTTGAGTTTTCTTGCCATTCGGTTCATCTCCTGTTTCATATTTTTCCCCCGGATTCTCTCCAAAGGGCATGATTTTACAATCCGAGTTATTTTACCATGAAAAGCATATAAAGTAAAGGTAACTTTTCCTACTATTTGTAGAGAAATTGCCAAGGATGCAGGGAAAATACCCGTCCCGCGGTCCGCGGGACGGGTACAGAACCTGTGTATTACCGGAGCGTCTTCGCCGCCGACCTTATCAGATCCTCATCGGGGTCCTTCCGGTTGACCGCCGAGACCCGCTCAACGAGGCGCAGAAGCGGCGCGGACTCCTCCCCGGCCGCCTTGCGGAGCATGGGCAGGCAGGCGCTCCCCGGCCCGGCAGCGGACGCTCCGGACGACGGCAAAGATAAACCTTGTGCTTTTGGGGAAAGTGTACTATAATATCTTGACTATCTGCGGAAAGGAAGCGCTGACATGATACAGCTCGACAACGAGAGAGGCTCCATCTGCATCAGCACCGACGTCATCACGTGGCTGGCCGGCGACGCCGCCACCCGGTGCTTCGGCGTAAAGGGCATGGCCGGCCGTGCGAAGGAAAACGGGCTTGTTCAGCTGCTGCGCCGGGAATCCATGACCAAGGGCGTCTCCGTCATACCCAACGACGACGGCAGCATCACCATCGAGCTGCATATCGTCGTGGACCACGGCGTCAACCTTGCCGCGCTGTCCCGAAGCATCATGAACGAGGTCAGCTACAAGGTCTCCTCCGCGGCCGACATACCGGTCCGGCAGGTCAACGTTTACATCGACTCCATGATCCTGGACTGATCACCGCTCGGGACAGACCGCCCCAATGATTACCTGGGCCCAGCCCAAGGAGGACGCCATACTGTGAGAAAAACGATCGGAGGCCGGGAGTTTGCGGAGATGATCCTCTGCTGCTCGGCCGTGCTGGACGAACACCGCCAGCAGCTTAATGATTTAAATGTATTTCCGGTGCCCGACGGCGACACCGGGACCAATATGTCCATGACCATGGCCGCCGCGGCCCAGGCGCTGCGCGAGAACGCCCCTCCCGCTGTGGGAGAGGCGGCCAACAAGGCCGCCTCCGCGCTGCTGCGCGGCGCCCGGGGCAACTCCGGCGTGATCATGTCGCTGCTGTTCCGCGGCATGGCAAAGAGCCTTAAGGGCAAGACGGACTGCACCGCCGCCGAATGGTCCAAGGCCATGAGCGACGGCGTGGACGCCGCGTACAAAGCCGTAATGAAGCCCGCGGAGGGGACGGTGCTCACCGTTTCCCGCCGGGCCGCAGAGACCGCCGCCACCCTTGTCAAGGGCGGTGTGGCGGATATCGAAGACCTCCTTTCCGGCGCGCTGGAAACGGCGCGGGAAACCCTTGCCCAGACCGTGGAGATGAATCCCGTGCTGAAAAAGGCCGGCGTGGTGGACGCGGGCGGACAGGGCTATGTCTGGATCCTGACCGCCATGCTGCAGTGCCTGAACGGCACCTTCACGGCCAAAGCGCCTGCCGCCGAGACGAAGGAAAAAGCGGACTTCGACAAAATCGACGACAAGGACATCGTCTTCACGTACTGCACGGAGTTCATCGTCGCGCGGGAGAGGGAGCGCTCCCCCGAGCTGCTGCGCACATTCCTCAACAGCATCGGCGATTCCCTGGTGCTGGTGGAGGACGACGACATCATCAAGGTCCACGTCCACACCGACGCCCCCGGACGGGCGCTGACCGAGGCGCTGCGCTACGGCTCGCTGCAGACCGTCAAGATCGAAAACATGCGCAACCAGCACACGCAGATGGCCGACGCGGAAAAGCCCGCGCCGGAAGAGCCCGCCGAGCCCGAATTCGCCCCGGCCGAAAAGGAAGTGGGCTTTGTGGCCGTCTGCGCCGGCAGCGGCATGCGGGATCTGTTTCTCTCGCTGGGTGCGGACCGGGTCGTCACCGGCGGCCAGACCATGAACCCCTCCACTGAGGATATCCTCACCGAGGTGAACCGCACGCCGGCCGACACCGTTTTTGTTTTCCCGAACAACAAGAACATCATCATGGCCGCCGAACAGTGCGTCCCTCTGACAGAGAAAAAGGTCCGCGTGGTGCCCACCACCACGGTGCCTCAGGGAGTTTCCGCCCTGGCCTATATGGAGCCGGACCGGAGCCCCGATGAGCTGGAGGAGGCTTTCCGCGAGACCTCGGAGCATGTCCATACGGCTCTGATCACCTACGCTGCCCGCGATTCCGAATATGACGGGCAGACCATTCGCGCCGGGGAGCATCTGGCACTGCTGGACGGCCGCCTTCTGGGCAGCTACCCCGATGTGGACGCGGTGTTCGCCGATCTGAACCGCGCTTTGGCCGAGCTGGAGCCCGAGTTCCTTACTGTTTATTACGGCGCCGACGTTACCTTTGAAGACTCTCAGGACGCCAAAGCCTGCCTGAGTGAAGCCTTCCCCGACGCGGACATCTCCGTGGTCGACGGCGGCCAGCCCGTCTACTACTATATGATCGCCGCGGAATAAGCTCCGCGCGGTCTGATCCATCATACACGGGCCGGAATTATCCGGCCCTTTTCCCGAAACGGCGGTACCCGCCGGACAGGATTCTGCCATGGACAATCCGACTTCAAAGCGAAGCGGGCGCCGCGCTCCCCTTCCCGAAAGGAAGCTCCGCTTTCTGATCGCGGGCGGCGCCGTCCTGCTTTTTATTGTGATCCTTATCGCCTCTCTCGCGCGCTCCCCGGAGCCGGCGGAGGAGCCCGCCCCGGCAGGAGAACCCGCCGTGGCGGAGGGAAGCGGAGCGGAGACGCTCTCCGAGCCGGAGCCCTCCCCCGCTCCGGAGCCCACGCCCGACGCCGCGTCTCAGGTACCGGCTGATGTCTCGGCTCAGCTGACCGCGCGCCGGCTGCTTCGCCGCGACGGTTTTCCCATGCTCAGCTGGGAACCGGACCTCTTCTCGGCGGACAGCCGCGGCCGCATGCGCTACACCGGGGCTGCGAGCACTCTCTCGGGCATCGACGTTTCCGAGCATCAGTACGACATCGACTGGCGCAAGGTCGCCGCCGACGGAGTGGATTTCGCCATGATCCGCGTGGGCTATCGCGGCTCCACTGCCGGCGGGATTTATACGGACGATTATTTTGAGAAGAACATTCGCGGCGCCCTGAACGCAGGGCTTAAGGTCGGCGTTTATTTCTTTTCTCAGGCGCTCGACGCCGGAGAGGCCGCCGAGGAAGCCGCCTTCGTACTCGAGCAGATCCGGCCCTATGAGATCACCATGCCGGTGGTGTTCGACTGGGAGATCGTGGGCGGAAGCGACGCGAGGACCTATACCGTCGATCGCCGGACCCTTTGCGAGGCCGTCCGGGCCTTCTGCGGTCCGGTCAGGGACGCGGGCTACGAGCCCATGCTTTATTTCACCCGGTATCTGGGCTACCGCAAGTATATTCTGCGCAACCTGGCCGATTACGGCTTCTGGTACGCGGAGTATGAGGACAGGCCGAGGATCGCCTTTGATTTCGACATGTGGCAGTATTCCGAAACCGGAACGGTCGACGGTATCGACGGCGACGTGGATCTGAACCTTTATTTTGTCCGGTGACGGACACATCCTGCAGGAGGAGACGGCAGTGAAAGACTGGATCTTCTGGAATATCGTGGCTCTGCTGATCGGAGTAGTCATGGACCTGGTGGCAGGCGATCCCGAGAGACTGATCCATATGGTTCAGATCTTCGGCTTCGTCATCCAGCTTCTTGACGAAGCGCTGTATAAAAAAAGCCGTTATCACAGGGTGTTCTGGGGCGGCGTCCTTGTTGTCATCACTCTCGTGATCTGCACCGGGATCCCCGCTCTGGTGCTCTGGCTGCTCTGGAGATTCTTCCATCCGCTGCTCTATGCGCTGTGGGGCGGAGTGCTGTGCTGGCAGTGCCTGGCGGCCAAGAGCCTGCGGGATCAGAGCGATCTGGTGCGCGTACCGCTGGAGGAGCACGATCTGGAAAAGGCGCGCAAAATGGTCGCGCGTATCGTGGGCCGCGACACCGACGCCCTGGACGAGGAGGGCGTGGCGCGCGCCGCGGTGGAGACCGTTGCCGAGAACACCTCCGACGGCGTTATCGCGCCTTTGTTCTACCTTGCCCTCGGCGGTCCGGTGCTGGGCTGCTTCTACAAGGCCGTCAACACGATGGATTCCATGATCGGCTACAAAAACACCCGCTATATCGAATTCGGGCGAGCCGCCGCGAAGTTCGACGACTTTGTCAACTACATCCCCGCCCGGCTGGCGGCTCTTGAGCTGATCCTCGCGGCAAAGCTGTGCGGCTTCGACGCCAAAAACGCCCTGCGCATCTGGAAAAGAGACCGGCACAACCATGCCAGTCCCAACTCCGCCCAGACCGAGAGCGCCGTGGCCGGCGCGCTGGGCCTCCGGCTGGCCGGTCCGGCCGTCTATTTCGGAAAAACGCTGGACAAGCCCTACATCGGCGACGAGCTGCGCCGCATCGAGCCCGAGGACATCCGCCGCGCCCAGAAAATGATGTTCGCCGCAGCCGCCGAGATGCTCGTGCTGGCGATCGGCGTGATGCTGGCGGTCCGCTGCTTCCTGTAACCGCCGCCGGCGACGTTTTCCTTGACACCGCGGGAAAACTAAGATACAATGCAGTCGCTCCATGGGGGAGTAATCGGCCGCGGCAGCGGCTGCAAATCAACAGCACTGGCGGATCTCCGCCTGGTTTGCATCAAATGACCAGACCCATGGGCAGCCGTTACGCTGCCCGTGGGTCTTTTTATACCGACACGCATTCATTCAGGGAGGGAAGCGAATTGAAATACTACTGCGAAGATGTCCGTACCGTTCTGGACGCGGTAGAGAGCCGGAGCGAGGGCCTGACCTCCGCCGAGGCAGCCGCGCGTCTGGAAAAGTACGGCAGGAACAAGCTGGCCGAGGGCAAAAAGGTCCCCGTCTGGAAGCGTTTTCTCGCGCAGCTGGCCGATCCAATGATCATCATTCTTCTGGCGGCCGCGGCCATCAGCGGAGTGCTGGCCGTGGTGGAGGGCGAGAGCTTCGCGGATGTGATCATCATTCTCTCGGTGGTCATCATCAACGCCGTGCTCGGCGTCTACCAGGAGAGCAAAGCGGAAGCGGCCATCGAAGCCCTGCAGCAGATGTCCGCCGCCACCAGCAAGGTGCTTCGCGACGGGAAAATGTGCGTGATCCACAGCGAAGAGCTGGTGCCGGGCGACGTGGTGATGCTGGAGGCCGGCGACGCGATCCCCGCCGACGGACGCCTGATCGACAGCGCCAGTCTGAAGATCGAGGAGGCCGCTCTCACCGGAGAAAGCGTGCCGGTCAGCAAGTTCATCGACCTGATCGAGCTGCGCGAGACAGTCGCGGACGTGCCTCTGGGCGACCGGAAAAACATGGTATACATGGGCTCGAGCGTGGCCTACGGCCGCGGTACCGCGGTGATCACCGATACCGGCATGGCCACGGAAATGGGCAAGATCGCAGACGCGCTCACCCGGGCAGAGGACGGTCAGACGCCCCTTCAGATCAAGCTCAGCCAGCTGTCCAAGGTCCTCACCAAGCTGGTGCTGGGCATCTGCGCGGTCATTTTCGGCGTGCAGATCATCCGCGCGGGCGGCTTTGATTTTGAGACGATCCTGCATTCGTTTATGATCGCGGTGTCCCTGGCCGTTGCCGCCATTCCCGAAGGCCTGGCCGCGGTGGTGACGATCGTACTGTCGATCGGCGTGACGAACATGTCCCGGCGCAACGCCATCATCCGGCGTCTGACGGCCGTGGAGACGCTCGGCTGCGCGCAGATCATCTGTACGGACAAGACCGGTACCCTGACGCAGAACCGCATGACCGTCACCGACACCTGGACTGACGATCCGGTCCTTCTGGCCCGGGCCATGGCGCTTTGCTCCGACGCCAAGCGCTCCCTGGGCATGCATACGGCGGAGGGCGAGCCCACCGAGGCGGCGCTGGTCAACCACGCCCACGATCTTCATGAGTACAAGGAAGCTCCTTTCGACTCCATGCGCAAGCTGATGTCCACCGTACACCGCGACGGCAACTCTCTCGTCCAGTATACCAAGGGCGCCTGCGAGGTCCTCCTCGACCGCTGCGACGGCTACTGGCAGGGCGGAGAGATCCGGCCCATCACCGAAGAGTATAAAGAGATGGTCATGGCCCGCACCAAGGAGTTCGCGGACCGCGCTCTTCGTCTGCTCGGCGCGGCTTTCCGCACCTGGGACGCCGAACCGGAAAACTACGAGCCCGAAACGCTCGAGCAGCACCTGATCTTCATCGGATTTGTAGGCATGATCGATCCCTGCCGTCCGGAAGTCTACGACGCGATCAAACAGTGCCGTGCCGCCGGGATCCGCCCGATCATGATCACCGGCGACCATATCGACACCGCCGTCGCCATCGCGACGGATCTGGGCATCCTCACCGACGGGATGCGGGCCGTCACCGGCTCCGAGCTGGGCGCCATGAGCGACGAGGAGTTTGAAAGCTGCTACCGGGACATCTCCGTTTACGCCCGGGTGCAGCCCGAGCACAAGACGCGCATCGTCAACGCATGGCGCAAAGCCGGATATGTCACCGCCATGACCGGCGACGGCGTAAACGACGCTCCTTCGATCAAGTCCGCCGACATCGGCGTGGGTATGGGCATCACGGGCACGGATGTGACAAAGAACGTGGCCGACATGGTGCTGGCCGACGACAACTTCGCCACCATCGTCGGGGCCGTGGAGGAGGGCCGCCGGATCTACGACAATATCCGCAAGGCCATCCAGTTCCTGCTCGGTTCCAACATGAGCGAGGTCATCAGCATCTTTGCCGCCACTCTGATGGGCTTTGTGATTCTGGAGCCCGTGCATCTTCTGTGGATCAACCTGGTCACGGACAGCCTTCCGGCGCTGGCTCTGGGTCTTGAAAAAGGAGAAAAGGACATCATGCGCCGCAAGCCCCGCAGCGCCACCGCGGGTATCTTTGCCGGGGGTATGGGTGCGGATATCGCCTATCAGGGACTGATGGTATCCGCGCTGACTCTGCTGAGCTTCTTTGTGGGCCACTTCATGGAGTCGGGCGTATGGGAGATCCCCATGCGCAGCGCCGCGGGCACCACGATGGCCTTCCTGACCATGTCCATGGCCGAGATCTTCCACAGCTTCAACATGCGCTCTCAGCGGGGCAGCATCTTTACCCTCGGCACCATAAACTGGGCGCTGTGGATCTCCCTAGGCGCGGCGCTGCTGCTGACAACGGGCGTCTGCCAGATCCCCGCCATGGCGGCCGCCTTCTCCTTCACCACCGTCACGCTGCGCGAGTACGCCGTCGCGATCGGCCTTGGCGCGCTTGTGATCCCGATCGTGGAGATCGTGAAGTTCTTCCAGCGCCGAGCCGCAGGAACCGGACAAAAATAATGGCGCCGTGTCTGTTCAACCGGTTCGCGGTATGATATAATATACGAAGAGGCCGGCCGGCAGACCCTTCGGACGACCGGCCCGAATAGAAAGGAGCCTGACAGTCATGAAGTACACCGTCACTGCCAAGCAGATGGACCTCACCGACGATCTGCGTCTGTACGCTGAAAAAAAGGTCGGCAAGATCGATCGCCTGTTCCGCAGCGAGAGTGAAGCCTTTGTCACCTTCAGCCGCGAACGCGGCCGGTTTACCGCCGAGGTCACGCTCAAAAACAACGGCATGTTCTACCGCGTCAAGGAGACCACCGGCGATCCCTTTGCCAGCGTGGATTCCGCCGTCGCCTCCATCGAGCGCCAGATCCGCAAGAACAAGACCCGTCTGGAGAAAAAGCTGCGCAGCGGGCCCATTGACTGGAACGATTTCGCCCCCGCCGCGGCCGCCGCGGACGAGGAGCCGGAAGAGGATCTGACGATCGTCCGTACCAAGACCTTCGAGATCAAGCCCATGACGCCTCAGGAAGCCGTCCTGCAGATGAATCTTCTGGGCCACGAGTTTTACGCCTTCCGCAACAGCGAAGCGGGCGGCGCCTTCTCGGTGGTTTATCGCCGCAACAACGGCGGTTACGGCCTGATCGAAGACAAGGATAAATGATCCCCCTCTCATAAAAAAACTCCCCGG
Organism: Oscillospiraceae bacterium; assembly: GCA_902768805.1. GTDB lineage: Bacteria > Bacillota > Clostridia > Oscillospirales > Oscillospiraceae > Apopatocola. The sequence continues at coordinate 25,035 of CACXMX010000018.1, forward strand.
CGATGACGGCCGGGGAGTTTTTTCTTCGCGCGCGGGCTTTTTCTCTTGCCCGTTTCGGATCGGCGTGATACAATACACCGCATAATATCGCCTGCGGCAGCCGGCCGCGGGAGAAAGGGAGAGCATCAATGAACGCAAGCGAAAAGACCATGGATAAGATCGTGAATCTCTGCAAAGGCCGGGGCTATGTATATCCCTCCAGCGAGATCTACGGCGGTCTTTCCAACAGCTGGGACTTCGGTCCCCTCGGCGCGGAGCTGAAAAGCAACGTAAAGCGCGCCTGGTGGAAGAAATTCGTACAGGAGAATCCCTATAACGTAGGCCTGGACAGCGCGATCCTCATGAACAGCCAGGTTTGGGTCGCCTCGGGCCACGTGGTGAATTTCAACGACCCCCTCATCGACTGCAAGGGCTGCAAAATGCGCCACCGCGCCGATAAACTCATAGAAGACTGGCTCAGCGAGAACCCCATAGAAGGCGTCGTGGTGGAGGCCATGACCAACGACGACATGGTGGAGTTCATCAACGAGAAAAAGATCCCCTGCCCCGGCTGCGGCAAGACCGACTTTACCGGCATCCGCAAGTTCAACCTTATGTTCAAGACGCACATCGGCGTGACCGAGGACAACACCACGGAGGTATATCTGCGCCCGGAGACCGCGCAGGGTATTTTCGTAAACTTCAATAACGTTCAGCGCACCACCCGGCGCAAGATCCCCTTCGGGATCTGCCAGATCGGCAAGAGCTTCCGCAATGAGATCACGCCCAAGAACTTCATTTTCCGCGTGCGTGAGTTCGAGCAGATGGAGCTGGAGTTCTTCTGTGAGCCGGACACCGACCTGGAGTGGTTCGATTACTGGCGCGCCTACTGCCGCAAGTGGCTCACCGACCTGGGCATGAAGGACGAGTTCCTGCGCCTGCGCGACCATGAGCCCGAGGAGCTGAGCTTCTATTCCAAGGCCACCACCGACTTTGAGTACCTCTTCCCCTTCGGCTGGGGTGAGCTGTGGGGCATCGCCGACCGTACCGACTATGACCTGACCCAGCACCAGACCGTGTCGGGCAAGGACATGACCTACTACGACCAGGAGAAAAACCTGCGCTACATCCCCTATGTGGTCGAGCCTTCTCTGGGCGTGGAGCGCGTGACTCTGGCGTTCCTGTGCGACGCCTACGACGAGGAGGTCGTGGATCCGGCGAAGAACGACGTGCGCACCGTGCTGAGACTGCATCCGGCACTGGCTCCCTTCAAGGCCGCCGTCCTTCCTCTCTCCAAAAAGCTGGCCGGCCCGGCGCTGGACCTCTACCACGACCTTCAGAAGGAATTCATGGTCGATTACGACGACGCCGGCTCCATCGGCAAGCGCTACCGCCGGGAGGACGAGATCGGCACGCCCTTCTGCATCACCGTGGACTTCCAGACCGTGGGCGACGAAAAGACGCCCGCCGACCGCTGCGTGACCATCCGGGAACGGGACAGCATGGAACAGGTCCGCGTCCCCATCGACGGCGTTGCCGCCTGGCTCGCCGAGCGCGTAAAGTTCTGAGTTTTTAAATAAACCATATAAAGAAACACGGCAGAGCAACTCTCTGCCGTGTTTCTTTATGTTCGGATCTCTCTCAGAATTCCGCGTTGCCCACCGTGCGGGGGTGAAGCTCCACATCGCGGATATTGGAGATGCCGGTCAGGTACATGACCATGCGCTCGAATCCCAGGCCGAAGCCGGCGTGCCGGCAGCTGCCGTAACGGCGCAGATCCAGATACCACCAGTAATCCTTCATGTCCATGCCCAGCTCGCGGATACGCGCCTCAAGCACATCCAGCCGCTCCTCACGCTGAGATCCGCCGATGATCTCGCCTATGCCGGGGACCAGGCAGTCCGCCGCCGCGACGGTCTTTCCGTCGTCGTTCTGGCGCATGTAAAAGGCCTTGATGTCCTTGGGGTAGTCGGTAACGAAGATGGGCCTTTTGAAGATCTCCTCGGTGAGATACCGCTCGTGCTCGGTCTGCAGATCGATGCCCCAGCTGACCGGGTAGTCGAACTGCCTTCCGCTCTTGCGCAGCAGTTCTACGGCTTCGGTGTAGGTCACGCGGCCGAAAGCGCTGTCACGCACATGCTCCAGGCGTTCCTTCAGCCCCTTGTCCACGAATTTATTGAAAAATTCGATCTCCTGCGGGCACTTTTCCAGTACGGTGGCGATGATGTACTTGACCATCGCCTCCATGACCTCCAGATCCTCCTCCAGATCACAGAAGGCCATTTCCGGCTCGATCATCCAGAACTCGGCGGCATGACGCTGGGTGTTGGAGTTCTCCGCGCGGAAGGTGGGGCCGAAGGTGTACACGTCGCCGAAGGCCATGGCGAAGTTTTCCGCGTTCAGCTGTCCGGATACGGTCAGGCTGGTCCGTTTGCCGAAAAAGTCCTTCGAAAAGTCCACGCTGCCGTCTTCAAGCCGCGGAGGATCGGCAATATCCAGAGTAGTCACCTGGAACATCTCGCCCGCGCCTTCGGCGTCGGAGCCGGTGATGATGGGCGTATGGATGTAGACAAAGCCCCGGCTCTGGAAGAAATCGTGGATGGCCTGCGCGGCCGTGCTGCGGACCCGGAACGCCGCCGAAAACATGTTGGTACGGGGACGAAGGTGCTGGATCGTACGCAGGTATTCGGTGGTATGGCGTTTTTTCTGCAGAGGGTAGTCCGGGGCGGACACCCCCTCCACTTCGATCTCGGAGGCTTTGAGTTCGAAGGGCTGCGGCGCGTCGGGCGTGAGCACCAGCTCGCCGCGGACTATGAACGCGGCGCCTACGTTCTGACGGACGATCTCGTCGTAATTGGGAAGGGCCTCCCGGGCCAGCACGACCTGCAGGCTTTTAAAGGCGCTGCCGTCGTTCAGCTCGAGGAAGCCGAAGTTTTTCATATCCCGGATCGTGCGGCCCCAGCCGCACACGGTAAGGGTCTGCCCGGCAAAGGCGGGGGCGTCGGCCCAAAGCTCACGGATCTTGGTTCGTTTCATGGCGATCCTCTCAAACATAAGAATGTTGGTATTATAAAGGCTGATTTCCGAAATTTCAAGACAGTTTCTGCGTGTCCCACAGTTCCGCGTAGAGACCGCCGCGCGCGAGAAGCTCCTCATGGGTGCCGTATTCGGCCACCCGCTCGTTTTCAATGACCGCGATGTGGTCCGCGCCGCGGATCGTGGAGAGCCGGTGCGCCACGACGATCACGGTCCGCCCGGCGCTCAGCTCCTCCAAAGAACGCTGGATCGCCGCCTCGGTGACGCTGTCGAGCGCCGAGGTCGCCTCATCCAGCACCAGGATGGGCGGATTTTTCAAAAACACCCGCGCAATGGCGATCCGCTGTTTCTGTCCGCCCGAGAGCATCACGCCTCTCTCGCCCACGAAGGTGGAATATCCCTCCGGCATGGCAAGGATCTCCTCATGGATCGCGGCCCGGCGGGCCGCCTCCGTGACCTCGGCGTCCGTGGCGTCGGGTCTGCCGTAGCGGATGTTTTCCCGCACGGTATCGGCAAACAGAAACACATCCTGCTGGATAATGCCGATGTGCTTTCGGAGCGACGCCTGCGTCACCGAACGGATATCCCGGCCGTCGACAAGAACGGCGCCTTCCGTGACGTCGTAAAACCGGGGCAGGAGCTGACTGAGCGTCGTCTTCCCGCTGCCCGAAGGGCCTACCAGCGCCAGCGTCTCTCCGGGCGCGGCGCGCAGATCCACGTGTTCGATAACGGCAGGGCCTCCGTCGTAATGAAAACTTACGTCCCGGTATTCGACTTCTCCGCGTACCCCTTCAAGCTCCTCTGCTCCGGGCAGATCCTCCACGGCGGCCGGAGTGCGCATGATCTCAAGGAATCGCTCAAACCCGGCCCCGCCGGTCTCAAACTGCTCGACAAAGCTGATAAGCTTGCGGATCGGAGCGGTGAAAATCGAAACATAAAGCGAGAACGCCACCAGATCGGCCAGATCCATCCGCCCGCGCATGATATAAAACCCGCCCAGGGCAAAAACGGCCACCTGCATGGACGCCACCGTGAACTCGGTCACCGCGTTGAACAGGCCGAACCAGCGGTAATAGACCCGTTTGCTTTTTTTGAAGCGTTCGTTGGACTCGTTGAACTTATCCATCTCCACGCTCTCGTTGGCAAAGGCCTTCACGGTCCTGGCTCCGGACACTCCGCCTTCCACGGCGGCGTTGATCTCGGCCGTTTCCTGTTTGACAGCCAGAGAGGACGCGCGCAGTTTTTTGCGAAGGGCAATCACCAGTACGAGCAGCACAGGCAGCATAACCGCCAGCACCAGGGCGAGCTCCCACCGGATCGTGGTGAGAATGACGACCGCCCCGATCAGCGTGAGGGAGGCCTGGAGCATGTTCTCGGGCCCGTGATGTGCGAGTTCCGTGATCTCGAAGAGATCTGTGGTCATCCGGCTCATGAGCTTTCCGGTGCGGTGCCTGTCAAAGAACGAGAAGGACAGATCCTGCACATGGCGGAAAACATCCGCGCGCATATCCGCTTCCACCCGAACACCGAGATCGTGGCCGAACACCGTAACGATGTACACGCTCAGGGAGCGCAGGATATATGCCCCGAGCAGAATCGCCATTACCGTGAAAAAGGCCGTGTATTTCTGTTCGGGCAGCAGCGTATGAAGCGCCTGCCGTGTGGCATAGGGGAAGACCAGCTCCGCCGCCACCCCCACGACGGCCATCAGTATATCCAGCGCGAACAGCTTCCAATGCGGCCGGTAATAGCTGAAGAAAACGGAAAAGGCGTTTCGGGAAAAATCTTTTTTCACTGCGCCTCCGGGTCCTTTCCGGCGTGCGCGTCCCTTTGCGCAACGGCAAGGGCGTCGCAGCGGTTGTTATACTCGTTGTCGGCGTGTCCCTTGACCCAGTGCGCGCTCACGCTGTGGCGGGAGAGCAGTTCGTCCAGCCGCTGCCAGAGCTCGGGGTTTTTCAGTTCTCCGTCGCGCCGCTTCCAGCCGCGGCGCTTCCAGTCCCGGAGCCAGCCGTTGTTCAGGGCGTTGACCACATACTGGCTGTCGGACCAGAGCTCTACGGCGCAGCGCTCCTTCAGCGCTTCCAGTCCCGAGATCACACCCAGCAGCTCCATGCGGTTATTGGTGGTCTCACGCTCTCCTCCGGACAGCTCCTTCACCGTCCGTCCGTAGCGAAGAATGGCCGCCCAGCCCCCGGGTCCGGGGTTTCCGGAGCAAGCTCCGTCCGTATACAGGATCACTGTTTTCATTTATCATCCTCCGAGGGCCGGGCGGCCGTGTCATCCCCGAGCGGTTCCGGCGCAGCCGGGAGCGAGCGGGGACATCTTCGGGATCGCGTCGGCGATCCCGCCCAGCCCCCGGGTCCGGGGTTTCCGGAGCAGGCTCCGTCCGTATACAGGATCACGGTTTTCATTCCGTTTCCTCCGGAAGTCCGGCGTCCTCGCGCTCGGCAAGGGCGATGGCCACCACGTCTACGGTATCTTCGTCCTTTTTGGCCTTCATCAGCCGGACGCCCTGGGTAGCGCGGCCCTGACGGGAAATGTCGGCGACTGCCATACGGATAATGGTACCGTTGCTGTTAATCAGCATCAGGTCCTCGTCTCCCTCGGCGCGTACCGCGCCTATCAGGCAGCCGGTCCTGTCGGTGACCTTATAGGTCTTCAGACCCAGACCGCCGCGGTTCTGTATCGTGTATTCACCGATATCCGTGCGTTTGCCGAGACCCTTCTCACTGACAAGAAGCACGTCGGCCCCGGCTGTGGCCCGCAGCGCGCCGACGACCCTGTCGCCCTCGCGCAGACGGATGCCCCGCACGCCCGCCGCGGTACGGCCCATGGGCCGCACGTCCTTCTCGCTGAAGCGTACGGACATGCCCAGACGGGTGACCATCATCATCTCGTCGTCCCCGTCCGTGTCGATGGCGGCGATCAGCGCGTCTCCCTCCCGGATCTCCAGAGCCCGGATCCCGTTGGAGCGGATATTGCGCAGCTCGCTCTGGCGCATGCGCTTGACCACGCCGTTGCGCGTGAAGAACATGATGTAGCGGTCCTCGGAAAGCTCCCGCCCGCGCAGCAGCGCCGAGACCCGCTCGCCCGGATCCAGCGGAAGAAGATTGACGATATTGGTCCCCTTGGCCGTCCGGTCCGCCTTCGGGACGCGGTATCCCTTACGGATATAGACCCGGCCCGCGCTGGTGAAGAACAGGAGATTGTCGTGGGTGGAGGCGGTAAACATGTCCTCCACATAGTCCTCCTCGCGGGTCGCCATACCCTTGAGGCCCGTGCCGCCGCGCCCTTGAGCGCGGTACTCGCTGGAAGGTGTGCGCTTGATATATCCGTTGTGGGAGAGCGTGAAGACGCACTGCTCCTCGGCGATCAGCGATTCCTCGTCGATCTCGCCCTCCAGATCCTGGATCTCGGTCTTGCGGTCGTCCCCGTATTTCTCCCCGACGGCGATCAGCTCTTCCTTGAGCACGGCTTTCAGCTTGACCGGATCTTCCAGAAGGGAGAGGTAGTAGGCGATTTTCTCCTGCAGTTCGTTGTACTCACTCTGCAGTTTTTCCCGGTCAAGGCCCTGCAGCCGGCGCAGTTGCATTTCCAGGATGGCCTGCGCCTGCACGTCGTCGAGCCCAAAGCGCGCCATCAGACGTTCCTTCGCGTCGTCGTAGCTGGAGCGGATGATGCGGATGACCTCGTCGATGTTGTCCTGAGCGATCAGCAGCCCTTCCAGCAGGTGGGCGCGCTCCCGGGCTTTGCGCAGATCATACTGCGTCCGGCGGGTGATGACCTCCTCCTGGAAGGTCAGGTACTCATCGAGGATGTGCCGCAGAGACAGAATCTTCGGCTGGGTCTGGTTATTCACCAGCGCCAGGTTGATGATGGAGAAGGAGGTCTGCAGAGCGGTCTGAGCATACAGCTTGTTGAGGACCACCTGAGGATTGGCGTCGCGCTTGAGCTCGATAACGATACGCATGCCGTTGCGGTCGGACTCGTCGCGAAGATCGGAGATGTCCTCCAGTCTCTTTTCCTTGACCTGGTCGGCGATGTTTTTTATGAGCTGCTTTTTATTCACCTGATAGGGCAGCTCGGTGACGATGATGCGCGTACGGTTGAGCCCGTGTTCCTCAAATTCGGCCCGGGCGCGGATGGTGATCTTGCCCCGCCCGGTGGCGTAGGCCGCGCGGATGCCGGCCCGGCCCAGGATGATGCCCTTCGTGGGAAAATCCGGGCCGCTCATGTGGGCCATCAGATCCTCCAGCGAGGCATTGGGGTTGTCGAGCACCTCCACAGCGGCTCCGATGACCTCCCGCAGATTGTGGGGCGGCATATTGGTGGCCATGCCCACGGCAATACCGGAGGAGCCGTTGACCAGCAGCTGGGGGATACGGCTGGGAAGCACCCTGGGCTCCCTGCGCGTTTCGTCAAAGTTGGGATCCCAGTCCACGGTCTCCTTGTCGATGTCCCGCAGCATCTCGTCGGCCATGCGGGCCAGGCGCGCCTCGGTATACCGGTAGGCCGCGGGCGGGTTCCCGTCCACGTCGCCGAAGTTGCCGTGGCCGTCAATGAGCGGGTAACGAAGAGAAAAGTTCTGCGCCATGCGCACGAGCGCGTCGTAAACGCTGGCGTCGCCGTGGGGATGGTAGCGGCCCAGCACGTCGCCTACGGCCGTTGCGCATTTACGGTAGGGCTTGTCGCGGGTCAGTCCGTCCTCGTACATGGCGTAGAGGATGCGGCGGTGCACAGGCTTGAGTCCGTCGCGCACATCCGGCAGAGCTCGCCCCACGATGACCGACATGGCGTAGTCTATGTAGCTTTTTTCCATCTCCGAGACCAGCTCGGACTGGGTGATCTTCTGATCGGGAAATGCTATATCCTCGGGTTTGTAATCACGTTTATGTGCCATAACGACTCCTTAAGAATGAATACTGAAGAAGGAAGAGGATCCGGTAAAACGCCGCGGCGTGCTTCCGCCGGATTCTCCGGCGCGTTCCTTCACACGAAGAGGCGCTTTGCCTTTTTTCGTATCCATTTCGCTTGTCATATATCCAGATTCACCACATATTGCGCGTTGGTCTCGATCCATGCGCGGCGGGGCTCCACCTCTTCGCCCATGAGCACGCTGAAAACATCGTCCGCGCGCTGGGCGTCGTCGAGAGTAATGCGGCGCAGCGTTCTCTTTTCGGGATCCATGGTCGTCTCCCACAGCTCATGGGGATCCATTTCGCCCAGACCCTTGAACCGGCTGATGTTCACGGCCGCGTCGGTCTTGTCCCCTCGGAGTTCGGCGCTTATGGCGTCGCGTTCGGCGTCGGAGTAGGCCACGCGCTGCTGTTTGCCGCGGGAGAGCTTGTAGAGCGGCGGCACGGCGGAGTAGACGTAGCCGTGCTCGATCAGAGGCCTCATGTAGCGGAAGAAGAACGTGAGCAGCAGCGTACGGATATGAGAGCCGTCCACATCTGCATCGGCCATGATAATGATCTTGTGGTAGCGCAGCTTCTCAAGATTGAATTCGCTTCCGATGCCGGCGCCCAGTGCCACAATCAACGGGTAGAGCTTGTCGTTGCCGTAGATCTTGTCCACGCGGGCTTTCTCCACGTTGAGCATTTTGCCCCACATGGCCAGGATCGCCTGAAAGCGGCTGTCACGGCCCTGAATGGCGGAGCCGGCGGCGCTGTCGCCCTCGACGATATAGATCTCGCACAGAGAAGGATCCCTCTCGTTGCAGTCCTGCAGCTTATCGGGCATCTGCCCCGATTCCAGTCCGGTCTTGCGGCGCACGCTGTCCCGGGCCTTGCGGGCCGCCTCGCGCGCTCTGGACGCGGTCATGGCCTTGTCCAGGATCTGTCTGGCGGAACCGGGATTTTCCTCAAGAAACTGTGCCAGACGGTCGCTGACCACGTTGTCCACCATGGTGCGGATCTCGCTGTTGCCGAGCTTGGCCTTTGTCTGCCCTTCAAACTGGGGATTCTCCAGCTTTACGCTGATAACGGCAGTCAGGCCCTCGCGGCAGTCCTCTCCGGAGAGAGTCTCGTCCTCTTTCAGGAGCTTTCGGGATCTTCCGTAGGCGTTGATCACCCGTGTCAGCGCCGTGCGGAAGCCTGTCTCGTGCATGCCTCCCTCGGGGGTGAGGATATTATTGGCAAAGGATTCTATACGCTCGTCGAATCCGTCGTTCCACTGCAGAGCCAGTTCACATACCGAGGTATCCCTCGCTCCCTGCATATAGATGATTTCCTGGTGTACGGGCGTTTTGTGTCGGTTGAGCTCGGCGACGAATTCACGGATGCCCCCCTCGTAGCAGAGCATCTCCCGCCTCTCTTTTCCGGGGCGTTCGTCGGCCATGGTGATGGCAAGTCCGGCGTTCAGAAACGCCTGCTCGCGCATACGCTTGAAAAGCACCTCGTAGTGGTACTCGGTCTCATCAAACATGTCCGGGTCGGGATGGAAGCGCACCTGTGTTCCATGCGCCTCCGGATCGCATTCCCCCACGACCTTCATGCTCTCGGTGATGGCGCCGCGGGAGAATTTCATCTCGTAGATTTTCCCGTTTTTGAACACTCTTACTTCCAGCCAGTCCGACAGAGCGTTGACCACGCTGGCGCCTACGCCGTGCAGGCCTCCCGAGACCTTATATCCCCCGCCGCCGAATTTGCCTCCGGCATGCAGGACGGTATACACGACCTCCAGAGCGGGTTTTCCCGTCTGCTCCTGTATATCTACGGGGATCCCGCGTCCGTCGTCGGTGACGCGGACAGAATCTCCCGGCTCGATGACGACCTCGATCCGGGAACAGTATCCCGCCAGCGCCTCGTCGATCGCGTTGTCCACGATCTCGTACACCAGATGGTGCAGGCCGCTGGAACTGGTCGAGCCGATGTACATGCCCGGACGCTTGCGCACCGCCTCCAGTCCCTCCAGCACCTGGATCTGACTGGCGTCATATTCATTGTGTTCCGTATTGCTTATATTATCCGGCATGGATGTTCCTCCGTTATGTGATGGTATGTTACTCGTATGTCTCGTTCTCCGCCCGTCGAAGCAGAGTGGCGGGATTCAGCCCGGAGAGCCAGACAGTGCCGTCCGAACACAGCACGAAGGATCTGGGGAGATCTTCGGCTGTGTTGATGACTTTTTTCTCCCTCTCCGCGCGCCGCAGCGCGGCACGGGTTATGTGAGAGGCGGTGGCGTTGTCCATATCGAAAACAGCCAGGATATCCTCATCCCGGACGGCGGCGTCTCCGCCGATATGCAGATACACTATTCTCTCACCCCGCCTTTTTCCACGCGCAGTATCTTTCCCCGCAGAAGACGTGATACCGTCTCCTCTTCGCAGCAGGTGACCAGCGTCTGCCCGCCTCCGATCCTGTTGAGAACAAATTCCTGTCTGGCCGCGTCCAGCTCCGAAAGCACGTCGTCGAGCAGTAGCACGGGCATTTCTCCGGTATCCTCGAGAAAAATATCCCGCTCGGCCAGCTTGACGGACAGGGCCGCCGTGCGGGTCTGTCCCTGAGAGGCAAAAGAGCGCGCGTCCGCTCCGTTGATGGATATCGCGAGGTCGTCCTTGTGAGCTCCCACAAGGCAGCTTCCCGCGTCGAGTTCGGCCTGCTTGAGCTGTTCCTGCCGTTCCATGACCGCCTCGAAAATCTCTTTTTCGGAGGCGGCGGGATCGAGAACGGTGGAAACGGTGGTATAGGAGAGAGAGAGCTCCTCCCTTCCGGCGGAAAACTCTCTGTGTATCGGAGCGGCGGCGTCTCTCAGCTTTCGGGCGAACGCCGCTCTGTACCGGATCAGTTTCGCGGAGAAGACGGCGAGCTGTCTGGAAAACTCGTCCAGCGGCTCAAGGAGGGATGGTTTTTCTCTCCAGTCCTTGAGGATCCTCAGCTTGTTCTCGTAAATGCGGCTGTAGTCGGCCAAAAAGGACGCGTAACCCGGGCGCAGCTGGGAAATGGCGGCGTCCATCATCCTGCGCCGGCCGGAAGCCGGACCGCGGACCAGTCCCAGGTCGTCCGGGGAAAAAAGAATGGTCTTGAGAGCTCCGCGCAGGTCGCCCGCTCCGATCCTGGCTCCATTGAGCTTCATCTGCCGCGACCTGCCCCGATTGAATACGAGTTCTATTTTCTGTTCCCGCTCTCCGGAGAAAAAGCCGCCTGTCACACAGGCCCGGTCGCTGTCAAAAGCTATAAGCTCCCTGTCGGCGCCGGCACGAAAGCTCTTTCCCCCCGAGAGGAGATACACAGCCTCCAGCAAAGTGGTTTTTCCCTGAGCGTTTTCGCCGGTGATCACGTTGATTCCCGGCGAAAACGTCACTTTCTGAGATTCCAGAAGACGGAAATTCTCCGTCAGGATCCAGTCGGCGCGCATTTATTCGGCACGCAGCCGCACCGGCAGGATCATATAGAGGAATTTCTCGCTCCCGTCCTCCGGCGTGAGAACGCAGGGAGAGGAGCTGCTGATGAGATTGACGATCAGGTTTTCCTCCGGAGCTGCCTTCAGAGCGTCCGTAAGGTAGCTGTTGTTGAAGCCGATGACCATATCCCCGCCGTTTCCTTCCATTTCACAGGAATCCTCGGCACGTCCTACGGGCGTGGAGCACTCAACGGTGAGACGGCCGTCCCCGAAGGTGCAGCGCAGCGGGTTTTTGGTGCGGTCGTCGATAATAAGGCTCACCCGTTCGGCGCAGCGCATCAGATCGGACTTGTTGGCCTTGAGCTGGACCGGAAACTCAAAGGGGACCGTCTTGCGGTAGTTGAGGAAATCCCCTTCAAGGCGCCGGGAAATCAGGACCGTGTCTCCCACGGAGAAGCACACATGCTTGCTGCCGACGGTAACGGTCACCTTTTCCTCTCCGTTCATGCAGATCTTTTCCACATCGCTCAGGGCGCTGCCCGGAACGATGAAGCGCACGGCTTCCACATCGCAGCTGTCCACCTGCTCACGGCGCAGAGCCAGACGATAGCCGTCCACGGCCACCATGGTCAGCACGCCTCCCTCCACCTCAAGCAGGGCTCCGGTATATACAGGCCGGCTCTCATTGGTGGAAATGGCGAAGCCGGTCTGGGAGATCATTCCGGAGAGAGTCTCCTGCGAGAGAACGATGCTGCTTCCGTGGTCCATGGCGGGCAGCTCCGGATAATCCTCCGACGGAGTCCCGGCCACCTTGTAGTCCGCGTTTCCGCAGGTGATGTGGACCGTGTTATAGGTATCGGAATCCACCGATACGATCCCGTCGGGAAGCTTGCGCACGATCTCTCCGAAAAGCCTGGCAGATATGACGACGCTGCCCGGTTCCGCGACATCGGCGGCAAAGCTGGTATAAATGCCCTTCTTCAGGTCGAATCCGGTGATCCTTACGCCGGTTTCCCCGGCCTCCAGAAGAAGACCCTCCAAAGCGGAAACGGGACTTTTGGAAGCGGCTGCGCGGCCCGCGGTGGATACGGCAAGACTCAGCAGGTATTTTTCGCAGGTAAATCTCATGGCGATTCTCCTTTTCTTGTACAGAAAGAAAGATTATTGATTTTAAGTATTAACAGCAGTAGAAAAAAATATTGTGGAAAAGAGGGAAAAGTTCTTTATTTCACATGGTTTTTTCTGTTGGGAAAACTGTGGAGAATTATCATCGTTTTCCACAGAAAAGGCGGCGTAGAACGAAAAAGAGGTTTTCCTCAGCGTGTCCACAGAGGATTGTGGAAAAATCAGCCTCTGGCGCTGATGTTGGAGTTGATGTCGCGGACGGTGGCGGCCATGTCGGGACTGATCTTCATCAGATCCTCGATCTTTCGGATAGAGGAGAGCACCGTGGCGTGATTGCGGTCCTCAAAGCAGCGGCCTATATCCGTAAGAGCCATATTTGTGAGCGTGCGGCACAGATACATGGCAACCTGCCTTGCAGTGGCCGTGTTTTTCTGACGGCTCTGGCCTCGGATGGCCTCGTCGGTGAGACCGTAGTAGCGGGCGGTCTCGGAAATGATGATATCCGCTGTCGGCACATAGGAACCTACGCGTATCACGTCCTTGATCGCTCTTTTGGCCGAGGCTACGGTGATCTCGTCGTTGAGAAGATCCCGGTAAGCGGTAAGCTTTTTGACCACTCCCTCCAGCTGGCGGATATTGGAGGTAATGTTCTCGCCGATGTACTCCACCACATCGTTGGGAAGGATCATGCCGAGCTGAGCGGCCTTGTTGCGGGTGATGGCCATACGGGTCTCCAGATCGGGCGGCTGAACGTCCGCCATCAGGCCCCATTCAAGGCGGGTGCGGATGCGGTCCTCAAGCTTGTTCATTTCAAGCGGGGGCCGGTCGGAGGTCACGACGATCTGCTTGTTGTCCTCGTACAGAGTATTGAAGGTGTGGAAAAATTCCTCCTGGGTCTGTGTTTTTCCCGCGATGAACTGGATGTCATCCATCAGCAGCAGATCCGCGCTGCGGTATTTGGCGCGGAAATCCTCGGCGGTGCCGGTCTGAATGGCGTGGACCAGCTCGTTGGTAAAGTCGTCACCCTTGACGTAAACGATCCGGGCCGACGGCTGCCGGGTGTGGATGCTCTGACCGATGGCCAGAAGGAGGTGCGTTTTTCCCAGTCCGGAGTTTCCGTAAATAAACAGAGGATTGTAGACCCGGCCCAGGTTTTCCGCGACGGCGAGAGCGGCGGCGTGCGCGTATTTGTTGGAGGGACCGACGATAAAATTATCGAAGGTGAAGCCGGCGACCTCGGGCAAAGTGTCGTCTGTGCGCGTTTCGGTAAGGTAGCTCTCCAATTCGTCCCCGGACAGGACCAGAAGCTTTATATCCTCGCTGAAAAGATCGCGCAGGGCGGCTTCCAGCCGCGGCGCGTACCGGGACTGGATAATGTCCCGTTTGAAGTCTGTGGGAGTGTGCACCACCATCCGGTTGTTGACGAGCTCCACCGGAGTGCAGTCTCCGAACCAGGTGGAGCGGGATGTGGCGGTCAGCCCGTCGCCGAGACTGTCCAGAACACTGTCCCAGATGTCGATGAGCGAATTCAAGACGATCGTTCCCCTTTTCTCTTAAGGATGCTGAGGTCCTAACCTAAATATTTTACCATGAGATGGCACGGATGTAAAGAAAGAAATAAGATATATATTTAATATGTATTACTATATTAACTGCGGAAGACCCGCTGCCCGTCCAAGCTTGATTTATGGGAGCGCATGCTTTATACTGACAGTCAGTCTTCCGGGGAAAGGGGGACGCGGAATGGAAAAAAAGAAGAAAAAGACCCGCTCGGGGGCACGGCTCCTGCCCGCGCTGCTGGTTCTGATGATCGGGCTGGGCGCGCTGGCGTGGATCGGGTACTCGAGGTATACGATGTTTGAGGGAGAGATCCTCCCGCGGGACACGGAACTCCTGGATCTTCGGGGAAAGGACGCCACGGAAGAGAAGATCGCCGCGGCCAGAGAGGCCCTTCCCAATGCGAGAGTCCTTTACGACGTGACGATCGCCGGAAAAACCTATTCCTGCGACGAAAAGGAGATCGTCACAGGTGATTTTACCGTCGGAGACATCCCTCTGTTCTCCCGGTTTGAAGGTCTTGAATCCGTTGACGCCTCGGAGTGTTCCGACCTTGAGGCGATCCGCGCTCTTCGCGAGGCCCTGCCCGGCGCGGAGGTCGTGTGGACCGTGCCGCTCTCCGGGCAAAGCATTCCCGGGGAGGAGACGGATCTGACGCTGGAGGAGGCGGACGCCGGTGAGCTTGCCGCGGCGCTGCGCCGCCTGCCGGAGCTGCGGACCGTGACCGTAAAAGGAGACAGCCTGACTCCGGAGGAGCAGACGGCGCTGTCGGAAGAGTTTGAAGGGATCGTTTTCCGGTGGAGCGTGCGTATCCCCGGGGGAAGCGCGGAGCAGGATGCCGGGGAGCTGAGCTTCGCCGGGCAGCCTCTGTCCGAAGAAGACCTCTCCTCGCTGAACACGGCGCTCGCCCTTCTCCCGAAGGTTGAAAAGATCGACTTTACGGACACCGGTCTTCCCGACGCGAGCCTGATCGGCTTTGCCGCGGCTCACAAGGGCGTGTTCTGTCTCTGGCGGACGGAACGGTTCGGTGTGGCGTTCACCACAGCCGATGAGATCCTTACTTTCGACGACATCCCTCTGACCGTGGCGGACGCGGAGGAGATAGAGTCGCTGATCCCGGCGATGCCCAACCTGAAAAAGGTGGAGATGCTCCGCTGCGGGATATCCAACGAAGACATGGAGACGATCAACCTTCGCCACGACGACGTGCAGTTCGTATGGATGGTCCAGGTGTACAACCGGGGTGTGAGAACGGATCAGACCTATTTCCACGTGTTCCGCTGGACAAACCCCAATACGGACATTTATCTTCCCAACGACACGGGGATCATGGCGGAGAATCTGCGCTACTGCCACGACATGGTCGCCGTCGATCTGGGCCATCAGCACATCTACGAGGTAACGAACGGAGAGCGTACGTCCCATTTCCTCGAAGGGATGCCCAAACTGAAGTACCTGATCCTGGGAAACTGTGCCCATGACACGATGCCCGAGCTTGCCTCCTGCAAGGAGCTTGTATGGCTGGAGCTCTTCAAAACAAGCTTCTATGACCTGACGCCCCTGCTGGAATGCAAAAACCTTAGGCATCTGAATATCGCCTTTATCAAGATCCGGGGAGAGGAACGGCGGCAGCTTGATGTGGATCAGCTCAAGCAGATGACCTGGCTGGAGAGGCTGTGGATCGGCGGAAACATGTTCACAGGAGCCCAGGTACAGCAGCTGCGGGACGCACTGCCGAATACGGAGATCGTGATCATGTACGGCGATGAAGCCACGCTGGGGGGCTGGCGCAAACCGGAGGAGTACTTTAAGATGCGCGACGCCTTCCACATGTACTATATGACCGACACAGGACAGACCGTGGTCTATAATCCCTATACCGGAGAGCGGAGTCAGTACGAGTGGACGAACCCCTTCTGAAAAACAGAAAAAAGAGCCTCACCCGAGGCTCTTTTTTCTGTTTGTATACGCTTTTTCAAAAGAAACCGGCGGAGAGGTCACGCTGATGTAGATGAACGCTTCCGGTCCGTCGTTTCTCGCTCCGTGGATGTCTCCCGGGGCGAAGCGCGCCGCGTCGCCCGGGCGGATCGGCTGTTCCGCGCCGTCGGCAAGCAGGAGCGTTCCCTCCCCGCTCTCCGCGTACCAGAACTGTTCCGAGCTTTCGTGAACATGCCGGGGCTGGACGGCGCCGGGATCGAGGCGCACCTGAGTGACCGTCACGCGCGCCTCCGGAACGCTGTCCGGAGTCAGGAGCTGCCGCGAAACGACGCCCGGATTGGAGAGCTCCGCGATCTCCTCTTTCCGGAAAAGGGTCATGGATCCGGCCTCCCCCGCTCAGCGGAAATCTGTTTTCTTTTTCAGGTCAAGCGCCGCGGCGGAGGCCTTTTCGGCCAGATCGC
The DNA here is from genome assembly GCA_902768805.1 of Oscillospiraceae bacterium. GTDB lineage: Bacteria > Bacillota > Clostridia > Oscillospirales > Oscillospiraceae > Apopatocola. The sequence continues at coordinate 41,474 of CACXMX010000018.1, forward strand.
CCAGCGTTTCTCCGCAGGGGATCACCGAACTCTCCGTGAGCTCCAGATCTCTTTGGAGAAGGTAGGCGTCGGTGAGCGCGTCCACCTCGTCCTGGCGCAGCACAGCCACGCTCCTGGCCGCGTACAGCAGCGCCCGGTCGGGGGCGACCTTACCGCAGAACACCATGCGCGCCGAAGCGCTCAGCGCGTCCATGTCCGCCAGGGAGTCGGACAGACCGGGAGCCATCACCGGCACGATGCCCGCCATTTTCGCTATGGCCATCGTCGCCGAGGCGCCCGTGCCCGAAGTGCCTTTATCCGCCGCCAGATTGGGCAGCTCGCCCCGGGCGGCGTTTCCGCCCGCTCGGCACATCTTGTCCAGATCCTCCTTTGTCAGTCCGGCTTTGAGCCTTCCGTCCACCACGCCCACGCAGCAGGGCACGCAATCCCTGCGCCAGAACGCCTGTTCACACTCCTGGAGCGCGGTGTAGTTTTTCGGATAGGGAAGACGCATGAAAAAACCGGTCTCTATGGCTACGATGGGCGTGCCCACCTTCAGCGCCGCCGCCACGGGAGCGGCGAGATCCAGAAACTTGCTTGCCATCGGGAAAAGCCTCCGTATAAATCGTTGTTTCATAATTCTATAGGAAAAGGGTGGGAAAATCAAGAACAGCCGCCGCTCGGCCGGGGAGAAAAAGAAATCTGGTGCTGTTCATGTATTTTTCACATCTTAGCGATACAATACCCGGGGTTGATGATCGACAGGGTCCGCCGCGGCAATCGGTACGCGTCGGATCTGCCCCGAGAGGACGGAGGCGCCGGATGGAAAACAGAGACAGACAGGAGAATACGGCACGCCGGGCCAGGGTGGAGGACGCCGATTACGTTCTTTCCGCCGAGGAGCCCAACCTTCCCAGAGTACGGGAAGAAGCGGCCGCGATCAATCCCGTGCCCGTGATCATTGCGATGTGCGCGGTGATCCTGGCCGTGACGGCGCTGTTTTCCTTCGCGAACCGCGTCGGAGGAGCGGGACTCCCCACAGAGGCGGAGGCAGCCTTTCTGCCGCGGCGCGCGGACGCGTTCAACACGCCCTTCGGCATCGATGTGGAGGACGTGAGCGCGCCTGTTGCCGCCTATTACCGCTTCAAGGGCCGCGATACGGTGACGGGCGTGGGCGTTTTTGAGGTCGACCCGGACGGCCCGGCGGCGGCGCTGTGCCGCGGCGACGTGATCACCGCCGTCAACGGAGAGCGCGTCTCCTCCGCGGAAGAGCTGATCCGCCTGTGGGAGAGCGCCGATTCGCCTCCTGTGCTGACGGTGTATCGGGATGGGGCGTACGCCGCGGCGGAGACCGCTCCGGCCGGCTGAGCGGGATTTTTCCCTTGCATTAACCGCGGGAAAGGGTTATTCTTTCCGATATGAACGCCATACTGCGAGAAATACAGCGATCACCCTCCCTGAACACCCTCCCCCTGAGGGTCGAGGAGGGCTATTTGCCTGCCCTGATCACGCAGACGACCGGCGCGATGCGCGCGGTGACAGCGGCTCTGCTGAGAAAAAGCTGTTCCCGCCCGGTCGCGGTGGTCTGCGCCGACGATGCCGCCGCGTCCACCCTTGCGGCGGACCTTCGGGCTCTGCTGGGAGAGGAGGTCACGGTGCTGACATCCCGTGACCCGGTGCTCAGGGACACGGAGGTCGTCTCCCGTCAGAGCGAGCAGCAGCGGCTGCGCGCTCTTGACGCCGTCGCCTCCGGCGCGGGGGTGTGCGTACTCACCGCCGCGGGGCTCACGGAGCGCACGCTTCCCCCCGATGTGCTCGCCGATACGGCCTTTACGCTGGCGGTCGGCGAAGGGAACGGGCCCGAGGCGCTGGAGCCCCGGCTGCTCGCGTGCGGATACCGCCGCGGCGACATGGTGGAGGGCCCGGGCCAGTTCTCCCGCCGGGGCGGCATTCTTGACATTTTTTCTCCCGGAGCGGACCGCCCCGTACGCGCGGAGTTCTGGGGCGACGAGATCGATTCCATGGGGTTCTTCGACACAGACACCCAGCGGCGGACGGAAAACATACAGAGCTTCCGCGTCCTTCCCGCCTGTGAAGCGCTCACGTCGGTCCGCGACGGGTCGGCTCTGGCCGGGACGCTGGAGGGACGGGCCCGCGCCCTTGCCCGCCGCGCCGGCGGAGAGGAGGCGGCCGCCCGGCTCAGGCGGGACGCCGAGAGGATCCGCGAGGGGGCGTCGCTTCCCTGGGCGGACCGGTATCTTCCCTATATTTATGAAGACTATATAACGGCGCTGGACTACCTGTCGCCGGACACTCTGATCGTTCTGGATTCCCCCGGCCGCTGCGCCGAGCGTTCGGGAGAGCTGCTCGACCAGCTGCGCGAGGATGTGCGCCTGCTGACCGGCGCGGCGATCCCCGTACAGGAGGCCGAGGCCTATTTCCTTCCCTGGAAGGATATGACGGAGCGGCTCGCCGAGTTTGCCCTGGTGATGACCGACGCGTTTACCGCGGGACGCTACCCCGTATCGCCCCGCAGCACGCTCGCCTGCGAGGCGCGGCAGCTGCCGTCCTACGGCGGAAGCCTGGAGACGGCGCTGGAGGATGTCCGGCGGTTCCTGGATGAGGAGTACCGCGTGGTCGTCCTTTCCGCCGACGAAAGGAGAGCCGCCGTTCTGGGCTCCATGCTGGAGAAAAACGCTCTGGCTCCCCTGCACGGCTACCCCAACGGAGAACTGCCGCCCTTCGGCCGCTGTACCGTGGCGGTGGGAAGCCTTTCCGCGGGACTGGAGATGCCGGAGATCCGGCTCGCCGTGCTTACGGATACGCAGATCATGGCCGGTGCCCTGCGCAGCCGCAAACGCCGCCGCGCCATGGCCAACGCCGAGCGCATCGGCTCCTGCGCCGACCTCTCGGTGGGAGATCTGGTGGTGCACGAGCACCACGGGATCGGCCGGTTCGCCGGCATATTCAAAATCCCCGTGGACGGGGCGGAAAAGGATTACATCAAGATCTGCTACGCCGGCACGGACAGTCTGTACGTCCCGGCCACGCAGCTGGACCTGGTGTCCAAGTATATCGGCGGAGGGGAAGAGCACACGGTCCGCCTGTCCCGGATGGGCGGCGGAGAGTGGCAGCGCACCAAGAGCCGGGCCAAGGCCGCCGCCAGAGAGCTGGCCGGAGAACTGACGCGTCTGTACGCCGAGCGGGCCCGGACGCCGGGCTTCGCGTTTTCCCCGGACAGTCCCTGGCAGACGGAGTTTGAGGAGGCCTTCGGCTACGCCGAGACGGACGACCAGCTCCGCTGTATCGATGAGATCAAAAAGGATATGGAAGCGCCCGTGCCCATGGACCGGCTGCTGTGCGGAGACGTGGGCTACGGAAAGACCGAGGTGGCGCTGCGGGCTGCCATGAAATGCATCCTGGACGGAAAGCAGTGCGCGATCCTGGTTCCCACCACGGTACTGGCCCGTCAGCACTACCAGACCGCCATGCGCCGCTTCTTCGGCTATCCGGTAGAGATCGCCCTTCTCAGCCGGTACAATTCCCCGGCCCAGCGCCGGGAGATCCTGCAGAAGCTGCGCGCGGGCAGCGTGGATCTGCTCATAGGCACCCACGCCCTGCTGCAGAAAAGCGTGGAATTCAAGGATCTGGGCCTGCTGGTGGTGGACGAGGAACAGCGGTTCGGAGTTTCCCACAAGGAAAAGCTCAAGGAAATGAGCAGAGGCGTAGACGTGCTCACGCTTTCCGCCACGCCGATCCCCCGGACGCTGAACATGGCGCTCTCGGGACTGCGGAGCATGTCCACCATCGAGGAGCCGCCGCGGGACCGCCAGCCGGTGCAGACCTATGTGATCGAATTCAGCTGGGAAGCCGTATGCGACGCCATTCGCCGCGAGCTGATGCGCGGCGGGCAGGTGTATTATCTCCACAACCGCGTGGAGAATATTGAGCGCACCGCCCTGCGGCTGCAGAAACTGCTCGAGGGGGCCGCGGTGGGCGTGGCCCACGGGCAGATGGACGAGGAACAGGTTTCCCGGGTCATGGACGACATGGTGGAGGGAAAGATCCAGGTCCTTGTGTGCACCACGATCATCGAGACCGGTATCGACATCCCCAATGTGAATACGCTTATCATCGAGGACGCGGATAAACTCGGTCTGGCGCAGCTCCACCAGCTCCGCGGCCGGGTAGGCCGCTCGGCGCGCAGGGCAAGCGCATGGCTGACGTACCGGCCGGACAAGGTGCTCACGGAGGTCGCCGAAAAGCGGCTGACCGCCATACGCGAGTTTGCCGAGTTCAACGCCGGGTTCCAGATCGCCCTGCGCGACCTGGAGATCCGCGGCGCGGGCAATCTGCTGGGCGCCGAACAGTCCGGACATATGATGGATGTCGGCTACGATATGTATCTGAAGCTGCTGGAGGAAGCGGTGCTGGAGGAAAAGGGCGAGACGCCCGCCGTACGCACCGAATGCAGCGCGGATCTGAGCGTCACGGCGGGGATCCCGGAAAAATACGTCTCGTCCCCCGAGCAGCGCATGGATCTCTACCGCCGCATCGCCCTGATACGGACCGAGGACGACGCCGACGATCTGACCGACGAGCTCATCGACCGCTTCGGGGATCCGCCCGCGGGAGTGAACGCGCTTATCCATGTGGCCCTGCTCCGCGGCGAGGCCGGAAAAGCGGGCATCAGCGACATCTCACAGAAGGGCGGCATGCTGTATTTCGTTGTGGAGGACTTCTCCATGGAGCGGCTGAGCGCGCTGTACGAGCGGCCGGAGTACCGCGGCCGGGTGAAGCTGGAGGCCGGCCGGAGCCCGCGGCTGGGACTGAAGCTGCGCGGAGGGGAAAAGCCCATCGGCGCCGCCCGTTCTCTGGTCAAAGCCTGGGCCGATACGGCCGTCGGGGCGGGGGCCGCCGCCGGATGAGACGGATCTGTTCGGAAAAACTATCTGCAAAGAGAGGGACCGTTATGAAAAGATATCTATCGAGCCTGCTTGCGTCGGTCCTGGCGCTGGGACTGCTGGCCGGCTGCGGCGGGAACGGAGACGCCGCCGCGCCGACAGAGGAGCCGACGGCCTCCCCGGAGCCCGTCGTCACGGCCGCGCCCGCGGAGGAGACCGCTTCCGCGCACGGAGCCGTCCTCATCCGCGTCGTACGAGGAATTCACCGCGGCCATCCAGAAGGCGAGGACCGCCTTTGAGCCGGATACCGTAGTGGCGACCGTGAACGGAGCGCCTCTGACCTGGAAGATGTTTTATTACTTTATCGCCGGGGACCTCCAGGAAGTATACTATTATATAGGATCCCTGCCGGCGGATTTCGGCGAGGAGGTCCTGGAGGGCACCAGCTGGAACCGCTATTTCATCGAATCGGCGCAGAACCAGTCGCTCTATTATCTCCTGGCAAACGTCAAGGCCGACGAACTCGGCGCTGCGCTCAGCGAGGAGCAGCTGGGTCGCGTGGACAGCTACTGGCAGGAAATGGAGGAGCGCTTCGGCGGAGAAGAGGCGCTCAACCGGGAGCTGGACGCGGCCTGCCTGGACCGGGAGCTGTTTTCCGCCCTTATTCTCGGCAACGAGAAGCTCAACGCGCTCATGGACACCCTGTACGGGCTTGACGGCGGGAAGCTCTCCGAGGAGGAGATCCTTGCCTGGGCTGCCGAAAAGGGCTATGTGCGCACCAAGCATGTGCTCTGGTCTTTTCTGGACGAGAGCGGAGCGGCGCTGGACGACGAGGGAAAGGCCGCGCTGAAAGCCCGGCTGGAAGAGGTCCTCGCCGGTCTCAGGGAGCTGGAGGGAGATCCCGAAGCCCTGGAGAAGCGCTTTGACGAGCTCATGGCGGCCGAGAGCGCCGACCCCGGCGGGCTGGCAAATTTCCCCGCCGGATACACCTACACCGCCGGCACCATGGTCGCCGCCTTTGAGGAAGCCGCCTTCGCCCTGAAGGACCATGAGCTCTCCGGGCTGGTGGAGACCAGCTACGGCTATCATATCCTGCTGGGCCTTCCGCTGAACGTGGACGGGCTGACCATGGACCAGGACGCCAATACCGGCGAGTATATGACCCTGCGCCAGAGCGCGGCCAACGATATGTTCACGAGCCGGCTGGTGGAGTGGATCGACACGGCGGAGATCGTGTGGTCCGAAGGGTTTGAAGAGCTGGACCTCAATACGGTCTTTCATGGGGAAAGCTGAATGAAACGCCATCTCTGGACGGTGCTGTACGGCTTGGCGCTTACGGCCTTTACGGTATACCTGGCGCTGGACACCTTTGTTCTCAGCCGCGCCGTGGAGCCGGCGGCCGAAATGAACACGGCCGTTTTCGAAACCGTCGCCACACCGACGCCGACGCCCTCTCCCGAGCCGACGCCCGGCGCGACAGTCACCCCGGAACCCACCGAAACGCCGGACCCGGTCCCCGTCGGATTCACCGAGAACACATACCGGGACGAGAACATCCGTATCGAACTGACCGAGCGGGTAGAGTACGGGACGCACGTGTATATCGCCGACATACGGATCAGTTCCGCGGAGTATCTGAAGACAGCCCTGGCGAAGGACACCTACGGCAGGAACGTCGCGGACAAGACATCGGCCATCGCCGCGGCCCACGACGCGATCCTGGCGGTCAACGGGGATTATTACGGCGCTCGGGAAGCCGGCATAGTGATCCGCAACGGGAGGGTCTACCGAAAAAAAGTGAACCGGCAGGATCTGCTGGTCATATGGGCCGACGGGACCATGGAGGTCCTCGACGGCTATACCAGCAAAGCCGACGACCTTGCGCAGCGGGGGGCCTGGCAGGTGTTCTGCTTCGGCCCGGGGCTCGTCTCTGACGGAGAGGTCACCGTTACCGCCAAGAGCGAGGTGCGCAACTCCATGGCCAGCAACCCGCGCACGGCCATCGGCATGGCGGAGAGCGGACATTACCTGTTCGTGGTGTCCGACGGCAGGACCGCCGAGAGCGAGGGCCTGTCGCTCTACGAGCTGGCGGAGCTGATGCGCTCGCTGGGCGCGGTGACCGCCTACAACCTTGACGGAGGAGGGTCTTCCGCCATGGTATTCAACGGACGGGTGATCAACAAGCCGACCTCCTACGGCAAAACGGTAAGCGAAAGGCGCGTGAGCGACATTGTCTACATCGGTTAGGGTCCCCTATATCCGCCGCGCGCTGTGGCAGCTCGGCTGGACGGCCTTTCTGGCCTTTTTCGGAGCGGTGTATGAGCACTTCGGTCACGGGGTGTACTCCCCGTTCATGATCTACGCTTTCGCGCTCCCGCTGTCGCTGGGCGCGCTGCCGTGGTGCGCGCTGGCCCTGAAACCGCGGCGCGCTGTGTGCGAAGGCGCGGCCCGTCTGTGGGACAGCGGCGTGCTGACGCTGGCGGTGGGGAGCGTGTTCCGCGGCGTGCTGGACATCTTCGGCACCACCAACCGGCTCGTCGCGGTTTATCCGGCGGCGGGGGCCGTACTGCTTCTGACCGGCGCCCTATGGTGGATAAGAAGCGGCAAACCGGCACATATTGATGCCGAACGCTCCGCAAAACACAACATTTAGACCGCAAAAAAAAACCCGAAATCTTTATAAAAAAGTGCTTGACAAACGGCGAATTCGGGTGATATATTAGCAAAGCGCTCACGGAACAGGGCTTGTGAAAGCGCTGAACCGCGACGCAATGTGTACCTTGTAAATTGAACAAAGTAACGAAAGCTTATGCTAAATAAGCACCGGAAAGGGTTCTCGACAGGTCCCGGAAGGGACCGGTTGAAAAACATTTCTTTGAGAGCTGGAAACAGCGATCGATAGATAAGATTTCAGGCCGGAAGGCATGAGATAGATATTTATTGAGAGTTTGATCCTGGCTCAGGACGAACGCTGGCGGCGTGCCTAACACATGCAAGTCGAACGAAGCATATTTCTCAGAGATTCGTCGAAGAGGGGTATGACTTAGTGGCGGACGGGTGAGTAATGCGTGAGCAACCTGCCCTTCGGAGGGGGACAACAGTTGGAAACGACTGCTAATACCGCATGATGTGTCTGGGAGGCATCTCCCGGATACCAAAGATTTTATCGCCGAAGGATGGGCTCACGTCTGATTAGCTGGTTGGCGGGGTAACGGCCCACCAAGGCATCGATCAGTAGCCGGACTGAGAGGTTGAACGGCCACATTGGGACTGAGATACGGCCCAGACTCCTACGGGAGGCAGCAGTGGGGAATATTGGGCAATGGG
>CACXMX010000019.1 GCA_902768805.1 Oscillospiraceae bacterium
GAGAAGATGAACGCGCCGATGAAGTAGCCCAGACTTTCCCGGCCGGTCAGCTTGCCCATAAAGGCAACCAGGGGGATGATCAGAGCGTTGCCGAAGATCTGTACGACGGCGCCCAGCTGGGTCTGACGGGTGGTGAACTTTTTGCGCATCTCCATGTCGGCGCTGCAGATCTTGGGCAGAATGGCCGCGCGGGCGGTGGCGTTGAAGTTCATGGAGCAGTGGAACATCATGTAGAAGATCATGACGATCACCAGACGCACGGTGGAGTTGCCGACAAACGCGGAGGTATCCAGCATCTGGATGATGTTGCCGAAGAACAGGGTCGCGGTCACAAGCCGGATCCAGCCCAGGTGCTTGCCGGCGGTCTTGAAGTGGGACTTCTCAATGACCATGCCGGCGATGAGGGAGACTGCGAAGTCGACGAACCGGGCGATCAGCATGCCGTTGGCCATGGCCACGGGACTGATCTTCAGGTAGTCGGTCATGAACATGGACAGGAACAGCGTGGGCACGGTAAACGCCATGGTGTTCATCGCGTTGCCGAGAGCGTAGCTGGTAACCAGGGAATTCTTTACCGGGGGTTTTTCCATTTCTTTCACTCCGTTCTTTTCATAATGGGGGTCCAATGCGATATGCCCTATTATATCTTTTGAACAAAACCCCATCAATAGGGCGAAGGAATATCGTACCCGCGGCACATATTTACGGCTCTTTTTTGTATACACGGCGGGCGTACTTGTGCTGTAGATACAAAAGTTATCCCGGGCATGCCCGCTGCAGGGAACGTCTGCCGGTTCCGGGAAAAAGAAGTTTTTCCGGATGCCCGGCAAGACCCGGAAAAAGAGGCGGACAGCCGGCGCCCGACGCCGGCTGTCCGCCTCTTTATTTCTGTTTTTCGTTCCTGTTATGCCAGCGGCCCGAAGTACTGCGCCGCCTGGTCCGGAGTCAGGCCGAAGTAGCCTCTGGCCGCGGAGGCCATCTCCCGGGCGCGCCCGGTGGTGAAGGTCCTCAGACGCTCCACGCTCAGATCGAAGGTGTTGGCGGCAAGGTTCCAGCGGGCGAGATCCCGCGCGGTTTCCGGAGCGGCGATCGCGCGCAGCTTCTCGATCCGCTCGAGGACCGCCTCGTCGCTCATCTCGCTGCGCAGCAGGGCGCCCAGCCTGGTCAGGAAAGCGTTCTTGAATTCGGCATTGCGCAGCAGCGCCTGCGGGATGATCCAGTGCATATCGGCGCCGGACGACTGGAACCCCACGGCGAAGGACTGGTGGTTGTTCATGGTCAGATCCATGTCCACAAGACCGTAGATCACGGAGCCGTTCTTGTACTCGGAGCTGGAATAAAAGCGTACGTTTTCAAAAATGTCGATATCGCCGCTCCAGCACTCCAGGATCAGCCAGTCGATCAGCTCATTGACGTCCAGGTGCTCCCGGACATACTGCCAGGCTGCACCGTCGCTGAGATCGTGGGAGCGGGCGTAGTTGATCAGGTCGTTGAAGGCGGCGCCGTTGACGAAGTATTCGCCGTTGTTGACCTGAACGCTGTCGGCGCTGACGTTGTAGTGGGAGGCGAAGTACTCCTGAGAGTGGTGTTCGCGTATGGCGTACAGGCCCCAGTACTCACCGTTGAGATACAAAGAGACATACCGGTAATTCTGCGCGGGCACCGCGGTGAAGCCTATGGCCATATCGGCGAAAAGGCAGTCGGCGATGTAGGCGCCGTTGATGTCCTGGAGACTGCCGCGCAGCAGCAGGGAGGAGAAGTTCGTCACCCGTCCGTCGCCGAACACGTCGTAATTGAGTTCTCCGCCGTATCGCCCCTTGAATTCCAGCTTCAGCGATCTCTTGGCGAACTGCGTCCTGCTCAGACGGCCGTGGATCTGTATGCCGCAGTCCATGACAAAACCGCCGCCGTCCTCAAAGAAGGAGACGCTTGCGGGACGTTCCCATTTCTCCGTCTTGGCCTTTTCATTCACGTAAGCCAGGTTGTTCTGGGAGTATACGCCTTTGGGTCCGAACAGGTTTTCACGGTCCGTGACCAGACTCACGACAGGCAGGGAGCCGTTCTCCCGCAGGAACCAGGAGAAAGTCGCCGTCTCGCTCGGGAGCTGGCCTTCGGGGAAGGACGCCGCCCGGAGGATCGTTGTTTCCGTGATCGTGATCGGTCCGGTGAGCAGAGGAGAATTCACGGTGGGCGTACTGCAGTCGAGGGTATAGTGCACGTTTTCCCCCGAGAGAGTGACCGTCAGCGAGTCGGCGCCGCTGTAGACGCCCGGAGCCGTATCGGCAGCGGGACGGGCGGCCACCATTCTCCACCCCGGCGCGTTTTCGGCGCCGCGCGTGGAGGAGGTGAAGTAGAAAAAGCCGTTCTCTCCGTTCACGCGCCCGCAGGAGCCCCCGGAGGGAATGTCGTGGAGGAATACCGCGTCCGCAACGGAGCCGTCGGAGCCTGTCAGGTACAGAGTATCGGTCTGCGCGCTCAGAGAGAAAGAGGCGCACTCGATCACCGTCAGCGCGCCGGGGGCGAGGGTCCCGCTCAGAGGCTGGTATTTCTCGGTCTTTTTCAGGCTGTCGGTGAGATAATACCCCTCCAGGGCGACAGGCTCGCCGGACACGTTTTTGAGCTCGACCCAGTCGTTTTTGTTCGCCTCATAGACCACGACCTCCCAGATCTGCAGGGGAGAGGCACAGTTCAGGGAAAGCTGAGCCGCCTCATAGCCCTCGGAGCTGTTGGCTTCTCCGGGCGTGGGGTAAGAGGAGGGAACAAAGGATCCGTTTTCCGTCCGGATGAGGGAGTATCCCTCGGTAAGGCCGGCGATCGTGACCGCGCTCACCGGCTCCTGGGCAGGAGTGGAGAGCGTAACGGTTTCCCCGTCGGACAGGGAGAAGGAGGCGTGAAGCTCATCGCCGGCGCGGTCTTTGCCCGAGGCGAATACGAGCAGCCGTTCGCCGGGGGCGAGAGAGACGTCGGGAAACGGCCAGAGATAGAGCTGGTCTTCCTTGTCGGAGAGGTACCAGCCTTTGAGGGAAACGGTTTCCGAGCCCGTATTCTCCAGCTCGACCCAGTCGGAGAATTCCCCGTCGGCATCACGGATGCTTCCCTCATTCTTGGGACAGACCTCTGAGAGGACGATATCTCTTGACCAGACCGGGGCCTCCGTCGGAGCGGGGGTAGAGTGGTCGGCGGGAGAGGCCGGAGCGCTTTCAGATACCGGCGCGGCGGTGGGATCCGGAGTTTTCACCGCTGCGGGCGTGTTTGTCCGGGTAACGGCGAAGACGATCCCGCCTGCCACGGCCAGCAGCACCAGCGCCAGGATCAGCACCGGTCCGGAACTGTTTTTTCTTCTTCTGCGTTTTTTTCTGCGTCGTCTGACATCCTGTGCCATATCGCACCTCTCAAAATCGGAATACGCGTCAGCCCGTGACGCCGATGATATACGGATGATACATGGAGTAGCGCTCCTCGGTCCACCAGTAGGGGTTCATGTCGAAATTCTCCAGATAGAACCACTGTCCCGCGTCGTCCACGATGATCTGAGTGCTGGGGTTTTCCGGGTCCACGCCGTTGGTGCCGCCGGGCATATACATGGCGTGGAAAGCGTCGCGCATCTCGCGGTAGAGATCGTTGTATCGCCAGCTGCCGCCGGAGGACTCGCCTCCCTGCAGCGTAAAGGTGACCAGATCGGGATTCTTCTCCTTGAGCTCGCGGATCTGCTGCGCGGAGAGCGGACAGCTGCAGTACCAGAGCATGCGCAGATGCGTCATTTTGCTCAGCGCTTTCCAGGCTCCGTCCTGCCTGGCCTTGATGTAACAGCAGTTGAGCGCCTGCAGAGATTTGCATTTGACCAGGGGGGTGAGGTCGCTGACGTTGGTGCTGAACATCTCAAGATACTTCAGCTCGCCGAGTGACGACAGGGGAGAAATGTTCTCGATAGGACACTCCGCGATGATCAGCCAGGTGAGATGAGTCATTTTTTTGAGCGGGGTCAGATCCGTGACCTTCATATGGCCCAGGTCAAGCGCGCGCATTTCGGCGCAGTAGGCCATGATCGGAAGGTCGGCATCGGTGACGTCCGGAGGGTTGACGCCGAACTCGGAGGCCCGGAAATACTCGGCGTCCGTGCGCAGAGTGTAGAAATTGTTGTAGCCGAAGCGGACGGTCCAGACGACCTTCACATTCTCATATTTTCTGTTCAGGGCGTCAAGGGCCTCGTTGGTCAGGCCGGTATTGTTCATCTCGACCTGCTCCAAAGCGGGAAGATAGGCCATGGCTTCGTCCAGCTCTTCAAGCCCCTCCGGCGTGAACTCGATGCCGCTGAAATCGAGAAGCTGCGTGTCGCAGCCGTAGGACTGCTCCATGATCTGCACGCGCCAGCCGATTTCCATATCGGGGTGGCTTTCCCGGAAACTCAGGCGTTCCCCGGCTGTCACGGAGCTGTCGGTGAAATCCACGGCGCGGAGCTCGGGGAGAAGGCCCAGGGAAACGGCTTCCTCCAGGGAGGCTATATCCACGGCGTCCCCGGCTGTGAAGGCGAGCTCTTCCGCCCCGCAGTCCACGCGAAGCCCGCCGATATCCACCGACCAGACGAACGCGATGTCCGGATACAGCTCCAGCAGCTCCCGCTGCTGTTCACGCGTCAAAGCCGCCCCGGTGAGACGTACGCTTTTGAGAGAGGGGAACCATTTCAGAGCGCCGCGAAGCTCCTCGTAAAAGACCGAATCGCCCGGGATATCCAGTTCTTCGCAGTCCGACTCAAACCATTCTCCGCCTATTCCCAGCGCCCATGATACGCGGCACCCGCTCAGGGCCTCTGCCAGCGCTTCCATGGCGGCGGGATCGGAACATCTTTCCACCCGCAGCGAGCGCAGAGACTTCAGGCGCAGCAGATTCTCGCTGTCCCCGGGGAGCTCCGGCAGCGTCAGGTCCGTGACGGAGGGGGCATAGCGCAGTCCGCCCAGGGGGATATCCCAAAGGATCTCGCATTCCGGCAGACCGGCGCGCAGCCGTCCGATCGTTTCGTCGTCCACATCGATCCCGCGGAGATCCAGCTTTTTGAGCTCCTGCAGACGCAGGACGCTGTCCACATCCACGGAGCCGGAACCGCGAAGATCCAGCTCCTGCGTCTCGGCGGAGACGATCTCTCCCTCCAGAACGACGTTTCGGCTCAGGAATATCCCCGTGCCGACTGCCGCCGTGATCAGGATCAGAAGCAGAACGAGCAGGATCCACGGGAATTTTTTCTTTTTCTTTCGTTTTTTGCCCGCCATGTTTTTCCTCCGTGTTATGGTCTTCGGGAGCTCCGGCTGTGAATCAGTCTTTCCAGAATCGCCTGTGCATTTTGGCCAGGCCCTCCTCATCCAGACGCCGGACGGGATTGCCCATGATGTCCATGTAATACATATGGAAAGCGTCGCGCATCTCGTAATAGGACTCGGAATAACGCCAGGTGCTGCCGGTGGATTCATCCCCGCGCAGACACCAGATCTCACAATCGGGAAGCTCCTCCTTCAGAGCCGAGAGCTGGGCTTTGGACATTCGGGTCCCGGAGCACCAGAGTCTCTTCAGCCAGGTCATCTGACGCAGCGTCTCGTAGACATTGTCGCCCGGAGCGGTGATGTAGCAGATGTTCAGGTCCTCCAGAGCGGTGCAGTTTACGAGAGGGGAGATGTCCCGGATCGAGCACTGAAACATTTCCAGCCACTTCAATTCCCGCAGCCCTCCGAGAAGGGAGGGATCCGTGACATAGTTTTCCACGATGATCAGGTATTTCAGGTGCGGCATCACGGTCAGAAAGCCGAGATCCGACGTGTGGGAGTGGCCTATATCCAGCGCGACAAGGTCCGTACAGTACCAGAGATTCTTCAGCCCGGCGCGGCGGTGGGTCTGAGTGACGCCGCTGGCCCGGTAGGGCGTAAAAAACTCCGCGTCCGTGCGTATGGCCGCCCACTGCACGTCTACCATCCAGACAAACCGGATGTCCTCATACTTTTGATTCAGGGCGTCCATGTCTTTGTCGGAGACGCCGCAGTCGCACATCACGACCTTTTCCAGATTCGGGAATAACGGCAGGGCCTCCTCTAGGGCGGCGCCCTTGTCCTTTACCTTTCTGCCGCTCAGATCGATCTCGCGGTCGGTGGAGCACACCGAGGCGCCGTACAGGTCAAACGTCCACCGCACGTCCGTATCGGGAAGGGATGTGTCCAGCTCGTGCAGGGCGTCATTTTCCAGAGGACAGCCGGTAAGGTCAATGGTGCGCAGGCCGTAAAACTCGGCGGCCGCTTCCCGGATCTCCCGCAGAGCCCCCTCGTCCAGATCCCCGCGGCCGGCGAAGGAGATCGTGGTGTCTGTGGACAGAAAGGTCTGTCCGAGGACCTCTACCGGCCACTGAAATACGATGTCGGGACGCTCGGCGCGAAGCCGGGCGCGCTCCTCGGATGTGAAGCGCGCGTCACGAAGCTCCGCGCGCCGGACCTCCGGCAGCTGCTTGAGCGCGCCGGACAGCTCCTCCGCGGTCACGGAGCGGCCGGAGAGCGGCAAAAACACAGCGGAGGGGGCGCAGTAGAATCCGTCAAGAAAGACGGCGGGAGAAGCGGTCGGGTTCGGTTCCGGAGCGGCCTCCGCCGGGATCGCCTCGCCGGAAAAACCGTCCTCTGCCGCGGGGGCGGCGGACGCTTCCGGTCCCGAAGCGGCTTCGGAACAGCCGGAAGCTGCCAGAACGATCAGAAGCGCGGCCGCCGCAAGGGCCGGAAGGATACGTACGTGTGTTTTCATATCTTACCCCGGATCGGCGGGAAGCCTGCTGTTGGGCTGGGCGGAGCTGTCCTCCCCGCTGTTCATGTAATACATCTCAAAAGCGTCCCGCATCTCGTAATAATGCGGGTGGTAGCGCCAGGTACTGCCGGTGGACTCGCCGAAGCGGTCGGCGAAGATCTCGCAGTCCGGGAGATCCTCGCGCAGCTGCCCGATCTGGGCTTCGGACATGTTGCTCCCGCAGCACCACAGCCGCTCGAGCCAGGACATCTGCGAGAGAGCCGCGTAGGCGTTGTCGCCCTTGGCATATACGTAGCAGACGTTCAGGTCCCTGAGCGCCGTGCATTCGGTCAGCGGGGTGAGATCCTCCGCCCTGGTCCAGAAGATCTCCAGCCACTTCAGCTCCTTGAGCGAGCCGACGGGAGTGAGGTCGCGGACGGGATCCTCCGCCAGGATCAGGTACTGCAGATGGGGAAGGTCGTAGAGAAAACTCAGGTCCTCCACGTTTTTGTGGCCTAGGTCCAGAGCGATCAGGTCCGTACACCAGCGCAGCTCGCGGCACTGCCAGCTGTAAAGGGACGAACGGTTGTAGGTGCGGTTGCAGATGAAATTCGTCGCGTCGGTGCGTACCGTCCATATGCCGAAATGCACCGACCACACGAAGCGGATATCCTCATATCTGCGGTTGAGCGCGTCCATCTCCTCGCTGTCAAGACCGCAGTCGCACATGACGACCCTGCTCAGCCGGGAGAATGCCGGAAGGGCGTTCTCCAGTTCGGCGGCCCCGTCCTGTACGGGGATGCCGGAGAGATCGATCTCCTCGGCTTCGGAGGAGTACTCCTGCCCGTAAAGGGGAACGGTGAACTCCACGTCAACTCCGCCGAGGGACGCGCGGAGAGAGGAGAGCACGTCCGCTCCGAGTCCGCAGCCGGTGAGGTCCACCTTCTCCACGCCGCGCAGCCGCTCCAGCCCGGCGCGAAGCTCTTCCAGGTCCGCCTCCGACCGGGGCTCTCCCGCCAGAGAAAGCGTTTTCGTGTCCCATGGCCAGACGCGGCCGAGGATCTCCGTGTCGCAGCGAAAATCCAGATCGCTCCGCCCCTGCCGAAGGGCGTCCTGCGTGTCGCTGTCCACGGGCCCGCCGGTGATGATCACGGTCCGGAGAGCCTTGAACGGCTCGAGTTCCCCCAGAAGGGTTTCGGCATCCACCGGAGCGCTCAGCGTGATGCGGCTGTCCCCGGTATAGAAGGTGCTGCCCCGGACCTCGGCCCAATGCGCCTCGGGCGTGGGGGTGGGGCCGAAAACCTCCGTGCCGGCGGTAGGCGGCGCAGCGCCGGCGCAGCCGGACAGAGCCGGCGAGATCAGCGCGGCCAGTATGCCGGCAAGGATCATTTTTCGAATCATATTTGATCTCCGTCCCCTCCGGGCTCTTGCGCGGCGAGGAAAAAAGAGTTAAAGTAAGTAAACACGGATAAAGGGTCAGCCCGAAAAGGAATGACCGATGTATTATACCATTCTTTTTCCCGCAAAGGAATATTCCGCATGGAGAAATACGTGAAAAAAGTTTGCGCTCTCGTCCTGGCGCTGGTGCTGGCCGCATCCCTCTGCGGCTGCGCCGGGACCGAAGAGCCGCAGGCAAATACCCCGACGGCCACGTTTACGCCGCTTCCCTCGGCCACTCCGTCGCCGTCGCCCACACCCACGGCCACGCCCGGCCCCACGAGCGAGCCTCTCGCTCCGGAGCTGACGGACCGGCTGAAGCTGAGCGACAATATCGGCGGATATACCGCCAATCTTCTCGACGGCGACGCGGAGACCTACATCGGATACAAACGCGGCAACTATATCAATATCACCTGCAGCGAAGAGATGCATTATCTGTACATATGCTGGTATCGCGTACCGGCGCCGTACGTGATCCACGTCAACGGCGGGGGCGGGGTCTCCGCCGGGGAGGACGGGTTCGTCTTTGAATTCATCGAGCTCGACGAACCCGCGAGAGAGGTCCGGCTCCAGTTCGGGTCCCGGCAGCATATCTCGGATATACGGGCCTTCGGCGCCGGGGCGATCCCGGACGACATACAGAGATGGTCTCCCCCGCTCCAGCAGGCGGACGTGCTCGTGTTCCCCGCCCACGCCGACGACGAGACCGTGTTTTTCGGCGCGCTGATCGCGTCCTGCGTGGACCGGGGACTGGACGTGCAGGTGTGCTATATGGTAGAGCACTTCACCGATTTCGGCTATGCCTGGCACACGCGCGAACAGGAGATGCTCTGCGCCCTCTGGGAGCTGGGCGTGCGCAATTACCCGATCATCGGCCCGTTTCAGGACCATTACGTGACCTCCTGGGACGACGCGGAGAAGGTCTTCAAAATGACCGATGTGATCGGCTATCAGGTGGAACAGATCCGCCGGTTCAAGCCGCTGGTGGTGGTGGGGCACGACCGCCAGGGCGAGTACGGGCACGGCGCGCATATGATATGCGGATACGCGCTCGCCAGCGCGGCAAAGCTCTCCTCCAATGAGAAAAACTACCCGCGCTCGGCCAAGCGCTGGGGCGTATGGAATCCGCCGAAATGCTATCTGCACATGGCCGAAAACCCGATCATGATCGACGTGGAGACTCCCCTGGAGCATTTCGGAGGGCGGACGGCCTTCGAGGTCGCCTCCGACGCCATGCAGTGCCACAAAAGCCAGCTCCAGTACGACCACAAGCCCATGCTGGCGGAAAAAAAGTTCCCGCGATACGACTGCCGGGTCTGGGGCCTGGTCCGAACCCTGGTGGGCGAGGACACGGGGAACGACATCATGGAGAACGTGTGGGACTGACGTCGTCGCGGATTACGTATCGTTCGCTCCGACCGCAGGCGGCGGAGCTCATTCACTCCATCGCTCCTCCTTTTCAAAAGCAAAGCCGCGTGGGCGCTTCATGCCTTGTCGACAACTTCGGCATTACGCTGCGCGGACATTGCTTTTGACGCGGGAGCTTTGGCCGTCGCGGATTAAATAAAGAATAAAGAACAGAAAATAATGAATAATTGCGGTGTCCTTCGGACGATTTTGAAATCGTCGGGAAGCGGCACCGCAATTATTCTTTTTTAAGTATTCATTGTTCGGTTTTCATTTTGATGAGTCAGCAAAGGACGCTGCCGGCGGGGATCGCGTCGTCGAGCATCAGCAGATCGAGCTTCTCCTCGCCCTTTTCGGTGTGAACGGCGGAGATCAGCATCCCGTTGGACTCCAGCCCCATCATCTTGCGCGGAGGAAGGTTCACGATGGCGGCCAGCGTTTTGCCCACGAGCTCCTCGGGCCTGTAGTACTTCGCGATCCCCGAGAGGATCTGCCGCACGGTGCCCGAGCCATCGTCCAGCTCGAAGCGCAGCAGCTTTTCGGATTTCTTCACGTTCTCACACTTGAGGACCTTTACCACGCGGAAGTCGCACTTGGCGAAATCGTCAAAGGGCACGGGTCCCTTGAAGGGCTCGATGGGATCCTTCTCCGGGGCGGCGAGCTTTGCCAGCTCCGCGAGCTCCTTCTGCACATCGATGCGCGGGAACAGGTTTTCGCCTTTGACCACAGACACGGCGGCGGGCAGCACGTCGAGCTTTTCGGCGGCTTCCCAGCTCATCGCGGCCTCGTCGGCGCCGATCTGAGCGGCCAGAGCGTCCATGCTGCCGGGCATGAAGGGCCGGAGCAGGGTGCCGCAGATGCGCAGACTCTCCAGCAGGTTGTAGAGCACCCGGGCCAGCCGGGGCTTTTTGCTCTCGTCCCGGGCCAGGACCCAGGGGGCGGTCTCGTCGATGTACTTGTTGGCGCGGGCTATGACCCGGAACACCTCTCCCAGACCGTTCTGGAGCTGAAGCTTTTCCATCTGCTCCTCATAGCGGCCGCGAAGCCCCGCGAGCATGGCGCGCAGCTCCTCATCCTCGGGGCCGGCCTCCTGCTCTTCGGGAAGCGTGCCGCCGAAATACTTGCCCGCCATGGCGGTGGTACGGCTCAGGAGATTGCCCAGATCGTTGGCCAGATCCACATTGATGCAGTTGATAAGCAGCTCGTTGGAGAAATTGCCGTCGGAGCCGAAGGGGAAGGTGCGCAGCAGGAAAAAGCGCAGCGCGTCCACTCCGTAGCGCTCGGAGAGCACATAGGGGTCGATGATGTTGACGCTCTCGTTGGCCTTGCTCTTGGAGATCTTGCCGCCGTCGATGACGAGCCAGCCGTGGCCGTAAACCTTTTTCGGAAGGGGCAGACCCACGCTCATCAGAAAAGCGGGCCAGTAGATCGAGTGGAAACGCACGATCTCCTTGCCGACTATGTTCACGCCGGGCCAGTACCTGTCCAGATCGTCGTATTTGTCGTTGCAATAGCCCAAAGCGGTGACGTAGTTGAACAAGGCGTCCAGCCACACATATACCACATGGCCCGGATCGAAGTCGACGGGAACGCCCCAGGTGAAGCTGGTGCGGGAAACGCACAGATCCTGCAGCCCGCCCTCGCAGTCGATGAAGTTGTTGACCATCTCGTTGACGCGGCTCTTGGGCTCGAGAAAATCGGTGGTGGTCAGCAGCTCGCGGACCCGGTCGGCATACTTGCTCGCGCGGAAGAAGTAGGCCTCCTCTTCGGCGTACCTGACCTCACGGCCGCAGTCGGGGCACTTGCCGTCCACGAGCTGGCTCTCGGTCCAGAAGCTCTCGCAGGGCGTGCAGTACATGCCCGCGTACTTGCCCTTGTAAATGTCGCCGTTGTCGTACATCTTGCGGAAGATCCGCTGGATGCTGGCCACATGGTAATCGTCGGTGGTGCGGATGAAACGGTCGTTGGAGATGTTCATCAGCTTCCAGAGATCCCGGACGCCCCGCTCGCCCTCGACGATGCGGTCAACGAACTCCTTGGGGGTCAGACCGGCGGCCTTGGCCTTTTCCTCGATCTTCTGGCCGTGCTCGTCGGTGCCGGTCAGATACATCACGTCATAGCCCTGCAGGCGCTTGTAGCGGGCTATGGCGTCGCAGGCGACCGTGCAGTAGGCATGCCCGATATGCAGTTTGTCGGAAGGGTAGTAGATGGGTGTGGTGACATAGAAGGTCGGTCTAGCCATGATTCTCTCTCCTGTTTCATTCGGTGTGGAAGCTGTATTTGCTCCAGGCTTCGTAATTCGGCTTTCCGCCGACAGGCGTCGCGGTGTTGTAATCCTCGCCGTCATTGTAGACGAACCGGCCGATCCAGGCGCCCTCATAGGTGGCTTCTTTGCGGGAGGAGACCTGCTTTTCGTCGGCGTCCATATAGAACGAGTTGAATTTTACGATCACGTACTGGTGATCGACATCGGTGCCGCGGATCTGTACGCAGACCTCCTGAGTGTTTTCGTCGAACCAGCATACGATCCGGATCGGGTAGGTTTTGTTGTTGATGAAGCGGAAATCCGGTGCGCCCCAGCTCACCGTGGCGTCCATTCCGGCAGGCAGATAGCCGACCTTGAACTGGTGGCAGTCCCGGGAATTGATCATCAGGTTGGAGTAAAGCACCGCGTTGTACAGCGTGGAGCTGACCTGGCAGATCCCGCCGCCGTACTCCTGCCGGACCTCGTTGTTGGCATAGGCGGGAGCGGGCTGCCAGCCCGCCTGAGGCGTGCGCTCGCCCAGGGCCATGTTGTAGGAGAAAAGATCTCCGGGCATGAGCTCGATGCCGTTGAGAAGCTCGCAGGCCTTGCGCAGATTGTTGATGCGTCCCTTGGTGCTGCCCGCGGCGGAGGTGCGGGACTCGCCGATCATCTCGGGGATCAGCCTCAGGCGCACCATGGTCCAGTTTTTACTCAGCACATCCGCGAAAAGCATGCTCTCAAGCTCCTCGGTGGTGCGTTCGGGCCTGTCGATCACCAGAGGGACCGTGACTGTGTCGCCGTAGCCGGCCGCGTCCCACGCCGCCTGAGCGGCGGCGACGTCAAAGCTCACTCCGACCCGGCTGCGGGTAACGCCGTAAGGCTTGTCGCCGAAATCAAAGCCCTCGGGCAGAGCGGGATAGATTTTGTTTCCGTCCTCGTCCTCTTCGGTCGCGGGTTCGGGGTCGGTGTTGCCGATGATCGCGGGACTGCGCGCGACCGTGACGCCGTAGTCTCGGGCAAAGAGGAGACGGGCCTCCGCTTTCTCGGTGTGGAGCTCATCGTACAGCGCCCGGAAATCAAAATGACTGTCGGGGTCGGGGGAGCTCTCATAGGTAAAGCCGCTGTCGTCGCCCGCGAGCAGGGCGTTTACAAAGGAGGAGACGACCTCTTCCTCGTCGATGGGCAGATTGCTGGAGCCCTTTACTATACGGATCTCATCCTCGCGGTACTCGATGCCGCTCTCGAGAAGCTGCTCGTCGATGTCCACGGCCGCCGCGGCCACGATGGACCGCACGGCGTCCTCGTCGATCGAGATCTCGGGAACTGTGCCGCTGTAGGAAAAGGAGTTGGTATGGAGCACAGAGGCCTTGAACCAGGTCAGGGCGTTTTCAACAGGGGAGCCGGTGCGGCCGTAAAGCCAGGCCGCGTCTGCGGCGGCGTCGGTACGGAAGGTGAGCTTTGCGTCCCAGGCAGATACGGTCAGATCGTTGTCCAGCGGGAGATGCGCCGTGACGGCCAGACCGTCGTACCTGTCCGAGCCCAGCTCCAGCAGGCGTTCGGCGGCCTGGCGGCGGGTCATCCCGCTCAGATCCACCCCCGCGACGGCTGTCCCCGGACAGATGGTGTCAAGCGTCCGGACCTTATAGATCCCGTATCCCACGGCACCTGAGCCGGCCATGAGCAGGACCAGCAGGATGATCAGCACGGCGGCCGTGACCGGAGAGATTTTGCGGCGTCTGCGGCGCCGTCTCCGGGGAGCGCGGGCGCGCTCGGCGCTCTTCTTCTGCCCGGGCGCGTCGGAGGACGGCCGGCGTCTGCGGACGGCTCCGTCGGGAGAATCCGGGGCGGGCCGTTTCTTTTTGACCGTCTCCCCGGCCTTTCCGGGGCGGGGATCGGATTGGATGCGTTTGTCGGCTATGGCGGGTTCCTTCTTTCTCATAGTGCGGGAAATGTGTCAGTTCATATACGGTTCCAGGTTCGTGGGCAGCGGGACCCTTTCGCCCCGCGACTCAAAAACATCCCGGATCCAGGGATTGGCGGTGAATTTTTCGCGGGTCTGGGATTCCAGAAGCGCGCCGATCAGTACGTTGGATACGAGGAACCCTCCGGGCGTGAAGTGCCAGCGATCGTTGTCCAGCTGGGCCCAGCCGTTTTCGACAAAGACGTTGAGCGTCTCCTCAAGAGGCTCAAAGGGACTGTTGTATACTTCCCGATACTCCTCGGCGCTGATGCCCCAGATCGTCCGCATGCCCAGCATCAGGTATTCGCTGGCCCGGTCAAAGGGCGTGAGCTCCTCCTGCTCGTCGATGATGTCTTTGTCGCCGAGCACGCCGGATATGTACTCACGCACGTTGCGGGTGTAGGAATAGCGGAGCAGCCCGATGTTGGAGTGGGCGGACGCTCCGAAGCCGATGTAATCGCCCAGCCGCCAGTACTTCAGGTTGTGCCGGCTCTCGTAACCGCGGCGGGCGAAATTGGAGATCTCGTACTGGTAGTACCCGTGACGCTCCAGAAGATCCACGGCATACAGATACATATCCGCCTGATCGTCGTCCGAGGGGATGATCGGGGAGTCGCGGAAGGAGTCGTACATGGGGGTCCCCTCTTCCAGCCTGAGCCCGTAGCAGGAGATATGCGCGGGCTTGAGCGCGAGCGCTTTGGAGAGAGTGTCGGCCCAGTCCTCCCGGGTCTGACTGGGAAGACCGTATATAAGGTCGAGACTGATGTTCCGGAAGCCTGCCTGACGCGCCCGCTTGACGGCGAGCACCACCTGGCGCCAGTTGTGCCGGCGCCCTATCATGCGGAGGATCTCGTCATTGGCGCTCTGCGCGCCGATGGACAGGCGGTTCACGCCTTCCCGGCGCAGGATCTGCAGCTCCCTCCGTCGGACGCTGTCCGGATTGCATTCCACGGTGATCTCCGCGGCCTTCAGCAGCCGGTTGGTGCTTTTCAGCTCCCGCAGGATCTCGGCGATGCGCTGCGCTCCGTAGTAGCTGGGCGTGCCGCCGCCGAAATAAACGCTGTCCATGAAGTAGTCCTTCATGCGCGGCAGGGTCTCCTGCAGCTGGATCAGGATCGCGTCCTGATAGGGGCCCATCAAAGCCTCGCGGCCGGGAAGTGAGCAGAAATCGCAGTACCCGCACTTGGAGGCGCAGAACGGTATGTGGATGTATACGCCGATGCGTTTATCTTCAGACGCCATTCAAAAACCTCCGGGGAGAAGTGGGGAAACGACAATACCTTCGGGCAGCACGGCGGGAAATGTCAGAACAGAGAGCAGACAAGGTCTCCGTAGGCCGCGGGATCATCGGGGAGGACCCCTGCCGCCAGCTCCGCCTGAGCGAGCAGCACCTTCGCCATTACGGAGGCCCGCTCGGGATCGGCGGTACGGGCCTCATCCAGCTTTTTCACCGCCGGATGCTCCAGATTCAGTTCCAGAACGCGTACGGCCTTCATGGCGTCGGGATCGGAACCGGGAATGGAATGGAAATACTTTTCCATCTCCAATGTGATCTCGCCCTCGGAGGACAGGCAGACCGCGTGGTTTTTCAGTTTGCGGGAGAGCCTGACGTTCGCCACGCGGTCTCCGGCCTGCTCCTTGACAAAAGCGAGCAGATCCCGGTTGGCCGCGTCGGCCTTTTCCGCTTCCGCCTTTTCCTCGTCGGACTCCAGGCCCAGATCCTGAGAAGCCACGTTGCAGAAGGGCTTCTCGCCGTAGACGCCCAGTATCTGAGCCACGAACTCGTCCACGTCGTGATCGAAGCAGAGTATATCGTATCCGCGGGCGCGGACCTGCTCGGTCTGGGGCAGCTTCGCGGCGCGCTCGACGGTGTCGGCGCCGGCGTAGTAGATGAACTTCTGGGATTCGGGCATGGCGTCGGTGTATTCCTTCAGGGAGATCATCTTCTCCCGGTCGGCCGACCAGTACAGCAGGAGGTCGCTGAGCAGCTCCCGCTTCATGCCGTAGTCCGAGACGACGCCGTACTTGAGCTGGACGCCGAACGCGGCGTAGAACTTTTCATATTTGTCTCTGTCGGAGTCCATGAGCTTTTTGAGCTCGGATTTGATCTTCTTTTCCAGATTGTTGGCGATCAGCTTGAGCTGGCGGTCGTGCTGGAGCATCTCGCGGGAAATGTTCAGGCTCAGATCGGGGGAATCCACCACGCCGCGCACAAAACGGAAACATTCCGGCAGCAGATCCGGGCACTGCTCCATGATCATGACGCCGTTGGAGTACAGCCGCAGCCCGGGGCGGTATTCGCGGGTATAAAAGTCGTAAGGGGCGCGTACCGGGATAAACAGCAGGCAGCGGTAGCTGACCGCTCCTTCCGCGTTGACGCGGATCACCGCAGCGGGATCGTCGCTGTCGCGGAACGTGTCCTTGTAAAAGGCGACGCATTCCTCATCGGTCGCCTCCTTGCGGCTGCGCTGCCAGAGGGGAACCATGGAGTTGACCGTCTGCTCTTCCATAACGGTCTCCCAGTCCATTTTGGGCACGCCGTTTTCGTCCGTTTCGCCCGTTTCGATCTTGCGGGTGGTCTCCACCTCCATGCGGATGGGCCAGCGGACATAGTCGGAGTATTTCTTTACCAGCTCCTTGAGCTTCCATGAGGTGAGATAGTCGCCGAAGCGATCGTCGTCGGTGTCCTCTTTGATGGTGAGGACGACATCGGTGCCGACGCCGTCCTTCTCGCATTCGGTGATCGTGTATCCGTCGGCTCCGGAGCTCTCCCAGCGATTGGCCTTCTCCTGCCCGTAGGCGCGTGAGATCACGGTCACCTTCGAGGCCACCATGAAGGCGCTGTAGAAACCGACTCCGAACCGGCCGATCACGTCGATATCGGCCTTTTCGAGTTCGCCGGCATCCTGCTCGCTGCGAAAGGCATGCGTGCCGGAGCGGGCAATGACGCCCAGATCCTTTTCCAGTTCCTCGGCGGTCATTCCGATACCGTTGTCCGAGACGGTCAGGGTGCGCGCGTCGTTGTCCACGGTCAGCCGGATGCTGAAATCCTCCCGGGTCAGCCCGACCTTGTCGTCCGTCAGCGAGAGAAAGCACAGCTTGTCAATGGCGTCCGACGCATTGGAGATCAGCTCGCGGAGGAAGATCTCCCGGTGCGTGTAGATAGAGTTGATCATCATGTCCAGAAGACGCCGGGACTCCGCCTTGAATTGTTTTTTCGCCATTTTTGTTTTTTGCCTCCGTACAATTTGACCGCATATGCGATCACGATACTGCAACTATATATTATACATCCGGGCGGGATGTTTTTCAACAGCAATTCTCCGCGAAATGAAGCGCTCCGCTTCCGGCCCGACGCGTCCGCACGATTTGCACAGCGCGCCGGATATTTACCGGAAAAGGGTCGGCTTTTCAAGGGGAGCGGAGAGCGCCGAAAACCCCACATTTTGAGATGATTTTTTTTCGAACACATGATATGGTATTTTTCGCGCGATCAGCCCAGAAAGGAGAGAGTCCGGAAATGGAGATCCACGGTCTGCAGAAACTGACATTGCTTGACTATCCCGGGCACACGGCCTGCACGGTTTTCACCGCCCGATGCAACTGGAGATGTCCTTTCTGCCACAACGCCTCCCTGGTGCTGAGGCCGGGGGAGCAGCCGGTCCTTTCCGAAGAGGAGTTTTTTGCGTTTCTGCGCCGCCGCCGGGGCCTGCTTGACGGCGTGGCGGTGACCGGCGGAGAACCCACGCTGAACAGGGATCTCCCCGATTTTCTCCGAAAGATCAAAGCGGAGGGGTTCCTGGTCAAACTGGACACGAACGGCACACACCCGGATATGCTCCGCGGCATCCTCTCCGAAGGACTCGCGGATTATGTGGCCATGGACATCAAGGCCGGAAGGTCCAACTACAGCGCCGTCACCGGCACCCTGCGGCCGGGCCTGGACGCGGTGAGCCGCAGCGTGGAGATCCTGAAGAGCTGTGACACGGAGCATGAATTCCGTACCACCGTGGTCCGGGAACTGCATTCCGATAAGGATTTTGCCGATATAGCCGACTGGCTCGCCGGGGAGAAGCGCTACTTCCTGCAGGAGTTCAGGGATTCCGGCGACCTGGTATCCGACGGGTGCAGCGCCTGCGGCGCGGAGGAGATGAACCGCTTCCTCTCCATCGTGCGCAGGACGATCCCCGGCGCCGCCCTCCGGGGCATGGACTGAGCGCGCCCGGGGATTACTTATCGTAATACACAGCGCTCCGCCTTCGGCACAAAATCTTGACCGGACCGCGGTAAAGCATGCGTAAACCACAATATATAGTGGGTAGAAATATTAGCGGCACCATATATTGACACACACCGATCCCCGTGCTATGATTTATAGTACGCGAAATGAAACGAACGGACACAACTAAACGGAGGGGAACCTGAATGTACCGGGTGGTAAAACGTGACGGGCGCGTCGTGGATTTTGAACTTCCCAAGATCGCCAACGCCATGAAGAAGGCATTCGAAGCCACAAACACGAACTACAACGACAGCGTCATCGACTTTTTGGCGGTGATGGTCACCGCGGATTTCCAGAACGACATCCGCGACGACAAGATCGCCATCGAGGATATCCAGGACAGCGTGGAGAGCGTGCTGTCCCGCGGCGGCTATGAGGAAGTGGCCAAGGCGTACATTCTCTACCGCAAGCAGCATGAGAGCCTGCGCAACGTTTCCAATACGGTTCTCGACTACAAAAAGACGGTCGACAACTATCTGAAGATCAACGACTGGCGCGTTAAGGAAAACAGCACCGTCACCTATTCCGTGGGCGGCCTGATCCTGTCGAACTCCGGCGCCATCACCGCCAATTACTGGCTCAGCGAGGTCTATGACCAGGAGATCGCCAACGCGCATCGCAACGGCGACATCCATCTGCACGATCTGAGCATGCTCACCGGCTACTGCGCCGGCTGGAGCCTCAAGCAGCTGATCCAGCAGGGGCTGGGCATCCCCGGAAAGATCAATTCCGCGCCCGCCGGACATCTGAGCACTCTGTGCAACCAGATGGTAAACTTCCTGGGCATCATGCAGAACGAGTGGGCCGGCGCGCAGGCTTTCTCCTCCTTTGATACCTATCTTGCTCCCTTCGTCCGGGTGGATGATCTCTCGCAGAAGGAAGTCAAGCAGTGCATCCAGTCGTTTATTTTCGGTGTAAACACTCCCTCCCGCTGGGGAACGCAGGCGCCCTTCTCCAACATCACTCTCGACTGGACGGTTCCCGCGGACCTGAAGGACCTGCCCGCCATCGTCGGAGGGAAAGAGCTGGATTTCACCTACGGCGACTGCCAGCATGAGATGGACATGGTCAACAAAGCCTTCATCGAGATCATGACCGAGGGCGACGCCGACGGCAGAGGCTTCCAGTATCCGATCCCCACCTACTCCATCACAAAGGATTTCGACTGGAGCGACACCGAGAACAACCGCCTGCTCTTTGAGATGACCGCCAAATACGGCACCCCGTATTTCTCCAACTACATCAATTCCGACATGGAACCCAGCGACGTGCGCTCCATGTGCTGCCGGCTGAGGCTGGACCTGCGCGAGCTGCGCAAGAAATCCGGCGGGTTCTTCGGCTCGGGCGAGAGCACCGGCTCTGTGGGCGTAGTGACGATCAACATGCCCCGCATCGCTTACCTGTCCCGGGACGAGAGCGAGTTCTATGCCCGTCTGGACAAGATGATGGACATCGCCGCCCGCTCACTGAAGACCAAGCGCACCGTCATCACAAGACTGATGGACGCGGGACTCTACCCCTATACCAAGTATTATCTGGGCACCTTTGAAAACCATTTCTCCACCATCGGTCTGGTGGGCATGAACGAGGCCTGCCTGAACGCGAAGTGGATCGGCAGGGACCTGACCTCTCCCGAAGCCCAGAAATTCACCCAGGATGTGCTCAACCACATGCGCGAGCGCCTGAGCGACTATCAGGAGCAGTACGGCGACCTGTACAATCTCGAAGCCACTCCGGCGGAATCGACGGCCTACCGTCTGGCCAAGCACGATGTGGAGCGCTATCCCGACATCATTACCGCCAACATGGACGGCACTCCGTACTACACCAACAGCTCTCACCTGCCCGTGGGCTATACCGAGGACATTTTTTCCGCCCTGGACATCCAGGACGACCTCCAGACGCTCTACACCTCCGGCACGGTGTTCCACGCGTTCCTGGGCGAAAAGCTGCCCGACTGGAAAGCCGCGGCCGAGCTGGTGCGCAAGATCGCCGAGAACTACAAGCTCCCCTATTACACCATGAGCCCCACGTACTCGGTGTGCAGCGAGCACGGCTACCTCAACGGCGAGCAGCCCACCTGCCCCAAATGCGGCGCGGCCACCGAGGTATGGAGCCGGATCACCGGCTACTACCGGCCCGTGCAGAACTGGAACGACGGAAAGGTTCAGGAGTACAAGGACCGCAAGGTATACAACATCGGCCGCAGCACTTTCACCGGGGGCATCCACAGGTTTGAGGGCGACTGCTGCACCTCCGACACCCAGGCGGGACTTCAGCCCGAAGATCTCGGTACCGCGGACGGAGCCAAAGCGCAGCTGTTCACCCGCGTGACCTGCCCGAACTGCCGGGCGGCGGAGCGGCTGCTGGACAAGGAAGGCTTTGCCTACGAAAACCTGACGGCTGAGGATTATCCCGAACTGTGCCGGCAGTACGGCATCAAGGGAGCCCCCACGCTCGTGATCTCCGACGGCGTGCATTTTGAAAAGTATTACGGTGTGGCCGAGATCAAAAAGCACCTGCAGGACGTGCGTCCCAAGGCCGCCGTGTAACGGCCTCACAGGCTTCGTATCTTTCGCTCCTGCCGCCGGAGCTTTCCTGCTCCGGCGGCAGGAGCACAATCACTCCGCTGTTCGTCCTTTCCAAACGGGAGACCTCACCTCCGCGCTGTGCCCCGCTGACAGCTTCGGCATCGCGCTGTGAGGTCTGCCGTTTTGTTTTGAGACGCGGCCGGCTGCGTATAAGGAGCAAAAATGCAAACCTATGACATCATCATTGTCGGCGGAGGCCCCGCGGGGCTCACGGCGGCGATCTATGCCCGGCGCAACGGAAAAAGCGTGCTGCTGCTGGAAAAAGAGGGATTCGGCGGGCAGATCGCCTACGCGCCGAGAGTGGAAAACTATCCCGGCGTAGGGGCCGTCAGCGGGGCGGAGCTCGCCGAACGCATGCTTGAGCAGGCCATGGACCTGGACACCGACACCGATATCGGCACGGTGTGCGAAATCGTCGACCGCGGCGCGGTGAAGACCGTGCGCACGGAAGAGGGAGAGGAGTTTGAGGCCCGCGCCGTGATCCTGGCCGCGGGCGCGCGGCACCGCCGCCTGGGCCTTCCCAACGAAGAGGAGCTCCTGGGGCACGGAGTGTCCTACTGCGCGGTGTGCGACGGCGGATTCTACGGCGGCGGGACCGTGGCCGTCGCCGGAGGCGGCGACAGCGCTCTTCAGGAAGCGCTGCTGCTCTCGGACATCTGCAAAAAGGTCTACGTGATCCATCGCAGAGACAGCTTCCGCGGCGACAGGGAAAAGCAGGAACGCCTGTTCTCCAGAGACAACGTGGAGATCGTTACACCGGCGGACATCGTCGCTCTGCTGGCCCCCGGGGGCGACCTGACGGCGGTGCGGGTGCGCCATGTCCGCAGCGGGCAGACGCGCGAGCTCGCCGTGGAGGCGCTGTTCATCTCCGTGGGTCAGGTCCCCGAACTCGGCGCCTTTGCGAATGTGCTTCCGCTCACCGCAGACGGCTACGCCGCTGTGGACGGGGAATGCGCGGCTCCGGCGGCGGGGATCTTTGCCGCCGGGGACTGCCGCGGCAAAACGGTGCGCCAGCTGACTACCGCCGTGGGGGACGGAGCGGTCGCCGCATTGAATGCCTGCCGGTATCTTGAGTCGACATAAAGGGCAAGGGCCGAAGGCGTTATTTCAACCGAATCAACCGATGGAAAGAAATGTCACCGCGGAGAGATCCGCGGTGATTCTTTGTTTTTGGGGAGTTTTGAGACATATAACAAATTGTTACTGAAAATGTAGTTGCTTCTTAACCAATTATGCGAGGCGTTATGTTAAGTTTTATTATGTTAATTTGTCATTCATGATGGGGGAGACTATTCATTTCCCTTTTCCGGAAGAGGCGAGAAGCGATGACGGTCGGACATAATAACGCCCCGAGAATAACGCGGATAATGGCGGCGGCGATACTGCTGGCGCTTCTGCTGGCGGTCATGGGCGTGCCCGCGGCAGCGGTCAACAACGAGGGCCTGCTGGTGGAGACGCTGTGCTTCCGGGACGTGCTGCGCCTGTATATGCTGGACAAGGCTTCTTTTGGGGAGAACGCTCTGGCGGAGGACGCCAACGGGATCACCAACGCGGCCAAACGCCTGGCGGAAATGTTCTCTTACACCGTGGGGCTCAACTATGAGGGCAAGGGCGAAAACGCCGATTTCTTCGGAAAGGACGTCACCGCCCAGATGGGCCAGGCCCCTTATATCGAGGCCAACCTTCAGGCGGAATACAACGTGGAGATCGCGCCCGTGCGAAGCTACGCTCTGGCGCTTCCCAAAGGAACGACCACCGACCTGCGCGTCTATCTGACGGGATACGTCAACGCCGCCAACGGCGTGCTGCCGGTGCTGCACTATGTGTGGCAGGACAACGGCTCCTGGTACGCCGTAAAGGATGACAACCCCTTCTACCGCGTCAGCTACAACGGCCTCGGAGCCAGACAGCTGACCGGGACGGGACTGACGCTCTGCCGGAACCGCTCCACGGGCGGCGGCACCGACATGCTGGAGGGCTGGACCGATCTGGCCTCGGCGCCCGACGGAAACGGCGTGGTCCATCTGGACAGCGGGACTCTGGTGGTAGGCCAGGGCACGGCCAATATCTTCGGCATCACCGACGACTTTTCCCGCGTACAGAGAGAGGGCAATTATTCCGCCGCGCTGCTGGCTGTCAGCGATTTCAAACAGGGAGACACGACCTTCCAGACCGGACCGCTGGTTTTCTCCCGTACCGTGTATGAGCTGGACACCATGCGCCGGGTCCCCGACGGGGAGCAGCTGGAAGAGGGCGTAAGCTACCGCTTCAAGGTGGTATATGACGAGGCGCTGACCGTGGCCGCGGGAGCAGGCTGGAACGACGTGGGCCTGTATGTCCGGTCCGAGGTCACCGGACAGAGCAAAGCCATAAGCGACTTCATCTGGTACGGCGGAGCGGAGTACCTCTCCTCGGACAAATATAACCCCCATACGCTGGAGTTCACTTTTACACCCAGCGACGAGGGCCGCAGCGTGTGCACCTTTATCCCCGTGAATCTGGCGGGCAGCGAGTCCCGGCTGAAATCCGCGGATTTTCATACCAGGACCCAAACGGTCACCGTGGCGGCCGCCGCGGAACCGTCGCCCGGAGTGGTGCTGGCGGCAGCGCCGCTCGGCGCTCCCTCGGCGGGAGTGACCTCGGCGCCGACAGTCACCGAGGCCCCGGCAGCGGCTCCGGCCGAACCCGCGGCCACCGCCGCGCCGGCGGCGGAGCCTACCCCGCGGCCGACGGAAGCTCCGCAGGCGGCTCCCGCCGCG
>CACXMX010000020.1 GCA_902768805.1 Oscillospiraceae bacterium
CTTCAGTGCAGCTTCTTCCGTATGTCCGAAAACTTCCCGCTTTATCTCATACACCGCGCCGAAACTGCCGCGGCCGATGAGCCGGACCGTTTCCCATCCAGGCCACACCGGCATGTCATTCATGTTTGCCATCCCGATTTCTCCTTTTATAAAGCAGCTAATCCGCTCGGCTCAAGTATATCCTTTAACCCTAATGAATCCGGCATACAATAGCAGTAACATTGTCTTTTCCGCCTTTTTCCAATGCGGCATCAACCAGATTTTGTACGCATTCTTCTGCGCTAAATGCTTCAGACATGATTTGATCGATTTCCAGATTGGTCAGCATATCTGTCAACCCATCGCTGCACAGAAGATACTGATCGTCTCTCTTCAGCTCTCCCTTAGCGATATGCGGTTCAATCATGTATTCTTCGGGATCAATACCCAAATGCTGAGTCAACGGTGCTTTTTTCCCTTGAGGGGTCATGTTCTTTTCAACATGATCTTTCGATAACTGGAGCAGTTCTCCGTTCCGCAGTCGATATGCCCGACTGTCGCCAAGATTGCAGGCATAAACATAATGATTAGAAAAGCAGAGAGCCACCATGGTTGAACCCATATGTTCAGTACAAAACTCTTTTCGTTTGGCGATCACAGCATTATTAATCTGCATGCATATATCGTTGAGCAGTTTTCGTTCCGAAATAAAATAGCTTTTCAGTTTTTGCGCTGTTTCCCGCATGCATTCAGCAGCGGTAAAAGCAGCATATTCTCCGAAGTTTTCCCCACCCATTCCATCAAAAACAGCGACACATATTTCCCGTCGGAGAGTTCTCGTCATGGATACGGGATGCTTTAGTCCGGTGTTGTCTGCCACCAAACAGCGTCCGTCGAAGAAGAAATTATCCTCGTTATTTTTACGGATTTTACCCTTATTGCACAAGCAGGCTGCTTCTATAATAAACGGCATAGTCTTCCCTCTGTCGAAATAAGCTGTAAGATTTTGATAGAAAATGCTAAACAAAAGGACAGTAATCAATGATACTTTCGGTATCATTGATTACTGTCCTTAAATAGATTATCCCATGCGGTCCGGCGTGCGGACCAGGCCGCTGCGGTACGCCGCCAGAAGCTGCTGCAGATCGGCGATGCGGCCCTGCACGTCCTTGCCGCCGTCGGTGTCGCGCACGCAAAGGCGGTCGGGGTACTGCTCGATCTTCATGGTGCGGGAGATCATGTCCACGTTGCCGTTCCCCGCCTTCTCGATATCGAACTGCTGGTGCTCGGCCAGATACATCTCGTGGGAGGAGAACACCAGGGTGTAGCCGCAGATGCCGGTCACCGGCTGATAGGCCTTGGACAGGCCGCCGTCGATGTTGATGAACTTGCCGTTGGCCTTCCTTGTCCCAAAGCGTGTAGTAGGCGTTTTTGGTCTCCACGCCGGCCTCGCTCTCGGTGAGGAAGGTGCGCTCGAAGGTGGCGATCTTGTCCTTGCCGTTGAGCGGCGAGCACGGTCCGCACCACAGATACCACATAAAGTCGGTAAGCTCATCCCGGCGGTCGTAGTTGGCGGTGCGCGCCATGCGGTCGCACACGTCCATCAGCGCCTTGCCGGAATAGACGCCGTCGCCGATGCGGACCTGAGAGAAGCTGCCGTCGGGCTCCATGGGAACGCAGCCGTGGTAGAGCAGGTTGTCGTTGCACACGCGGTACATCGCGCCCTTCTCCATCAGGAAGTCCACATGCTCCTGCAGCAGAGTGCTGCGGCGGAAGGACATGATGAGCTGGCTTACCACGTTCTCCTCCGCGGGGGATAGCCGGTAGGGATCCTCCGGATCCACCGTGGGCATGAGGCAGTCGTTCACGTGATAGGTTTTTCCCTCGGTCTCGATCGTTCCGGTTTTGGGATCCACCTTGTGGAGCAGCAGGCGGTCGTCCATCCCGTATTCGGGGTGGCGGCGGATCAGCTGGCCCTCCAGCTTGAACTGGATCACCGTGATGGCCTTGAGGATCTTGGCCGTGGTCTCGCTGTCGTCGCCGCAGTAGTCCGAAACGTAGGTGGGCTGGAAATAGGTGCAGGGATCGTCTCCGTACTGCTCCACCGCGAACACGGCCAGCGGGCGGACGTTGATGCCGTAGCCGTCCTCGAGCGTGTCGAAGTTGCCGTATTTCAGCGAGTTGCGCAGAGCGTTGGCGATACAGGCCGGGTTGCCCATGGCCGCGCCCATCCACAGCACGTCGTGGTTGCCCCATACGAAGTCCACTCCGTGGCGGCGGGTCAGCTCGCTCATCACCATCTGGGCGGCGGGGCCTCTGTCGAACAGGTCGCCCACGATGTGCAGCCGGTCCACCGTGAGACGGGAGATCAGGTTGGCCATGGCCACGATGAAGCCGTCGGCGATGCCGGTGGAGATAACGTTGTTGATGATGCTCTCGAAATAGCGCCGCTTGTTGCTGTCGTGCTCGTCGGAGTTTACCAGCTCCTCGATCAGGTAGGAGAACTCATGCGGCAGCCGGGTGCGCATTTTCTCCCGGGTGTACTTGTCCGTGGCCTGGCGGCATACCGCCACCAGCCGGTGGATGGTGACCCGGTACCAGGACTCGGTGTGGTTCTTTTTGGCCAGCTCCCGCTCCGGGTAATAGAGCAGCAGCGCCAGGGCGTTCTTCTCCTCCTCGCCCAGCAGATCGCCGAAGCTGTCGTCGATCTTGCTGTGGATGGCGCCCGAGGCGTTCTTGAGGATGTGGGTAAAGTAGGAATACTCTCCGTGGATGTCGCTCATGAAGTGCTCGGTGGTCTTGGGCAGCTCCAGGATCGCCTGAAGACGGACGATCTCGGCGGCCGTGGCGTGAACGTTGGGATAGTTCTTGGCAAGAAGCTCGAGATACTTGATGTCGCGATCGTTCATGGTCAGCCTCCCAAAAAATGTTTATTTGCTGTTCTCCAGATATTTCGACGCGGAAAAGGCCGCCACGCAGCCGTCGCCTACGGCCTTGGCCACCTGATACGGGGCGCCCACGCAGTCGCCCGCGGCAAACACGCCCGGCACCGACGTGGCGAGGTCCGTCCCCACCTTGATATAAGCGCCGTCCATCTCCAGGCCCTCGAGCAGCGTGTCGGGCGCGGCGGAGGAGCGCAGGATGAATACGGCGTCGCAGGGGAAGGTCTCCTCCCCCACCTTCAGGCCGGTGACGCTCTTCTCGCCCTCAATGGCGTAGCCGGCGCCCTTTTCGGTGAACAGGCGCACATTGCAGCCCATCTCGCGCAGCAGGCCGGCCTCCTCCTCGGTGTCGGAGGTGAAGCCCACCAGACACACGTCCCTGCCCCGGTAGAGCATGCCGTCGCAGGTGACGCAGTAGCTCACGCCCTTTCCCAGCAGCTCCTTTTCCCCGGGAAACAGCTTTGCCGGGCGGACGCCCGTGCACAGGATCACAGTTTTCCCTTCACTGAAGTCGTTTCCCACCGCCACTCCGAAGGAAGCTCCCATGTTCAGCACGGAGGTGGCCCTGCCGCGGATGATCTCCGCTCCGGCCTCCGCTGCCTGGCGTTCCATCGCCTCGAGCATGTCCCGTCCGGAGATGTCCGGCATGCCCGGGTAGTTGGTGATCTTGTGCGAGCGGCTCAGGGGGATGTCGTCCACGCCGCCGGTGACGATGGCCACGGTTTTGTTGCGGTTGCGCAGGGTAAGCGCCGCCGATACGGCCGCCGGACCCCCGCCGATGATCACAGAGTCGAATGCCATGTTCATTCCTCATTTCGGAGTGTTCTTTATTTTATCATTATCCAACAAAATGATTGCGAATTCAAGTGCTATCGTTTATAATAATCACTGCTTTATTCCCGGAAAAGAGAAAGGATCCGCCATGGAAGAGAATCGTCTGCCCGGTAATTTTATCCATGATTTCGTCGCCGAGGACATCGGTCCCGGCGGCCGTTTTGAAGGGATGCAGGTGCACACCCGTTTCCCGCCCGAGCCCAACGGCTATCTGCACATCGGCCACTGCAAGGCGCTGTGCATCGATTTCGGCACCGCGGAGAAGTTCGGCGGCATCTGCAATCTGCGCATGGACGACACCAACCCCGCTAAGGAAGACACGGAGTTCGTTGACGCCATCAAGGAGGATATCCACTGGCTGGGCTTCGACTGGGACGACCGCTTCTTCTACGGCTCGGATTATTTTGAGCAGACCTATGATCTGGCCGTCGGGCTGATCAAAAAAGGTCTGGCCTATGTCTGCGAGCTGACGGCCGAGGAGTTCTCCAAATACCGCGGCGACACCTCCCACCCCGCGGTGAGTCCCTGGCGCGACAGGCCTGTTGAGGAATCGCTGGACCTGTTCGCCCGGATGCGTGCCGGCGAGTTCCCCGAGGGGAAATACACGCTGCGCGCGAAGATCGACCTTGCCAGCGGAAACTTCAACATGCGCGACCCGGTGCTCTACCGCATCCGCTATATCGAGCATCACCGTCAGGGCACCAAGTGGTGCATTTTCCCGATGTACGACCTGGCCCACCCGATCCAGGACGCGCTGGAGGGGATCACCCACTCCCTGTGCTCCCTGGAATACGAGGATCACCGCCCGCTCTACAACTGGGTCATTGAAAACTGCGACGTGCCCTCGAAGCCGCGGCAGATCGAATTCGCCCGCCTTGGGATCAACTACACGGTCATGTCCAAGCGCAAGCTCCGCCGGCTGGTGGAGGAGGGGCGCGTCTCCGGCTGGGACGACCCGCGCATGCCCACTCTGTGCGGACTGCGCCGCCGCGGCTACACTCCGCAGTCGATCCGCGACTTCACCGAGCGCATCGGCGTGGCGAAGGTCCCCTCCACGGTGGAATACGCGTTTCTCGAGTCCTGCCTGCGCGACGACCTGAACGCCCACGCCCGGCGCGTGATGGCCGTGCTCCGCCCCGTGAAGCTCACGATCACCAACTACCCCGAGGGGGAGAGCGAGATCTTCGACGTGGAGAACAATCCCGTGGACGAGGCCGCCGGCACCCGCCCGGTCAGCTTCTCCCGCGAGCTCTGGATCGAACAGGACGACTTCATGGAGGAGCCGGTGAAGAAATACAACCGCCTCTATCCCGGAAACGAGGTCCGCCTGAAGGGCGCCTACATCGTCCGGTGCACCGGCTGCGTAAAGGATGAGGCCGGGAACGTCACGGAGGTCCTGTGCGAGTACGATCCGGACACCCGCGGCGGCAACGCCCCCGACGGGCGCAAGGTGCGCGGCACGATCCACTGGGTGAACGCAGCCGACTGCGCCGACGCCGAGGTCCGGCTCTACGACATGCTCTTCTCCGATCCCGAGCCGGACGCCCCGGGCAAGGATTTTATCGACTGCCTGAATCCCGACTCTCTGGAGGTCCTCACCGGCTGCAAGGTTGAACGGAGCCTGGCCGACTGCGTCCCCACGGACCGCTTCCAGTTCCTGCGTCTGGGCTATTTCGCGCCGGACAGCAAGGACTCCTCTCCCGGGCACCCGGTGTTCAATCGGGCCGTTGCCCTGAAGGACAGCTTCAAAAAATAAACCGTCTTTGACAGGACGCCCCGCGTAGATTATTTCTGCGCGGGGCATCCCATATTTTGTGTATTCTGTCATTGACAGCCGCAAGATGCCGTGATAGACTACGCCACAGTAAAAGACCTCTTTAATCCGGTACCGTGCTGCCGGCAAGGCGTCCATAGAGATCCGGGTCCGCCCGGAGACTGTGCCTTGTCCCTGCCCGGACAAGGTTTTTTCAATGTTTTGGGGGTGTGCGCGATGGTGTTCAAGGCAAAGATCATGGACGAAGCCGCCGTGGAGCGGACCCTCGTACGCATCGCTCACCAGATCATCGAGAAGAACCGCGGCACCGAGGGGCTGTGTCTCGTGGGGCTGAAGACCCGAGGCGTTCCCCTGGCCGAGCGCCTGGCCGACAATATTGAGCGCATTGAGGGCGTTCGCGTCCCCGTGGGAAAACTGGATATCACACTCTATCGGGACGACCTCACCGCCGCCCCGGACGCCGTCGTCTCCGACACCGACCTTCCCTTTGACATCAACGGGAAGACCGTGGTGATCGCGGACGACGTTATTTTTACCACCCGCTCCGCCCGCGCGGCCATGGACGCGCTGATCGACCGGGGCCGCCCGGCGCGCATCCAGCTCTTCGCGCTGATCGACCGGGGCCACGCCGAATTCCCCATCAAGCCGGATTTCGTGGGCAAGAACATCCCCACCTCTCTGCGGGAGACCGTGGCCGTCCGTCTGAAGGAGACCGACGGGGAGACCGGCGTTTCCATCTACGAAAAAGAACAAGAAGAATAAAAGAAAGAAGGAAAAAACTATGGCCAAAAAAGATGTGGGCAACGAGGCGATCTACGACGCCCGTACCCTGGGTACGCCCAAAATGCTGGTGCTGGGCTTTCAGCACCTGTTCGCCATGTTCGGCGCCACGGTGCTGGTGCCGATCATCACTGGGCTGAGCGTTTCGACGACGCTGCTGTTCGCCGGCATTGCCACGCTGTTCATGCACTTCGTCACCGGCCGGAAGGTCCCCGTGTTCCTCGGCTCCTCCTTCGCGTTCCTGGGCGGCTACTCCGTGGTCAAAAACGCTGCCGTGGCGGCCGGCTACACCGAGCAGCAGGGTCTCGTGTACGCCTGCGTCGGCGTAGCCTGCGCGGGTCTCATGTACCTGGTTCTGTCGCTGGTGTGCAAGGCCTGGGGCAGCAAGAACGTAATGAAGTACTTCCCGCCCATCGTCACAGGGCCGATCATCATGTGCGTGGGCCTGCATCTGGCCCCCTCCGCCATTGACAACTGCAACCAGAACTGGGGCATCGCCCTGGTGGCCATCGCCGTCGTCGTGATCTGCAACGTCTGGGGCCGTGGCATGGTGAAGATCATCCCCATCCTGCTGGGCGTGCTCGCCTCCTACGCCGTCGCCGCCGCGACGGGCAACGTGGACTTCTCCGGCGTGGCCGCGGCTCCCTGGTTCGGCCTGCCCGTGGAAGGCTCCCGCACCGTGTTCTCCCTGTTCGGCGGCAAGGCTGACGCCGGACTGATCCTGACGGCCATCATCTCCATTCTCCCCATCGCCCTAAGCACCATGATGGAGCACATCGGCGACATCAACGCCATCGGCGGCACCATCGGCCGCGACCTGGTTGAGGATCCGGGCCTGCACCGCACCCTCATCGGCGACGGCGTGGGCACCACTTTGGCCGCTCTGTTCGGCGCTCCGGCCAACACCACCTACGGCGAGAACACCGGTGTTCTGGCCCTCACAAAGGTCTACGACCCCCTGGTGATCGAGATCGCCGCGGTCATCTCCATCATCCTCAGCCTCTGCCCCAAGTTCGCCGCGATCATCACCTCCATGCCGGCGGCCACCATCGGCGGCGTGTCCATCATCCTCTACGGCATGATCGCCGCCATCGGCGTGCGCAACGTGGTGGAGAACCATGTGGATTTCCAGGCCAGCCGCAACGTCATCATCGCCGCGCTGATCCTCTGCCTGACCATCGGCATCGAGTACTCCGCCGCCGGCGCGATCAGCTTCACCGTGGGCGGACTGAACATCAGCCTGTCGGGCCTGGCCATCGCCTCTCTGGTGGGCATTATCCTCAACGCGATCCTTCCCGGCAAGGACGTCACCTTCACCGTGCGCCCTAAGGATGCCGCGACTCTCGGCCGCTACTGAGTTCTCTTCGCGCAGCGCAAAACGCCCGTGGGCTTCGGTCCGCGGGCGCTTTGCGTTTTGACCTCCGAAACGCGCCGTGTACGAAACGGGCCCCCGCGCGTAAGGGAAAAGTTAGGCGCCGGGCACAGTGAGTTATCCCGCGTTTCCTGTATAATAGTATCGGACAAGAATATATCCTGATATGAGGAGAATCATAATGAACAAAGTTCCCTTTTCCGAAGACGAGCTAAAGATCGTCGGCCAGTACGTCGCGCCCACTGAATCCTGGTTCGCGCCCCCGAAGATCTACAACACGCCCATCACCGCAGAGCAGAACCTCCGCGCCGCGCTCAAGGGTGAGGATTATCTGTGGATGCCGACGCTGACCGACATCTGCAACGTGCAGTCGCGCATCAACCCCGACCACATCGCCCGCGCCGAGGTGCAGGATCTTGGCCCCAAGCAAGCCCTTGAGGAAAAGGGCGGCCCCGACCTGTTCGGAGTGGAGTGGGTTTTCGTGCCCACCGTGGGCGGCTCCATGGAGAAGCCGGGCAATCCCCACCTGCTCAACGACGCCAACGAATGGAAGGAAAAAATCGTCTGGCCCGACATCGACTCCTTCGA
The DNA here is from genome assembly GCA_902768805.1 of Oscillospiraceae bacterium. Classification (GTDB taxonomy): domain Bacteria; phylum Bacillota; class Clostridia; order Oscillospirales; family Oscillospiraceae; genus Apopatocola. Next base: position 8,270 of record CACXMX010000020.1, read on the forward strand.
CTGGGAGGGCATGGCCAAGCTCAACGCCCCCTTCCGCGATCAGCCCCGCGTGATCGGCTGCACCTTCCAGAACGGCATGTTCGAGCGGCTGATCTCCTTCATGGGCTTTGAGGGCGCCTCCATGGCCCTTATCGACGAGGACCAGCAAGATGCCGTAAAGGAGCTCTTCGACAAGCTGGCCGACATGTACATCCACTTCATCAGCAAGTACCGCGAGGCCATCGGCGTGCGCGAGGTCTATTTCCACGACGACTGGGGCTCCCAGAGAGCGCCGTTCTTCTCCGTGGACACCTGCATCGAGATGATCGTGCCCGCCATCCGCAAGATCGCCGACTGGTGCCATGAGCGCGACATGATCTTCCAGCTGCACTCCTGCGGCAAGAACGAGCTGCTGGTGCCGGCGATGATCGAAGCCCATGTGGACATCTGGTGGGGCCAGGCCATGAACGACAAGGCCATGCTCTATGAGAAATACGGCGACAAGATCATGCTCGGCATCGACGTTCCCCCGCTGCCCATGGACGCCGATCACGAGACCATCGTGAAAACCGCCAAGGAGTTCGTGGCCAAGTACACCAAGTACCCCGCCATGGCCGCCGCCTTCTTGACGCCTCCGGGCATGATGGAAGAGATCTACAAGCAGAGCCGTATCGCCCTGTGCGGCATCGCCTGAGCGCGAAGCTGTCCCATACGGCATTTCACCTCCGCGGTCACCGGCCGCGGAGGTTTTTTATATGAAAAATGTTGCGCGCGTGAGTGGTTTTTTCCCCGGGGGCGTGGTATACTGTTTTGTTGGAAAACAAAACGAACGGAGGACTATCGATTATGACGTCCAAAGAGAGATTTTACCGCTATATAGCCTATTCCACCGCCTCCGCCGAGGACAGCGAGACCTCCCCCTCCACCGCGCGGCAGCTGGAGCTGTCCAAGGCGCTGCACGAAGAAATGGAAGCGCTGGGCCTGCGCGACGTGAAGACCGACGCCTGCGGCAACGTGATCGGGACCCTTCCCGCCTCGGAAGGGGTCAAGGCCCCCGTCGTGGCTTTTATCGCCCACGTCGACACCTCCTCCGCGGCCTCCGGCGAAAATGTGAAGGCCCGGGAAGTCGTGTTCGACGGGGCCGACATCGAGCTGGGCCACGGCGAGGTGCTCAGTGAAAAGCAATTCCCCTTCCTGAAGGATCTGCGCGGAAAAACGCTGATCGTCACCGACGGCAGCACTCTTCTCGGCGCGGACGACAAGGCCGGCGTGGCCGAGATCATGACCATGTGCGACATTCTGATCGCCGAAAACATCCCCCACGGCGAGCTGCGCATCGTGTTCACCACCGACGAGGAGGTCGGCCGCGGCATCGAAGGCCTGGATGTGAAGGAGCTGGCCTGCGACTGGGGCTATACCGTGGACGGCGGCGCCCTCGGCTCCTACGAATACGAAAACTTCAACGCCGCCTCCGCGAAGGTGACGGTGCACGGAGTGGGGATCCATCCCGGCAGCGCCAAGGACATCATGAAGAACGCCTCGACCATCGCCATGGAGCTCCACGGGATGCTCCCCGAGAGCCAGGTCCCCGAGAAGACCGATGGCTATCAGGGCTTCATCCACCTCACCGGCATGAAGGGCGACGTGGTGGAGGCATCTCTGCACTACATCATCCGCGACCATGACCGAGAGCTCTTTGAGGAGAAGAAAAACCGGATGCTCGGCGCCGTGCGCATGATCAATCTGATCCACGGCGAAGGCACGGCGGAGCTGGAGATGGCCGATACCTATTACAACATGAAGGAAAAGGTGCTTCCGCACCGCCACCTGATCGACCGTATCGAGGCGGCCTTCACCGCCTGCGGCGTTAAGCCCTACGCCGAAGCCATCCGCGGCGGCACCGACGGGGCCATGCTCACCTGGGAGGGGCTCCCCTGCCCGAACCTTTCCACCGGTGGGTACAATTTCCACGGCGTGCACGAGTTCATCCCCACGGACGCGCTCGAGACCATGCCCAAGGTGCTGGTGAAGCTCTCCGCCGGCTTCGTTGAGAACTGAAGATCTGGAGGCAGAAATGGGACGATTTATCACCGGTACGGTAAAGATCTTTGCCGGGATCGGTCTGCTGGCGCTGCTGGCGCTGGCCGTGTTCTCCCCAACCTGGGCCGCGCGGACCGAAGACGTAAAAGTGAAAACCTTCACTCCGCTGCCCACCGCCGGACCCACCGCGGAACCCGAGCCCACGCCGGCCCCGGCCGCGCCCTCCACCGCGACGCCCGAGCCCACCGCGACGCCGGAACCGACCCCGACGCCCGAGCCCACGCCGCAGACCTACACGATCTCCATGGTGGGCGACTGCACGCTGGCCAGCTATCCGAAGATCCGCCACTGGGACACCGCCATTGAAAACGTCATCAACGGCGATTTCTCCTATCCGTTTGCCAACACGGCGGACATTTTCTCCGCCGACGATCTCACCATCGTCAATCTGGAGTGCAGCATCTCCGATCAGCAGGCATGGTCCGGCTCCACCTTCTCGTTCCTGGCTCCCTCCGCGTACACGGAGATCCTGAAGCGCGGCAGCGTGGAGGTGGCCACCACCGCCAACAATCACGCCATGGACTTCGGCCAGGATGTCTATAACGATACCGGCGCGAACCTGGACGCGGCCGGGATCGCCCACTGCGGCGACGGAGAGGGCACTCTGGTCACCACGGAGAGCGGGCTTGTGGTGGGCGTTTACGCCACCTATAACGGGCACTATCCCGTGGCGGATACCGTGGCCCAGGGCGTGCGCGACCTCAAAAACCGCGGCGCCGAGGTCGTGGTCGTCGTCGCGCACTGGGGCGACGAGGCCAGCTACTACGCCAACGCCAACCAGAAGCAGGTCGCCCACGCCGCCGTGGACGCCGGGGCGAACATCGTGGTCGGATGCGGACCTCACCGCCTGCAGCCCTACGAGATCTATAACAGCGGCGTGATCTTCTACTCCACGGCCAACTTTGTCTTCGGCGGCAACACCGCCCCCGCGGACTTCGACACGGTCATCGCCCAGGTGGTGTTCGAGCGCTCGCCCGACGGTACGCTCATGTTGAAGGACGCCCGCGCTCTCCCCTGCTCCATCAGCAGCCGGGAGGATATCAACGACTACAAACCCACGCTCTATGAGCCGGGCACCGAGGCCTACGACCGGGCGATGAAAAAGGTGGACGGCTCCTATACCGGTGCCAACGACGTGATCGATTACAGCTTCATGCACCCGGAAGGCTGAGAAAAAACAGCAAAGAGCCCGAGGATCTCTCCTCGGGCTCTTTACGTGTCGACTTTGTCGACGTGCTTCGGTTGAGACACGCTTCGCCGGGCTCTCAATCGAAGTATTTTTTTATTTTTTCGGTTTCAGGATCAGGTTGATCAGCTTGTTCGGCACGGTGATGGTCTTCACGATGTCCATCCCCTCCACATAGCCGGCGATCTTGCGGTCGGCCAGGGCGGCGGCGCGCATGGTGTCGGCGTCGGCGTCGGCCGCCACGGTGACGGTGGAGCGCAGCTTGCCGTTGATCTGCACGGCGATGGTGCGCGTTTCGTCCACGGTCTTGCTCTCGTCGTACTCCGGCCAGGGCGTCTCGCAGGCCATGCCCTCGAAGCCCTGGATCTCCCAGAGCTCCTCGGCGATGTGGGGAGCGAAGGGCGAGAGCATGAGCAGCAGCGCGCGGATGTCGCCGCGGCTGGGCTCGGTGCCGTACATCTGATTCACCAGGGTCATCAGCTGGGCTATGGCCGTGTTGAACTTCATCTCGTCGATATCGCCGGTCACCTTGCGGATGCTGCGGTGGACCTCTTTCTCGTTGGCCGCGGAGATCTCATCGCCCTCGCGCTTTACGGAGGCGAGGTTCCACACGCGGTCCAGAAAGCGCTTGCACCCGGCCACCGCGTTGCTCGACCAGGCCGCGGCCTTGGTGAAGTCGCCGATGAACATGATGTACACGCGCAGCGTGTCGGCTCCGTACTGGTCGACGATATCGTTGGGATTCACCACGTTGCCGCGGGACTTGGACATCTTCTCTCCGCCCTCGCCCAGGATCATGCCGTGGCTCGTGCGCTTGGCATAGGGCTCCTTGGTGGGCACCACACCGATATCGTAAAGGAACTTGTGCCAGAAACGGGAGTAGAGCAGGTGGAGCGTGGTGTGCTCCATGCCGCCGTTGTACCAGTCCACGGGAGACCAGTAGTCCATAGCCTCTTTCCCGGCAAGCGCCTTATCGTTGTGCGGATCCATGTAACGCAGGAAATACCAGCTCGAGCCGGCCCACTGGGGCATGGTGTCGGTCTCGCGCTTCGCAGGGCCGCCGCATTTCGGGCAGACGGTGTTCACCCAGTCGGTCATCTTGGACAGAGGCGACTCGCCGGTGTCGGTGGGCTCATAGCTCTCCACCTCGGGCAGCAGCACGGGCAGCTGCTCCTCGGGTACCGGCACCCAGCCGCAGCAGGGGCACTCGACCAGGGGGATCGGCTCGCCCCAGTAGCGCTGGCGGCTGAACACCCAGTCGCGGAGCTTGAAGTTGGTCTTCGTGGTGCCGTAGCCCTGCTCGGTGACCCATTTTTTCATGGCCGGGATGGCTTCCTTCACGGTCATGCCGTTGAGGAAGCCGGAGTTGACCATGATGCCGGTATCGTCCTTGAGCGTGAAGGCCTCTTTGGTGATGTCGCCGCCGCGGACCACCTCGATGATGGGCAGGCCGAACTTGGTGGCGAACTCCCAGTCGCGCTGGTCGTGGCCGGGCACGCCCATCACCGCGCCGGTGCCGTAGCTCATCAGCACGTAGTCGGACACGAAGACGGGGATCTCCTCCTTCGTTGCCGGGTTGATCGCGCGAACGCCCTGCAGCACCACGCCGGTCTTGTCCTTGTTGAGCTCGCTGCGCTCAAAGTCGGACTTGCGGGCCGCTTCTTCCCGGTACGCCGCAACGGCGTCGTAGTTTTCGATGACATCCTTCCACTTTTCCAGATAGGGGTGCTCAGGAGAGAGGACCATATATGTCACGCCGAAGAGCGTATCGCAGCGGGTGGTAAACACGGTGAGCTTGTCGCCGGCGGTGGTGTCAAAGGTGAGCTCCGTGCCGTCGGACCGGCCGATCCAGTTGCGCTGCTGGATCTTTACCCGCTCGATGAAGTCCACATCGTCCAGATCGTCGATCAGACGGTCGGCGTAGCGGGTGATGCGCAGCATCCACTGGCTCTTTTCGCGCCGGATGACCTCGCTGCCGCAGCGCTCGCACACGCCGTCCACGACCTCCTCGTTGGCCAGTACGCATTTGCAGCTGGTGCACCAGTTCACGGGCATGGTGGCCTTGTAGGCCAGGTCGTTTTTGAACAGCTGCAGGAAGATCCACTGGGTCCACTTGTAGTAGTCGGGATCCGTGGTGTCCACGACGCGCTGCCAGTCGAAGCTGTAGCCCAGCATCTTCAGCTGCTTGGTGAAGTTGGCGATGTTCTCGCGGGTGACTACGGCGGGGTGGATGTGGTTTTTGATGGCGTAGTTCTCCGTAGGCAGGCCGAAGGCGTCAAACCCGATGGGGAACAGCACATTATAGCCCTCCATCCGCTTTTTGCGGCAGATGATGTCCATGGCCGTAAAGGGGCGGGCATGCCCCACGTGCAGCCCCTGTCCCGAAGGATAGGGGAACTCGATCAGCCCGTAAAACTTGGGCTTTTCCGAGCCGGTCACGGCCGCGCCGGTGTTCTCCGAAAACCAGCGGTCCTGCCACTTTTTCTCGATTCGGCTGAAATCGTAGTCCATTTTCTCTCTCTCCTAAGAAAAATCGTATTTACAGCAGGTCTTTGTAGTCCAGTTTTTCCGCGTCCGACCACAGGCGGTCCAGGGCGTAGAATTCCCGCATATCCTCCGAGAAGATATGCACGATCACGCACCCGAAGTCCAGCAGCGTCCATCCGCCGGAGCGGTAGCCCTCCCGGCGCAGAACGGGCTCGCCCGCCTCGGACAGCAGCTTGTCCGTCTCGTCGGCCAGGGTCTTGGCGTGGGTGTCGCTGGTGGCGGTGCACAGGATGAAATAGTCCGCCAGCACCGTGACCTTGTCCGTTTTCAGGATCTGGATATCCCGCGCCTGCTTTCCGTCCAGCGCCTTTACGGCGATGGCGGCGATCTCATGGGAAGTGAGCATTGTGTTTCCTCCTTGTGTAGGCGTAAGGGGCGGTCTGTCCCGGTTCATCCGGCGACAGATCCCGTTTTGTTCAGAAGCTGTCTGAGCGTCTCCACGGAGCGGGGATGGGGTTCGGCGCCTCTGGAGCGGACCTCCTCCATGCTCAGCGTCAGCGCGCGGATCATGGCCCGGTCCAGATCGACATACGTGAGCGTGCGGACCTCGTTCAGGCCCGGGAACTCCCGGCGCGTGGGCTCGGTATAGTCGGCCAGGTAGATGATCTTCTCCAGCGCCGTCATATCCGGCCGGCCGGTGGTGTGCCACTCGATGGCGGAGAACACCTCGTCCGTAACGCCGAACAGCTCCCTCGCCAGGTACGCGCCCGTACGGGCGTGGTAGAGCCGCGGCTCGGCCATCTCGGCGGTGTCCGAAATGATATCATACTTTTCGTACAACCGCAACTGTTCTTCCGCGGTAAGCTTCTTCGTGATATCGTGGAGGATCGCGGCCTCGGCGGCGTTCCCGGGATCCTCTCCCCACCGCTCCGCCAGACGCACGGCCTCCTCCTCGGTGCCGCGCACATGAGGCACGCGGGTGGGCTTGAGATACGCGTACGCCTTCTCCCGCAGCCATTCGAGCTCGGGCTTAGCGCCGTAGTACCGGCAGCGGATGATCTCGCTGTAGACGTTCTCGGAGAGGCTCTCCCTCCCCTGCCGGGCGCACAGCTCGGCGCGCAGATCCGTGGAGGACATGGGCAGCGGGCTTTTGCGGATGAGGATCACCCGCGCGGCGTAAGCCCTGCGGAGCATCTGCGCCGTCTCCTCCAGCCGGGGATAGTCCTCCTCGTACCGGGACAGGGCCACGATCGTGCATTCGGAGAGGATGTCGTCAAACCGATACCACTTCTCCATGGAGCGGAGCATGTCCGCCCCCACCAGGAAATACAGCTCCGCGTCCTCGAAGCGGTCGGAGATCTCCCGAAGGGTGTCTATCGTATAGCTTTTCCCCAGACGCCTGAGCTCGATGTCCAGCACCTCGGTCCCCGGCTCGCCGAGAAAGGCCAGCTCCGCCAGACGAAACCGCGCGGACGCGTCCGGACTGTTCTCGGCCAGCGCCTTATGGGGCGGCATCCCGGCGGGCACCACCATGATCCGGTCCGGCCGGATGGCCGTTACGGCGGAGCGCAGGGCCGCTTCATGCCCGCGGTGCGGCGGGTTGAAGCTCCCCCCGTAGATCAGCACGCGCATGTTACTTTCTCTTTTTCCGCTCGCTGACGAGCTCTATTTTCGGATCCTTTTCGTTGCGCTTGTACATCACGAATTTGCTGCCGATCACCTGCACGCCTTCCGCGCGGCAGGCCTCGCACAGCGCGTCGCATGCCTCCCGGGCCGTAAGAAGCGAGGCCTCCAGCACCCGGCCCTTGATCAGCTCGCGGGAGCGCAGGGCGTCGGACGCCTGGGCGATCACGTTCTCGGTGATGCCGCCCTTTCCGATCTGCAGGATCGTATCGAGCTCCGCGGCCATGGACCGCAGCTGAGCGCGCTGCTTACTTGTCAGCATAGATCTTCTCCCATTCTTTTCTGAAATTCACCAGCGCCTTTCCCCTGTGGGAAATGGCGTTTTTTTCTTCCATCGTCAGCTCCGCCATGGAGCGGTCGAATCCCGCGGGGCGGAAGATGGGGTCGTAGCCGAAGCCGTTGTCCCCCTGCGGGGCGAAAAGGATCTCGCCCTCGCACTCTCCCCGGGCGCGCAGCACGGTCCCGTCAGGGAACACGCAGCACAGCGCGCATACGAACCGGGCCGAACGGTCCTTCCGGTCGCCCAGATTGCTCAGCACCAGGCGGTAGCGGTCCTCGTCGGAGTCGGAGTGGCTGCCGGTGTAGCGCGCCGAGCGCACGCCCGGCTCTCCGCCCAGCGCGTCCACGCACAGCCCGGAGTCGTCCGCGATGGCGGGCAGGCCCGTGGCGCGCATCACGGCCTCGGCCTTGATTAAGGCATTCTCCTCAAAGGTGGCCCCGTTCTCCTCCACCTCGGCGGTGAAGCCGGTCTCCTTTTTCGACAGGAGCTCGGCGTTGAGCGAGCGGAACAGCTCCCGGAACTCGGTGAGCTTGTGCGCGTTGTCGGAGGCAAGCACCAGTTTCATGCCAGCAGCGCCTCCGCGAAACCGCGTGCGTCAAAGGGCATCAGGTCGTCCACGCCCTCGCCCACGCCGACGAACTTCACCGGAAGCCCCAGCTCCGCGGTGATGGCGAACACGATGCCGCCCTTCGCCGTCCCGTCGAGCTTGGTGAGCACGATGCCCGTGAGCTTCGCGCTCTCGGTGAACACCTTGGCCTGGATCAGCCCGTTCTGTCCGGTGGTGGCGTCGAGCACCATCAGGCACTCCACGTCGGCCTCCGGGAGCTCGCGGTCGATGACCCGGCGGATCTTCGAAAGCTCGTTCATCAGATTCTGCTTGTTGTGGAGCCGGCCGGCGGTATCGATGATGACGACGTCGACGCCGCGCGCCTTTGCCGCGGCGATGGAGTCGAACACCACAGCGGCGGGATCGCTGCCCTCCTCGTGGCGGACGATGCCGCAGCCCGCGCGCTCGGCCCATACGGTGAGCTGTTCGGCCGCGGCGGCGCGGAAGGTGTCGCCCGCGCAGAGCAGCACCTTTTTCCCCTCGGCCGTCAGGCGGGACGCCAGCTTGCCGATGGTGGTGGTCTTGCCCACGCCGTTCACGCCAACCACCAGGATCACCGAGGGCACGGTGCCCAGCTTCAGGGACGTGTCGCCCGCGTCCATGGCCTCGGAGAGGATCTCCGCAAGGGTGTCGTGCAGCTGCTCCTGTCCGCGGCAGCCCCGGAGACGGACCTGCTCGCGAAGGTTTTCGATAATGTTCTCGGTGGTCTCCACGCCCGCGTCGGAGAGAATGAGCGCCTCCTCCAGCTCGTCGTAGATCTCCTCGTTCTCCTCGGTGAAGTCGGCGATCATGGTGTTGATGGTCGCCGCCATTTGGCTGCGCGTACGGGCCAGCCCGGCCTTCATTTTTTCGAAAAAGCCCATTGTCTGTCTCCTTATCCGATGGTTTTGAGCGCCTCGGCCATATCCATTTCCAGCACGGTGCTCACGCCCTTTTCCTGCATGGTCACGCCGTAGAGCTGGTCCGCCTCCTCCATGGTCCCGCGGCGGTGGGTGATGGCGATGAACTGGGTTTTGTCGCTCATCAGGCGCATATAGGAAGCGAAGCGGGACACGTTCTCCTCGTCCAGCGCCGACTCGATCTCGTCCATCACGCAGAACGGCGTGGGCCGCACGCGCATGATCGCGAAGTACAGCGCGATGGCCACGAAGGCCTTCTCCCCGCCGGAGAGCAGGCTGATGTTGGACACGGCCTTTCCCGGGGGCTGGATGCGGATGTCGATGCCGCAGTTGAGAACGTCGTTTTCGTCCTCCAGAGATATGGCGGCCTTTCCTCCTCCGAAGAGCTCCGAGAAGATGCGGCGGAAAGCCGTGTCGATCTCCCGGATCTCCCGGGTGAAGATCTCCTCCATCTGCGAAGTGATCTCGGAGATGATGTTCAGGATCTCTCCCCGCGCCTTTTCCACGTCGGCGCGCTGGCCCGAGAGGAAATCGTAGCGCTCGCTCACGCGCTTGTATTCCTCGATGGCGCCCAGGTTCGGCGTGCCGAGGGCGTTCATGCTCCGGCGCAGCTCCGCGACGCGCCGCGCGGTCTTCGACAGGCTCTCGATCTGACGGCGGACCTTTTCCGCTTCGCTGCGGCTGAGCTCGTAGTTGTCCCATAGCTTGTCGAGAAGCTGTTTCTCCTCCATCTCGGCGGCGATCTTCTTCTGTTCGAGCCGGGCGGAGGCCTTTTCCAGCTCCAGAAGCTCCCGGTTCTTCTCCTGGGCCGCTTTGTCCGCGGCGCCGCGCTTTCCCTCCAGCTCCATCCGCCGGTCGGTAAGCTCGCGGATCCGCCCCTGCTCGGCCTCGATTTTCCCGCGCAGCACTTTGATGCGCTCGAGCACGGTCTGCCGCCGCGCCGTGAGCTCCTCGTTGTTCCTGCGCACCGCCTCAGCTGCGTCGCGCCGCTGTCCCGAGTCGCTCTCGAGCTGGGAGCGAAGCTGCTCAAGCTGCTCTATGGCGATGTATACGGTGTTCTTTTCCGCGTCGAGAGAGGCTCTCCGCGAGAGGATCTCGCGCAGCGTCTCCTCGTGGGCGCTCTGTCGGGCGCGGAACGCGTCCGCCTCCGCCGAGCCCTTTTCCAGGTCCCCCGCCAGCGACGCAAGCTCCTTTTTCGCCTCCTCGTCGGAGGCGAGCAGAGACTTGCCGCGCTCCTCGATCTCCCGTCTCCGGGAGCGGTAGGTGCGCTGCTCCTCCTCGAGAGAGTCCAGCGTCTCCTCGGAGGCGTCGCGCAGCAGGCGGGCCTGCGCCTCCAGTCCCTCCTGACGCGCCACGTCCTGACGGGCGAGCGCCTGCTCCTCCTTCGCGGTCTCCGTCTCATAGCGGGCCCGCTCCAGCTCTCGCTCGGCCTCGGCATGGCCCCGCTCGGCGTCGCCGAGCTTCGTCTCCAGATCGGTAAGCGTTTTTTTCAGCCGGCGCAGCTCGTTGGCCCGCGAGAGGATCCCCGTGTTCTTCGCCGCGCTGCCGCCGGTCATGGAGCCGCCGGCGTTGAGCACCTGCCCGTCCAGCGTGACGATGCGGAAGCTGTTGGAATGCCGCCGGGCGATGGCGATGGCGGAGGTCATGTCCTCGGCGACCGCCGTCATGCCCAGCAGGTGGTCGATGACCCCCCGAAAGCGCTCGTCGCACTCCGTGAGATCAGAGGCGAGTCCCAGATATCCGTCCTCCCCCTTCGGTTCGGAGCGGAGCCGGAGCGCGCGCACGGTATCTATCGGCTGGAAGGTGGTGCGTCCTCCGTCCTGTTTTTTCAGATATTCTATGGCGGCCTTGCCGTCGTTCTGCGTGTCAACGATCACGTTGCCTACCGCTCCGCCCAACGCCGTCTCCACGGCCAGAGCGAACCGGTCCTTCACCCGGATCACCTGTCCCACCGGAGCGCGGACACCCCTGAGCAGGCCGCGCTCGGCCGCCTGCATCACCAGTCGGGTGGCTTTGGCAAAGCCCTCCATGTTCTTCTCGAGCTCGGTGAGCATCTCGATGCGCGAGCGGCAGGAACGCAGCTCCACGGTGAGGCGGGTCTTGGCCTCGGCGAGCTCTGCGACGCGCTTTTCCCGCGATTCCATGAGCATGGCGTGACCGGCGATCACATTGGCGGCGCTCTGCTCCCGGTCGCGGGCCTCGGCAAGCTTCTTTCTCGCTTCGGAGAGCTCCGCGGCGGCGCGCGCGCTCTTTTCCTCGGCCAGCTTTCGCTCCTCGTCGGCTCTGGAGGAGCGCTCGTCCATGGTCTGCAGGTTTTCCTTCAGCAGTTCCATGGCGGTGGCGTTCTGCGCGAGAAGGCCGTTGAGCTCGCTCTCCCGCGCCGTCAGAGCGGCCATCCGGCGGCTCTGATCATCCATTTTGGCGCGGTTCTCCTCCTCCGCGGCACGGGCCGCCGCCAGCTCGGCGTCCAGCTCGCGGGCCTCGCTGTTGATGGCCGTGATGCGCTCCTTATGCTCGCGGACCTGGTTGAGCAATCCTCCCGCGCGGTCGGTCTGCTCGCCGATCTCCCGGGCCAGCCGGGTCAGCGTCTCTTCGTTGTTCTCAATATTGGTTTTCAGAACGGCCGCCTCGTTATCGGCCTCGGCCGCCGATGCCTCGGTGGCGCGCAGAGCCTGTCGCTGCTCCTCCGCCTCCACGTCCGCGCGGCGCATCCGCTCGGCAAGCCGCTCGCTCTCGGCGTACAGGCGCTCCTGCTCCGAGCGCGCGGCCGTGCAGTCGTTTTGGGCCCGCTCGCAGTCGGAGAGCAGGATCTCCGAGTTTTCATGCAGCCGGTCCAGGTCTCCCATCCACAGCGAGACCTCCTCCACGCGCAGCTCGTCGCGCAGGAGAAGATATTTCTGCGCGGTCTCCGACTGCTTTTTCAGCGGTTCTATCTGCAGCTCCAACTCGGAGATCTTGTCTCCGATCCGCAGCAGGTTTTCCTCAGTGCGGGCGAGCTTCCGCTCGGACTCGTCCTTGCGGTGGCGGAAGCGGGAGATGCCCGCGGCCTCCTCAAAGATCTCGCGCCGGTCGGTGGACTTGGCGGAGACGATCTCGCTGATGCGCCCCTGGCCGATGATCGAGTAGCCGTCGGTGCCCAGGCCCGTGTCCATCAGCAGCTCGCTCACGTCGCGAAGGCGCACCTGCTCGCGGTTGATATAGTATTCGCTCTCGCCGCTGCGGTAGTAGCGGCGGGCGATGCTGACCTCGTCAGAGTCCAGCGAAAGCACCCGGGCGGTGTTGTCGAGGATCAGCGTGACCTGGGCAAAGCCCATGGCGCCGCGCTTCTCCGTGCCGCCGAAGATGACGTCCTCCATCTTTCCGCCTCGGAGCGTGCGCGTCCTCTGCTCGCCCATGACCCACAGAAGGGCGTCGGCGATGTTGCTCTTTCCGCTGCCGTTGGGGCCGACGATCACCGTTATATCTTTTTCAAAGCTCAGCCGCGTCTTTTCCGGAAACGACTTGAATCCCTGGATCTCCAAAGCTTTGATATACACGTTATGTCTCCTGTACCGATCTATCTATAATAAGACATGTTATTATACACTGAGAGCCCCCGATTTGCAACAAAAAACGGCCCGCTCGGCTCTGCCGCGGACCGCTTTCTCGCTATAGGGGAACGACGCGCACCGTGCCGTCGGGGACGTCCGCGCTGCGTACGCGAAGGCCGGCCTCCGGAAACCGTTCGCGAAGCCACAGCACGTTTTCCCTGCGCCGGCCGATCATGGCGGAATAGTCCCGCCGGGACACCTCCAGCGCGGCCGGCCCCTTCGGCGGATCGCGAAGCAGCAGCCGCTCGGCGCGCTCGCGCAGCACGCGGGAGCGAACGAGCTCGCCCAGCGCGGGATGGTACGCTCCCGCCGCGGCCGCGCCGCCGGAGAGCTCGTCCGTGGGGTTCAGCCCCAGGCGGATCACCGGGATCGAGGCGGCCTCGAACAGGGGCAGGATCTTCGCGCAGACCTCCACCGCGTCCTCTACGGTGTGCTCCCGGTACCGCCCGGAGCGCCAGAGCGTCTCCAGCGCCGTGTCCCGTACGACCACCGTGGGGTAGATCCGCACGCCGTCGGGCCGCAGGGCGATGAGCTTCCGTGCCGTATCGATGTCCGCGGCCGGGTCGCTCCCCGGCAAGCCGGTCATCATCTGCAGGACCAGCGTAAGGCCCGCCTCCTTCACCAGGGCGGCGGCGCGCGCCGTATCGGCCGAGGTATGGCCGCGCCCGGAGAGACGGAGTACCCGGTCCGACATGGACTGGGCGCCGAGCTCAACGGTCATCACCCCGGCGCTCCGGAGGCTCTCGAGGACCTCGCGGTCCACGGCGTCCGGCCGGGTGGACACGCGGATACGCTCCACCGTCCCCCGCTCCAGGAACGGGCGCACGGCGGCGAGCAGTTCCTCACGCAGGACGGGGTCGATGGCCGTGAAGCTCCCGCCGTAAAAGGCCAGCTCGCAGTGCGCGTCTTCGGGCAGCTCCGAGAGCCGGCTCCGCACGGTTTCGGTCGAAGCGGGAAGCAGGCTGCCGGAGATGCGCTTCTGATTGCAGAAGACGCAGTCGTTCGGGCAGCCTGCGTGAGGCACGAATATGGGCAGGATGCGGCGGCGGGCGCTCACGGCACGTAAGCTCCCAGCGTTCTGAGGGCGGCGCCGGCGGCCGCCTGCTCGGCCTCCTTTTTGGTGTGGCCGACGCCTTCGCCCGCGGTCTCCCCGTTGAGGAGGACGCGCACGGAGAAGGTCTTGCTGTGGTCGGGGCCCTGCTCGCCCGTCAGCTCGTAGCCGACCGTTTGGCCGCGGCGCTGCGCCAGCTCCTGCAGGGCGGTTTTGAAGTCGTTGAACAGCACAGGCTCCGCCGCTCCGAGATCGGACAGCAGCTCTCTGTTGATAAAGGCCGAGGCCGTCTCCATCCCGCTGTCGAGATACATGGCGGCGATCACCGCCTCCACGGCATCGGCGAGCAGCGACGGACGCTCCCGTCCCCCGCTGTGTTCCTCTCCCCGGCCTAGGAGCAGATGCTCGCCCAGCCGCAGCCTCAAAGCGACCTTGTGCAGCGACTGCTCGCACACCAGCTCCGCGCGCAGACGCGTCATGCGTCCCTCGGGCATGGAGCCGTAATGGCGGTAGATATGGTCCGCCACCGTCATGCCCAGCACCGAATCGCCCAGGAACTCCAGCCGCTCGTTGGACACCCGGCCCGAGGCGCGCCGCTCGTTGGCGTAGGAGCTGTGCGTCAGCGCGGTGCGGAGAAGAGAAGGATCCCGGAACTCGTAGCCCAGGCGCTCCTCCAGCTCCCGCAGAGAATCATTCATTGGTGACACGGGAGATATAGCTCGCCAGATCACCCACGGTGTGGATGTTCATGAGCTCCTCCTCCGGCGTGTCGGGCAGAGAGAACTCCTCCTCCAGCGCCATGGTGAGCTCCACCACGTCCAGCGAATCCGCTCCCAGATCGTCCACGAACAGAGTATCCGCCGAGACCTCGTCCGGCTCGATCATGAACTGCTCGGCAACCATTGTGATGACCTTGTCCAGTACCATGTCAGTCTTCCTTTCCGACGCGCATATACGCGATGTTTTTTTCGATGCTTTCGATGACGCCCGCGTTCATGAAGGTGATCGCCTGTTTTACCGCGCTGCGGACGGCCCTGGCGTCAGAGGAGCCGTGCGCCTTGATCACCGGCTTTGAGATACCCAGCAGCGCCGTGCCTCCCACCTCGCTCGGATCGAGCAGGGCCTTCAGGGAGTAGACGTCGTTTTTGAGCATCGCCGCGGCCAGCTTGTTCTTTGTGTTCTTATAGAAGATCTTTTTGAGCTCTTTCATGAGCATGACGGCCGTGCCCTCGATGCCCTTGAGCAGGATATTGCCGGAAAACCCGTCGGTCACCAGCACGTCCACGCCGCCGAACAGGGCGTCGCGGGCTTCCACGTTGCCGATAAAGCGCAGCCGTCCGGCCTCGTCCTCCCGGCGCAGCAGCTCGTAGGTCTCCTTCTGCAGGGGCGTGCCCTTGCTCTCCTCGGCGCCTATGTTCAGCAGGCCGACGCGCGGCTCGGCGCAGCCCAGGATCTCTTTGGAGTAGAAACTGCCCATATAGGCGAACTGCAGCAGATATTCCGGCGTGCACTCGGCGTTGGCTCCGCTGTCGATGAGGAGCACGCCGTTTTTCCCGTTGGGAAGCACCGGCCCGAAGCAGGCCCGGCGGATGCCGCGGACTCTCCGCACGATCAGCGTGGCGCCGCTGAGCAGCGCTCCCGTGCTGCCCGCCGAGATCATCGCGTCGCCCTCGCCCAGATGCAGAGCCTTGAGCGCCATGGTCATGGAGGAATTGGGCTTTTTCCTGGTGGCGGTGGCCGGGTCGTCCTCCATGGTGATCACGTCCGGCGCGTCGACGAGCGTGATATGTTCGTCCGACGCGGCGCCGCACTCGGCCAGTATCGGGCGGACCTTGTCGCTCTGCCCGAACAGCGTGATGTCCGCGCCGAACTCGCGCCGGGCGTCCACCGCTCCGCGGACGATCTCCCCGGGCGCGTTGTCCCCGCCCATGGCGTCTATAAGGATACGCATCGGAACAATTCCCCTTCCGTGTGACGGCCGATCTCCTCGAGCGCGCGCCGGGAGATCTCCGCGTTCTTGTTTCTCTTGCCGCGGACCCGCCGGTCCAGCGGCTCTATGATCCCGAAATTGACGTTCATGGGCTGAAAATCGCCCACGCTGCCGCCGGATACATACAGAGCCAGCGCGCCGATGGCCGTCGCGCGGGAGAAATCCTCCGCCGGAAGGCCCAGCAGCCGCGCCGAAAGCTCCAGCGAGGCGAGCATGCCCGAGGCGCAGGACTCCACATAGCCCTCTACGCCGGTGATCTGCCCCGCGAACGCCACCCGCTCCTCGCCGATCAGCCGGTAGTACCGGTCCAGCAGGCCCGGAGACTGCAGATAGGTGTTGCGGTGCATCACGCCGTAACGGACAAAGTCCGCGTTTCGCAGCGCGGGGATCATGGAAAAGACGGGCTTGAGGGGGCCGAAGCGCAGAGTGTCGACGCCGCGCCGGGCCATGACCTCCACGGGCATGCAGCCCTCGAAAACGCCCGCGTCGTCAAACCCGTGCACCTCCGCCTCGCGGGCGGAGATCAGTTCTCTCCAGAACGCCTCGTACTCCTCCGCGTTCATGGGGCAGTTGATATAGTCCGCGGTGCCCTTGTCGTAGCGTGAGGCGCGGAACGCGCTCGTCATGTCCACGCTCTCCAGGGATACGATGGGCGCCACGGCGTCGTAAAAATGCATGCCCTCGCTGCCCGTGCGGCGAAGGATGGTATCGGCGAAGGCGTCGGAGGTGAGCGGCCCCGTGGCGATGATGACCTCGCCGTCGGGGAAATCGGTGACCTCCTCCTCGACCACCTCCACCAGCGGGTGAGCGCGCAGCCGGTCCGTCACCGCGCGCGCAAAGCCCACGCGGTCCACGGCCAGCGCGCCGCCGGCGGCCACACGGTGCTCGTCCGCGCAGTGCATGATCAGGCTGCCCAGCCGGCGCAGTTCCTCCTTGAGGAGACCCACGGCGTTGGTAAGCTCATCGCTGCGCAGCGAGTTGGAGCACACCAGCTCCGCGAACCAGGGGGATACATGGGCCGGCGTCATTTTCTTAGGCTTCATCTCCGTCAGCCGGACGGGGATGCCCCGTATCGCCAGCTGCCAGGCGGCCTCGGAGCCCGCCAGTCCGGCGCCCACGACCGTTACGGGATTCATTTCTTCTCCCCCGGCTTGGCGGCGGTTTTGGCGGAGGAGGCCTTTTTGCGGTAGCCGCGTTTATCCTCGGGCACAAAGGCCTCGCACTCGGGATTCACGCAGAAGGGCTTGCGCGCCCCCTTGCCCGAGAGCTTGAACATGGTCTTCCCGCAGGAGGGGCAGCGGTCCTTCACCGGCACGTCCCAGGTCATGAAGCCGCAGTCGGCGCCCTTCTCGCAGGCGTAATAGGCATAGCCCTTTTTGGAGGTCTTCTTCAGGATCCGGCTGCCGCATTTGGGGCATTCGCCCGGCATCTCGATCACGATGGGCTTGGTGAAGTTGCACTCGGGGAAGCCCGGGCACGCCAGAAAGCGCCCGAACCGTCCGTTTTTCACCACCAGATGGCGTCCGCATTTGTCGCAGATCTCATCGGTGACCTCGTCGGGAACCTTGAGATGCACGCCCTCCAGGGCGGTCTCGGCCTCGGTGAGCTCACGGTCGAAGTCCCCGTAAAACTCGGTGAGCACGTCTCTCCAGGGGATCTTTCCGCTTTCGATCTCGTCGAGCCGGTCCTCCATCCGGGCCGTGAACTTCAGATCCACGATGTCCGGGAAGCGCTCCTCCATCAGCCCGTCGACCACCTCGCCCAGAGCCGTGGGCTTGAGGTATTTGCCCTCCTTGGCCACATACTCCCTGCCGGTGATGGTGGAGATGGTGGGCGCGTAGGTGGACGGGCGGCCTATGCCCTTCTCCTCCATGGCGCGGATCAGCGTGGCCTCGGTATAGCGGGCGGGAGGCTCGGTGAATTTCTGCTCCCGGGCCAGCTTTTTCAGTTCGACGCTCTCCCCCTCCTTCAGGTCGGGAAGAGGTTTTTTCGGCGCGTCCTCCTCGTCGTCGGCGCGGTCCTCATACACGGCCGTATAGCCCGGGAAACGCAGGGACGAGTGGTTGGCCTTGAAGCAGTGTCCCGCGCTGAGCGCGTCGATCACCACGTTGTCGTAAACGGCGTTGGCCATCTGGCTGGCGGTGAAGCGCCCCCAGATCAGCCGATAGAGCCGGAACTGCTCCGCGGTCAGGTCTTTTTTCACCCTGTCCGGCGTGAGCGTGACGTCGCTGGGGCGGATGGCCTCGTGGGCGTCCTGCGCGCCGGCCTTTGTTTTGAAGCGGCGGGGTTTTCCGGGATAGTACTCCTCGCCGTAGTGTTCGCGGATATAGCCGGCCGCGGCGCTCAGCGCGTCCTCGGACAGGCGCAGCGAGTCGGTACGCATATAGGTGATCAGGCCCACGGTACCCTCGCCGGTGATGTCCACGCCCTCGTAGAGCTGCTGGGCGATGCTCATGGTGCGCCGCGGCGTCAGCCCCAGGCGGCGGCTGGCCTCCTGCTGCAGCGTGGAGGTGATGAACGGAGGAGCGGGACTGCGCTGGCGCTGGCCGCGCCGCACCTCTCCGATGGTCCAGGGTGCCTTTTCCACATCGGCGGCAACGGCATTGACCTCCGCCTCGGAGTGCAGCTCGCGCTTTTTCTCACCCTCGCCGTAATACCGGGCCGTAAAGGTGCCGCCGCCCTCCGCGCGGTCGAGCGTGGCGTCCAGATGCCAGTATTCCTCCGGCTTGAACCCCCGGATCTCCTTTTCCCGGTCCACCACCATGCGGATCGCCACCGACTGCACGCGTCCGGCGGAGAGTCCGCGGCGCACCTTTCGCCAGAGCAGCGGGCTGAGCTTGTAGCCCACGATGCGGTCCAGGACCCGCCGCGCCTGCTGCGCGTCCACCAGATCCAGGTCGATATCCCGGGGATTGGCGATGGCGCTCTGCACGACCTTGCGGGTGATCTCGTTGAAGGTGACGCGACGGGCTTTGTCGTCGGGCAGGTTCAGCAGCTCCTTCAGATGCCAGCTGATGGCCTCTCCCTCGCGGTCCGGGTCGGTGGCGAGATACACGGTCTTCGCGTCTTTGGAGCGCTTTTTCAGCTCTTCGATGACGTCCTTGCGCGCCGCCACCGGGATATACTCCGGGGTGAAGCCGTTGTCAATGTCCACGCCGAGCTTGTTTTTGGGCAGGTCGCGCAGGTGCCCCATGGAGGCGATCACCTTGTACTGTCCGCCCAGATATTTTTCGATCGTGCGCGCCTTCGCCGGCGATTCAACGATCACAAGATCCTTTTTTGCCTGTGCCATATGCCGAAAACATCCTCTGTTTGTTATTCTTATACATTAAGAGAATAGCGCTTGCCCGGATGGGAGCGCACTGCGCCGCGGATCACCAGCAGCGTGAGGGTGGAGAGCACCTTCGCCGCGGAGAATCCGGTGGCGGCGATGACGTCGTCGATGTGCGTTTCGCCGTCCTTCAGGGCCCGGAGGATCGCCTTCTGATCGTCCGGAAAGTCCGCTATGCGGTTTTCTACGTCAATATAAGGTATCACGGGGGGCTTGTCAATGGCAGATTTGGTGCCCTCACGCTTCTCCTCTTCCGGCTCGGGAGGGGCGAACGTCTCCGCTCCGCGCCGTACCGCGTAGGGGTAGAGCCCCTCGTATTCCGAGAGTATATCCTCCCCACAGGTGACCGCCCGCGCGCAGTCGCGGATCAGGGCGTTCGTCCCCGCGCTGTTGGGACTGTCCACATTCCCGGGCACGGCAAACAAGTCTCTTCCCTGCTCGAGCGCCAGGTCCGCCGTGATCAGTGCGCCGGAGCGCCGCGGCGCCTCCACCACGCAGGTACCGCAGCTCAGCCCGCTGATGATGCGGTTGCGCCGGGGGAAATTGGAGCTTTGGGTGGGATAGCCGGGCGGGAACTCGCTTACGATGGCGCCCACGGAGGCCACGTCCGCGATGAGCGGGGCGTTCTCCGCCGGATAATCCACATCGATGGCGGTGCCGAGCACGCCCACGCAGGGGCCGTTTTCCATCAGCGCGCCGCGGGCCGCCGCGGCGTCCACGCCGGCGGCCATCCCGGTGACAACGCAGCCACCGCCCGCCGTGATCTCCTGTCCCAGCTGCCGGGCAATCTTCAGCCCGTAGGGCGTGGCCCGGCGCGTGCCCACCAGCGCCACCGCGGGCAGCTCGTCCACAAACGGAAGGCTGCCGCGCACATACAGCACCGGCGGCGGATCGCTTATCTGGCGAAGCCGCTCGGGATAGAGGGCGTCCGCTATCGTCAGTATGCCGATATCGTTCGCGCGGCATTTTTCCAGCACGGCCTCGGTGCGCGAGAGGTCCCTGTTCGAAAGGGCCGCGCGCTCCCTCGCGCTGAGTTCCGGCATATCGTCGCAGCTGCCGAAGAAGATCTCCCGCGGCCCTCCGAAGCGGTCCATGAGCCGGCGGATCGTTACCGAGGAAACGCCCTCAAGCGTGGTGAGCCATACCCAGTATCTGAGCTGTGCCATGGGCCTCTCTCCTTTCCGGCCGGTGTGTCAGCGCGCCGTTTCCCACATCAGGATCGACGCCGCCACCGCCGCGTTGAGCGACTCGCTGCCCGGAGTCATGGGGATGATGATCTTTTCGTCGCACGCCGCGAGCAGCTCCTCCGACAGGCCGTGGCCCTCGTTCCCCACGGCCAGCGCCGCCGGGACGAGCCGGAGCGTGCGCACGTCCCGCGCCTCCGGCGAGAGCGCCGCTCCGTAAAGCGGCAGGCCCCACCCGTCCAGCGCGGCCTTCAGCGCGCTCAGCGGCATCTCGGCGAAGGGCTGGCGGAACAGGGCTCCCATGGCCGAGCGCACCGTTTTGGGGTTGTAGGGATCGGCGCACTCCCCCGTCAGGATCACCAGGTCGATCCCCAGGGCGGCCGCTGTGCGCAGCACAGTGCCCACATTGCCCGGGTCCTGCAGGTTTTCCAGCACGATCACCCTTTCGGGGCTGCGCGCGCTCAGGGGCGCGATCTTTACGGAAAAGAGCGGGCCGGGGCTGTTTTCCAGCGGAGAGACCCAGGTGAATACCTCGTCGCTGAGGACGGCCGTGGAAACGTTCTTCAGCGTGCTCAGGTCCGGCCGGGCCCCGCTCTCTCTGAGCAGCACGGCGCCGACATTCGCCCCCGCCGAGAGCGCCTCATCCAGGAGCTTCGTTCCGTCGCACACGAACTCGCCCCGCTCCCTCCGGAAGGACCTGTCCCGGCAGAGCTGCCGGAACAGGCGCACAAGAGCGTCGCGCCGGGATGTGACGATAGCCATGTCAGCGGATGAAATTCGTTATGATCCGGTCCTCCGTTTCGGGAAGGCCGTACGCTTCTTTGCCCAGGGCGATGCTCTTCATCAGAAACACCATGTTGCGCGCGAGTGTGCGCATCACCTGCAGGCCCTCGCCGTCTTTGGCCGCCTCGCCGGGGGCCGCGCCGTGCGCGCTGTTCCAGTACTGACTGGAGGCCACGGGCATGCCGCTGATGGTGAAGTACTTGTTGAGCTCGTCAAAGGTGGCGGAAAGGCCGCCGCGCCTGGCCAGCACCACCGAGGCGCCGACCTTCATGGTTTTGTCGAAGTGGGAGCTGTAGAACAGCCGGTCCAGGAACGACACTATCGTGCCGTTGGCCGAGCCGTAGTACACCGGGCTGGCGACGACCAGGCCGTCGCTCTCCTTAAGGATCTCCGCGGCCTCGTTCACCCCGTCGTCAAAGGCGCATTTTCCCTTTTTGAAGCAGCTCCCGCAGGCGATGCAGCCGCGGATCGCCTTGTTCCCCACGCGGATCGTCTGCGTCTCCACGCCGGCCTCGTGAAAGATCTTGTCCATCTCGGCCAGCGCCAGAGTGGTGTTGCCCTCGAGACGCGGGCTGCCGTTGATCATCAGCACCTTCATGCCCAATCCCTCCGAAACATGTATTTTTATATTTAATAGTATAATGCAATAATCTTTCCCAAAAAGCAAGGGCGTCTTGTCATCACGCTTCGATTGAGACCCGCTTTAATCGCGCGGATCTCTGCGGAGATCCGGTTATCGCCCTTCGGCCGACGCGATTTCAGGGCGGGAACCATGTTCCCCCCTGATGCCCCCTTCTTTTTGGAACATGGTGTTTTGAAGCGGAGAGTTCAGCGAAGCTTTATTAACAGTTAGAAGCGCCGCGGCATTGCCGCGGCGCTTCTTAAGAGAGGTGCTTTTCAGTTGATTTCCATGTAACGGATGCGGGAGTAGCGGTACACCTCGTCGCCGAAGGCGGGAGGCAGGCCGCGGGCGCCCGCACCGCTGAGGACGGCGGGTTTGCCGGGCTGGGTGTAGAAGTCCACGAACTCGCGGGCCTTTGCGCGGATCTCGTCCTCGGTCATGTTCGTGGCGTCGAACGGATCGGGCCACACGCCGAACACGATCTTGTCGCCGTAGCGGTTGTAAAGCTCCTTGATATCGTTCATGGTCTGGGGCTCCCACATATCGAAGCCGCCGTCGATGAAGCACTCCACGCGGTCGAAGTTGTGGCCGCAGGAATGGAGCGTGGCCTTGCGGCCCCAGGAGTGGACATGGTCGGTGAACTGCTTCATAAAGGGCACGAACAGCTCATAGGCCGTCTCCGTGGAGAAGAACGGGGAGCGCTGGGCGCCCCAGTCGTCGTGGATCTGAATGTAGTCCAGAAGCGGATAGTTCTCGCAGAGCATGTCGACGACCTTGCAGATCATATCGGTAAGGGCCTGGAACAGCTCCTTGATGGCGTCCTGCTGCTCCTCGTCGATCAGCGCCATGGCGGCGGGCATGAAGTCCATGAACGAGATCAGCCGCTCGAACCATACGCCGTTGACCAGGGACATGTGGTGGGAGAAGCGGGGATCGAGCTTCTTCTCCTTGGCCTCGCCGGCCCAGTCCCACTGCGTCACGTCGGGGATCTTGATGAACTCCTTCCAGTTGTTCACGTCGTCCATGGTCGGGGAGCCGGGGTGCACGCCCAGTCCCACTGCGTCACGTCGGGGATCTTGATGAACTCCTTCCAGTTGTTCACGTCGTCCATGGTCGGGGAGCCGGGGTGCACGATGGAGCCGCCGGCCGAGGGGACCCACTCCCACTGGATGCCGAAAACGTCGGTCATGTCGGCGCCGGCGCCGCGGCTGAGGTTCTTGCTGTATACTTCGGAGTTGAAGAACATCATGTCCATGGAGGAAGCGAACCAGAACGGCTTCTTCTCATAGAAGATGGCGTCCATGTTCTCCCGGGGCGTTACCGGGGGGTTGCGGTACGGCGTGCCGGGCATACCGGGCATGAAGCCCGGGATCTCGCCGATAATATCCATTTCTTTTTCTGTGAACGGGATCTTGCGGAACATATTCATACCTCCCTGATGATTCTGTGAAGATGTGAAAAAAGGATATTGGCGCGAACGCCAATATCCTTTTTTATCGTTCGGTTGGGATCAGCCGACAAGAGCCTTGGCCTTCTGGGCGCAGGAAGCAGCGTCCTCGGTGTAGGCGTCAGCGCCGATCTCGTTGGCAAACTCCTGGGT
>CACXMX010000021.1 GCA_902768805.1 Oscillospiraceae bacterium
CGGGAGATCACCCGCGCCCTGGTGGATCCCGCCTTTGACGGCTTTGAGCGGCGCTTCGGCTGCTTTGCGCTGCGCTATGTCTGCACCACCCAGTACGACGCGACCATCGAAAACGTGGATATCGCCTTCCCGCCCGAAGAGATCGACATGACCTTCGGCGAGTATATGGGGAATCTGGGCAAAACGCAGCTGCGCATCGCCGAAACGGAAAAATACGCCCATGTGACGTTCTTCTTCAACGGCGGACGCGAGGAGGCCTATCCCGGCGAGGACCGCTGTCTGATCCCCTCCCCCAAGGAGTTCCCCACCTATGACCTGATCCCGGAGATGAGCGCCTATGCCGTCACGGACGAGCTGGTCGGGCGGATCGAAAGCGGGAAGTACGACGCGCTGATCTGCAATCTCGCCAACTGCGACATGGTAGGTCATACCGGCGTGAAGAGCGCGGTGATCAAGGCCGTGGAGACCGTGGACGAGTGTGTGGGCCGCATCGTCGAAGCCACGCTGAAAATGGACGGCGTGATCCTGATCACCGCCGATCACGGCAACGCCGACCGGGTGATGAAGCCCGACGGCAGCCCCGACACCGCCCATACCACCAACCCCGTGCCGCTGATCGCTGCCGGTGCTCCCGAGGGCGTGAAGCTGCAGCCGGGCCGTCTTTGCGACCTGGTCCCCACGATGCTGGATCTGATGGGTCTGGCACAGCCTGAAGAGATGACGGGCAAAAGCCTGCTCGTAAAATAAAAACACATACTTATCAGGAGGATAGGAACAAATGAAAGAATACCTGGAGATCGTTGACGTTCTCGCCCGGGAGATCCTGGATTCCCGCGGCAACCCCACCGTTGAGGTGGAGGTTACCCTGGACAACGGCGTGATGGGCCGCGCGGCGGTTCCCTCCGGCGCGTCCACCGGCATCTATGAGGCCTGCGAGCTGCGCGACGGCGACAAGAGCCGTTACCTGGGCAAGGGCGTGGAAAAGGCTGTGGAAAACGTCAACGGCGAGATCGCCGAGACCATCATCGGGCTCAACGCGCTGGACCAGCCCTATATCGACGCTCAGCTCATCGAACTCGACGGTACCCCCAACAAGACCCGTCTGGGTGCCAACGCCATGCTGGGCGTGTCCCTGGCTGTCGCCAAAGCCGCTGCCGCCTCTCTGAAGCTGCCCCTGTACAACTACATCGGCGGCGTCAACGCCAAGACCCTGCCCGTGCCCATGATGAACGTGCTTAACGGCGGCGCCCACGCTACCGGCAGCAACGTGGACATTCAGGAGTTCATGATCATGCCCGTCGGCGCCCCCAGCTGGAAGGAAGCCCTGCGTATGTGCGCCGAGGTGTTCCACAACCTGAAGAAGGTTGTTCCCGCTTCCGGCGTGGGCGATGAGGGCGGCTACGCCCCCAACCTGGACAGCGACGAGGACGCGCTCAAGGCTCTGGTCGCCGCCATCGAAAAGGCCGGCTACAAGCCCGGCGAGGACTTCATGCTGGCCATGGACGCCGCCGTGTCCGACTGGTACGACCGTGAGGACGAGTGCTATCATCTGCCCAAGCGCGGCGTGAAGATGACCCGTCAGGAAATGGTGGACATGTGGGTCGACTTCTGCGACAAGTATCCCATCATCTCCCTGGAGGACTGCATGGGCGAGGACGACTGGGAAGGCTGGAAGATGCTCACCGACGCCCTGGGCAGCAGAGTGCAGCTGGTGGGCGACGACCTTTTCGTCACCAACGTCAGCCGCATCAAGCAGGGCATTGAGAAGGGCGTGGCCAACAGCGTGCTCATCAAGCTCAACCAGATCGGCACCCTGACCGAAACTCTCGACGCCATCCAGCTGGCCAACCGCGCGGGCTACACCACGGTCGTGTCCCACCGCTCCGGCGAGACCGAGGACACCACCATTGCCGACCTCGTCGTGGGTCTGAACGCCGGCCAGATCAAAACCGGCGCGCCCAGCCGCACCGACCGCGTGGCCAAGTACAACCAGCTGCTGCGGATCGAAGAGGAGCTCTTCGACGCCGCCCGCTATCCCGGAAAAGACGCGTTCTTCTCCATCAAATAAGCTTCGCGCAAACAAAAACGCCACGGCATCAGCCGTGGCGTTTTTGTTATTAACGGACCGCTGTCCGCGAGGTCACAGGCTCCATGGGCGGAGCATGTAGGGGTTGAAGCGGCGTTCGTATTCCAGCGAAGTGGGGCTCTCATGTCCGGGGAAAACCTCGTAATCGCCCTCAAGATCTCTCAGCTTTTCCAGAGAGTGCCCCAGTTCCAGCGATGAGGATCCGGGAAAATCATACCGCCCGCAGGATCCCCGAAACAGCGTATCTCCGGTGAACAGGCAGTCCTCGATCATAAAGGTCAGTCCTCCCGGTGTGTGGCCCGGGGTCTCCAGGACTGTGAAAACCAGACTCCCGCACACGATCTCATCGCCTTCAGAGACAAAATGAGTATCGTTTTCCGGCGGATCGAGCTCCCAGTCCAGACCGAACGAAGCGGAACCCACCTCGGCCGCTATGTCTTTATGGCTCATATACACAGGAGCCCGGGTCGCTTCGTACACCGCGTCGAGCCCCATGCAGTGGTCAAAGTGACCGTGGGTCAGCAGAATGGCCTTCACCCGAAATCCGCCCTGCTCGACAGCGTCAAGGATCCTGTTGGAGTCGTCTCCGGGATCGATGACTGCGGTGTCCATGGTTTTTTCGTCAATGACGAAATAGCAGTTGGTCTGAAGATATCCGACCTCGACGACTTTGATCTGCATTGCCCCGACGTTCCGGACTCAGGCCGCTTTTTCCGCCGGCTCTTCCAGAGCATGCCAGCACTCAAACTGCTCCTCGAGGCGGTCTTCCAGAACACTGGTAAAGGTCACTACCGCGTAATAATCCTCGCCCAGGAGCAACAGCTCGGCCTGATACATCGGAAGATTGTAGAATTTACCGTTGATGAAAAGGGCCTGCTTCTTCTCGCCGGCAAACTCGATCTCGCGGATCTCAAGCTCCAGATCCTTATAGCCCGCCGATTCGAGCATCTCCTTGACCGGAGCGGAAAGCATATCGAGAATGCTCTCTTCGCTGAGCGTTTTCAGCACGTCGTTTTCATACTTTGTCAGCCGCATATTGATGTTGAGAGTCCCGGCCGAGTTTTTGGCAGCCATGTTCGTCACGCCGTTTCCGCTCTCCATGGAATCCTTCATAAGATCCTTGAGCTCCTCGTCGTCGATGACCTTGAGCGTGATGTCCATCATCTCGGCCAGTTCTTCCTCGGTGAAGAACTGCCAATCCTTGGGAAGATCGAAGCCCAGTCCGAAATACTCGTTGACATAGGTATCCTCTTTGATCTCTCCGATGGCGGTTCCGAAGATATCTTCTTCCTCCGCGTCCGACGGAGCGGACGCGCCGGCGGTCATCACAAGGAACAGCGTGCAGATAAGAAGAACGGCGATGGTTTTCTTTTTCATATACCTGACCTCCCACAAAAACATTTGATAAGATAAAATGATTATACTCCATTTCCGATCCAAGTTCAAGTTCGACATGCCGGAAAAATGCTTTTCTCTTTTCTTCGGCCATGTTACAATGGCGATCGAAGAGGAGCCGTCTCCCGGAATCCGAAAAGGAGGTCCGTTTATGATCAGCGGAATCCACCACGTGTCTCTCCGATGTGCCGATGACGACGCATACGCCCGCGTCAGAGAGTTTTATTGCGGTGTGCTCGGCCTTCGGGTCCGCCGTGAATGGGAAGCGGGAATAATGATCGAGACCGGCGCCGGATATGTCGAGATCTTCCGCAGCGGCGGGGGCGAGCGGGGCGTTGGCTCCGTGCGGCATTTTGCTTTTGCCTGCGATGACCCGGACGCCGCGGCCGCCGAGGTCCGCGCGGCGGGTTATGAGGTATTCGTTGAGCCCAAAGACGTGGTCCTGCCTTCCGAGCCTCCCATCCGGGCACGGGTGGCTTTCTGCCGCGGACCGCTGGGCGAGGAGATCGAGTTCTTTCACGAAAAGTAAAGGAGGCAACAGACATGAAGCTATGCGTGATCTATGATTCCAAGACCGGCAACACCAGACAGGCCGCCGAGTGGATCGCCGAAGGAATGTGCTCCGCGGACGCCGAAGGCCGCGCTTTTTCCATTGAGGAGCTGGACGAGGAGTTCGTGCGCGAATCGAAAGGCGCGGTAATAGGCTGTCCGTCCTATGCCGCGATGATGACGCCGGATCTGCGCACCTGGCTGATGAGCGCGGGAAAGCTGGGCCTTGCCGGAAAGCTGGGCGGCGCCTTCGCCACCGAACAGTATACCCACGGCGGCGGAGAGGGCGTGGTCCGTTCGATCCTGGGCGCCGAGCTGGTATTCGGCATGCTCTGCTATTCCGGCGGGGGCAGCTGCGGCAGGCCGATCATCCATCTGGGACCCGTCGGCGTCAACGGCAATGTGGAGCCCCACAATCGGCTGGAAAACTATGAGGAAAATTTCCGGGTTTTCGGGCAGCGCTTCGCCGCCAAGGCCCTGGAGCTGTTCGGCTCCCGGCCCTGACCGACTGTCCGGCAGATTGAAGAAGAGCGCACGGGCGACATCCCGCGCGCTCTTCTCTTCTTATCTGAAATGCGGGCGGCTGTTTCGGCCGACCGAAGAGGCTCTCGCCGACATATTGTCCCTTGTCAGCTGCCCGGGACCTCAGGCAGACGCCGCCGTGACCGTTATGTCACAGGTTACGGCCGGGATCGAAACGACTCCGTCTGACCACACTCTGTCGGTGATATCTTCCCCGCCGGCAATGACGCTTACGGACACTGTTTTTCCTTCCTCAGCGGGCGTCAGCCGTACGCTGAAGGGCTGCCCCTCCCGCACCAGACGGCCGGTGCCGAGATCGGCCAGGACCCCGTCCAGTTCCAAAGACACGGGATAAAAGGATTCGGTCTTCCACGCAGTATGCTCCAGCACCGCGGCTTTGACCGTCTCGGTGATCACATCCATTCCCAGGGCATTCGGATGGAGCCTGTTGTCCTGATAATACAGCTCCCGACGGTCGTATGTGATCACATCATCGGGAAAATGCACCATGACAGCTCCGAAGTGCTCCGCCACCTCTCCGAGATCCCGGTTGAACCGGCGCCAGACAGGCTCCGTCTCCGCGTTCAGGTCTGCCCGATACAGCATCTCCGCCATGTACACCTCCGCCAGGGGATAGCGCTCTCGGATCCGGAACAGGGTCACCGCGGCGGCCTCCAGTGTGCTCTTCGGCTCTCTCCAGGTCCGCTTTCCGCTGCCGTTATCGGGGAAAAGATCGTCGTAATCAAGGTCCCCCGTACCGAGCGTTTTGGGAAAATGGGCAAAATCGTTCGTCCCCAGAAATAAAAAGATGATGTCCGGCTCGGCGCCGTCGTTGATCCCTGTGTTGTCATGAAGCTGGACACATCGGTCCTTATAAGCCCCTTCAGAACGGCGATATGGCCGGAAAAACCCGGACCCTGCCCAGGAGTTGTTCACCAGCAGACGCAGCCCCAGATCCTCGGAGAGCTGCATCCACCAGGTCTCATCCTCTCCCAGCTTGGGTTTGAGATCCGAATACCAGGCTGCTCCCCGGCCGATCGTCGTGTTCGACCAGCGGGATCCGCGCCGGTTGGAAGTGTTTCTGTATGTCGATATGCTGTCGCCCAGGATGGAAAAGGTTTTTCCTCTGAGCGCTTCCGGATCCCACGGCACGGTCTCGGAGCTGCCGTTCTTCTTATTCGCATCCGTACGGATCATTTCAGCGGTCACGGTCACGGATTCCGCGGGCACATTTTCCGTTCCCCTCCGTATCCCGGCTTTCGCGTCGGCCGTGAGAGGCAGTGTCACCGCAAACAGGGCGGCCGCCAGGATACAGACGATCTTTTTTCTCATGAATGGGATTCCTCCGTGCTCTTATTGTCTTTACCGGTCCGCTTCCGCGAGCGCTTCGGCCGGGCTGACGGTTTTTCTGTCGAAAACGGCCCCGGCCAGCGCGCTCAGCGCCGAGGCGCCGAGGATCGTCAGCACCGCTTCCGTAAAAGTCAGACGCAGAGCGATGCCGAAAAGTTTTCCCCCCGTTACGCTGCAAAGCGCCAGCACGGTCAGCGCTCCGGCTGCTCCGCCCAGCAGGCCCAGGATCAGCCCCTCCCGCGCCAGTGCCGGAGCGGCGCCGTCTCTCACTCCCAGCGCGCGCAGCACCGCGGACTCTCTGCGCCGGCCTCTCAGCGGCAGAGCAGCGGCGAGCAGAGCGCCCAAAAGTCCCAAAGCGATCAGGATCCCTCCCAGCGCCGGGAAGACCGCCGCGTTGCTTTCCAGCAGCTCCGCTCCGGCCGCGATGATGCCTTCGGCCTCGTCGGAATAGGAGACCCGTCTCTCGTAGCCGTCCGCCAGCGCGATCAGCTCGCCGCGGTAAGCGAAGGTATTGGCGTACAGACGCAGCCCCGTAACGGTATCCGCGTCCAAAGCGCCGAAGGATCGCATATTCTCCTCATAGGTCACCGGAGAGACTCCGCTCTCGATCTCCCGGACATACAGGGAGGCGAGCGCGTCGTCGGTCATCACATCCAGCAGCTTGAGCATGCTGTCCTGCGCCGCCGTCTCGTCCACGCTTTCCCCCGTGATCCTTTCGAACAGAGCAGCCTGCTCCGCCCCGGACAGGGCGGTAACGTACCGCTGCAGGGCCCGGCGCTGCTCTGCCGGATCTTTGGAATGGGCAGAGGCGTCAAAGGGACGGTTGGTCAGCACATCCCTTCCGGGATTCGCCGTCTGCGCGGTGACAAGCCGGCTGGACATGACGGAATTCTGCACCCATCCGGTCAGGTCGCTCAGATACAGCGCTCCGCCCACGCCCGCCCGGCTCCCCTTGGAGACGGGGCGCAGGATCCCGACGATCTTCAGCGGCAGCGCTGCCTTCACCGTGGCGGACATGACCGCCGCGTCGCCTCCGATGTATCCCCAGGTGCCGTCCACATTCTGCACATATCGGTCGGTGGGCAGGACCACACGGAAGGAAAGCCGCAGAAGATCCGTGTAGCTCACGCCCGCCGAGGCGCGATCCGCGCTCAGGCCGAGAGCCTCCAGGCAGGCGCGGTCGATATTGCCTCTTGCGTCGAGCAGAACGGCGGCCTCGTCGTATCTCTCCGGCCAGCGTCCCGCCGCCAGAGCGTAGCTGGCGCTGCGAAGCGCGTCCCCGTTGGGCATCTCAGTCCACAGCCCGGTCCCCGTACCGGGTTCCGGGTTGACCTGCTCCACACGCCCGTCCGCGTTCAGCGCCCATATCATGGGCGAGATGGCCCAGGTCCGCTGAAGAGAGGCGCTGTGGATATCCATCTCCGCTTCATAGTATGCCGCCAGCGCGGCAAGGTCGCCGTCGGAGACATTCTCCGCCGTGAACACCACGGGATAGGCGGCCAGAGTCTCCGCCTGGATGGCGGCGGACCGCTCCGCGTTCCCGAACAGGACGGAAAGCCCCAGACACATCGCCAGAGCCGCGGCGAACAGTCCTCCCAGCCGCACGCCTACGCAGCCGTAGCTCCTTGTCAGCGCGCGCAGCGCCCTGGCCCACGTTCCCCTTTGCGGGGGAAGCGATTCCCGTTCGCTCTTCCCGGGGCTCTCCGGCTCGCCGCGCACCTCCGCGGTATCGCCCGGGCGCAGAACAACGCTCACGTCCTCCCTGCCGTCGAACAGCTGCCCGTCCCGGGAAGCCGCTATGACCAGCCGGTCGTTCGACCACAGGCGCAGCAGCGACAAAACCTCTTCATCATCCCCGTCCGGCTCGTCCACCAGCAGGATCTCGGGATCCCGCGCGGCGGCACAGGCCAGGGCGCCCAGACGTCTCTCCCGTCCGGAAAGCCGTCCCGGGGTCTTGTCCGCGCAGGCCGAAAGCCCCAAAAGGGACATCAGCTCATCCGTGTTTTTTGCCTCGCCCCGGCCCGTCTGAGCCGCGAGAAGTATGTTCTCCTTAAGCGTGCGGTCCGGCAGCAGCAGTTCCTCACAGGCAAAGCCGCAGCGCCGGCGCAGCTCCGCAAGCCTGTTCTCCCGCCAGCGGGAGGTATCCACGCCGTTGAAAAGAACGGCGCCGCGCGAGGGCTGCTCCAGTCCGGAAAGGATCCGCAGCAGCGCGGTTTTCCCGCTTGCGGAGGGCCCCGTGATCAGAACGAGCCCGAAGGCGGGCAGCGTCAGATTCAGCCGGCGCAGTACGTCGACGGTCCCCTTTCCCTCCGGATAGGTCATCCCCACATTCTTGCATTGCAGCATGACCGTCCTGCCTTTCGTCTGTAAGATTCTTCCATTATAGCCGTTCTCTCCCGCCGCGGTCAAGGGGCGGCCTCAAGATATGGGAGAATAATCTTGACTTCCCCACAAAAAGTTGTATTATGATAGGCAACTGACACAGGGGCGCCGGGGCTTTCCCGGCTGAGACGGGGCATTGGGGCTCCGGACCCTCAAACCTGATCCGGACAATGCCGGCGTAGGGAGTGCGGTTGCGCTCCGTGCTGCCGTCCCGTCCGGGACGGTACTTTTTTGTATGGAGGTATATCATGAAAGGCAATTCGACGACTAACAAGATCACGGAAGGCGCGGTCATTGTGGCTCTCACAGTGGTTCTGAACTTTTTCAAGCTGGATCTGGGGCCGGAGGGCGGTTCGGTCAATCTGGTATTCATCCCGCTGATGGTCTTCGCCCTGCGCCGCGGCACATTCTGGGGCATCGGCGCGGGACTGGTATTCGGCGTGCTCAAGGCCATCATCGGCGGAGGCATTTCCTACGGATGGCAGTCTCTGCTGCTCGATTACGCGGTGGCCTACGCGCTGGTGGGCCTGGCGGGCCTTCTTCCCTCCAAACCGGTACTCTCCACGGTGTTCGGCGCCGCGGGCTGTCTGGCCTCCTTTGTGCTCAGCGGAGTGCTGATCTGGGGTCAGTACATGCCCGAGTCCTTCTACGGTCTTACCATGAAAAACGTATGGGTCTACTCTCTGCTCTACAACGGAAGCTTCGTGCTCTGCAATGAGATCATCGCCGCTGTCGTGATCGCCTTCTTCGCCGGAAAAACAAAGCTTCTGAAGGTATGACCGGTCCGACGGCCGTAAAGCTCCGCGGAAGCCGCGTCCGATAACTTTCATACCGAAACCTGCCCCGGGAACCCCGGGGCAGGTTTTTTCGTCTGAACATACGGGTTTACTCGGTTTCTATTGCGAAACGGCGATCTTTGGTATATACTGATTTTATGTTGTTATGTATACGGGAATGACCGTTACTTTGGCCTCCGGGCGGAGAGTGAGGACTGATAAATTGAGCAGATTCTTTCGCGGACTGGGCCGCACGCTTCTTGTGCTGCTGCTGACGGTCCTGATGATCCTGATACTGGCGCTGGGCGCCTGCGCCGTTCTGGCGTGGGGGCCTTCCGGTGAGTGGACCCGGCGCTTCGTAGCCACCTTCGATGAGACCAGCGCCATGAAATTCGTCCCGCGCCTGTACCTGAGCGAGGAGACCATCGATTCCCTTCTCCACCCCGCCGCGGAAGCCGAGCCTGCCGCCGAGGAGGATACCTTCCGGGAGCTTTCCTTTGAGGACGGCACCACGGCGCCCGAGCCTGTGGCCGAACCGGGACAGGTGACGGTGGCCGATCCCGCTCTCACCCAGACCGAAAGCGGGGAATGGATCGAGGTCAAGGACATCAAGGGCCCCTCGTACAAGGGTAAGATGATGATCGTACGCGACCCGTCCAAGGTCATCGTCGGCACGCTGGATGCCTACGGCGCGGCCTATCACGGGCTCTATCTCTACGAGTTCATCGAAAAATACAACGCCATCGGCGGGACCAATGCCGGCGGGTTTTACGATCCCAACGGCGGCGGCAACGGCGGCACGCCCGACGGTCTCGTGATCCGTGACGGGAAGATCGCCTGGGGCGCTCCCGGCACCTGGTATATCAATGTCATCGGCTTTGACGGCAAGCATAAGCTTCACGTGGGCGACATGTCCGGTCAGCAGGCTCTGGATCTCGGGCTCACCTCGGCGGTCAGCTTCTCCCCCGGACCGGTCCTGGTCAAAGACGGCGTCAAGCGCACGGGGCTGGGCGGCGGCATGAATCCGCGTACCTGCATCGGCCAGCGCGCGGACGGCACGATCCTGCTTCTGGTGCTGGAGGGCCGCAAGCCGGACAGTCTGGGCGCGTCCTACGACGACATAGCTGGGCTCATGTTCGACAACGGCGCCGTGAACGCGGCGAATCTGGACGGCGGCTCCTCATCCCAGATGTATTACAACGGCGAACAGATCACCCGCGGCTCCAACCTGATCGGCATGCGGCAGATGGCCGACGCCATTCTTGTGCTGAATTGAGGATAAGAACACATGGCAAGACATATGAAAGACGATTCCCGGGCCCCGAGGGATCCCGGTGATCTTCCGGAGCAGGACGTCCCCGATCTGGAGGACATTCTGGGGGAATTCGGATATTTCGACGACATAGAGGACGCGGACACTCTCTCGGAGGAATACGCTCTTCTCTCCGCCGAGGCTCCGGGACCGGAGTCCTCTGCCGGGGCGGAGGAGACCTCCGGGCAAAGCCCGAAAACGCCCGATGCTCTGCCCGAGGGAAAAGAACTCTCCTCTGTCTTTACCGAGGCGGACGCCCCGTCCCCCGAAGATGAGGCTGACGCTCCCGGGGAGAACGCGCCCGGGGAGACCGTTTCCGAAACGGCGGCCGCTCCCGTGAAAAGGCCGGCCCCTAAAAGGAAGCCCGCCGCCCCGCCGAGGAAAAGCAGCTCCGGGAAGAAAAAGCGGCGCAGGAAACGCTCCCGCAGGAAAAAAGACCGCTTCAAACTGGGTCTGATCATTTATCTCCTGTTCCTCGGGATGCTCATTGTCGGGCTCCTCGTTATGCTCTGGATCGGCCTGGACCGCTCGCAGCAGCGCATGGACGCGGAAAATGAGGCTCTCGCCAAACAGCGGGCCGAGGAAGCCGAGAGGCAGGCCCACGAGCGGGCCGTATACCGCGCGCCGCAGCTGGCCTTTGAGCAGTGGCTCGCCGGAGCGGACGCGGACTACTGGACAGATCTGTGGGTCCGTGGCCATGACGGCGGTCTGGATGATCCCAACAGCGTAAAAGAATATCTCTCCTCTCTGCTGACCGCCGCCGAACCCTTCAAGTCCCTGGATTACACCGCCGAAAAGCCCGTGTATGTACTCAAGAACGGCGACCGGCGTCTGGCTGAGATCACCCTCTCGGGCAGCGACGTCAGCTGGAGCGTTTCCGATGTGCGCCTGCTTATCGAAGGCCATGAAAAGGCCTCTGTTCGCGTGGCCTCGGGCAGCCGTGTATACTGTAACGGCGTCGCTCTGGGTCCGGACTATATCGTGGACTCTTCCAGCTACTTTACCTATGACCCTCTGCGCGACAAGCTGATAAATCCCGTAACCTGGGACACCTACGAGGTCAGCGGCCTCCTTCTGGAGCCCTCTCTGACAGCCGACCCGCCCGAGGGAGGCATCGTCACCGAAACGGCGGAGGGCGATTTCCTGCTGTGTCTGGACGAAGCGTCCGGCAAGCCCTATCAGACACGGGCCGTGAATTTCGTCAAGGCGTACCTGAACTATTACCTCAACGGGTACAACGGCACCTGGGGCAATCTTTACGCGGCGCTGGCCTACCTGACTCCCGGTTACCAGGCCTACAAGGACCTGCAGGACACCTACAACGGCGTGGTCTGGAATTCTCCCTATACCAATGTGGACACGAGCCTCACCAGCGCCGGCGACGTCGTGATCTGGGCAGACAACTGCTACAGCACGGACGTGATCTATGACGCCAAGGGCATCCAGAACGGCCAGCAGGGCGGCTATGCCGCCACCATGCGCATCTACTTCCTCAAGACGGACGCAGGGTTCATCATCAGTAACTTTGAGATCCTCTGACAAAGGCGGAAATCGATCCATGAACGTTACGATCATCGTTCCCTCTCTCGACCCGGACGAAAAGCTCCTTAAAGTCGTGGAGGGACTGCTGAAAGAAGGCTTTCGGGACATTATCCTGGTCAATGACGGCAGCGGGCCGGACCATACGGCCCCCTTCGAGGAGGCTGCGAAACTCCCGGAGGTCACCGTTCTCACCCATGAGGTGAACCGCGGCAAAGGCCGGGCCATGAAGACCGCCTTCTCTTGGTGCATAAAGCACCGCCCGGATATCGACGGCGTCGTCACTGTAGACGGGGACAATCAGCATCTGCCCCGCGATGTGCGCCGCTGTGCCGAGGCCATGCTCGCCGATCCGGAAAAGATCTGGCTGGGGGTGCGGGATTTCTCTCTGGAGCACGTGCCCCTGCGCAGCCGCTTCGGCAACAATCTGACCCGGGGCATTATGCGTCTGGCCTGCGGCGTTGACGTCACGGACACCCAGACCGGTCTGCGCGCCATTCCGGCGAAGGACCTGTCCCTGATGTGCTCCATAGACGGCGAGCGCTATGAGTATGAGACGGAGATGCTCCTCTCCGTGAGAAAAGCCGGCGTAGGGATCGGGGAAGTCGTGATCGAGACCGTGTATATCAACGAGAACGAGACCAGCCATTTCCATCCTCTGAAGGACTCATGGAAGATCTATAAGATCATTTTCCGGCATATGCTCCGAGCGAAACGGTGAAGTCTATGAAGACAAAAGCGGGCTCCTTCGTGAAATACTCGATCAGCTCTGTGGTCTGTTTTCTGTTGGATTACGGGCTGTTCACACTGCTCAACGCGTTCCTCCTGCGGGGGATGGCCGACGGGACGCGGGAGCTTGCCGCAACCTACGGCGCGCGCGCCGTCTCCGCCGCGGTGAACTTTCTTCTGAATCGGAACGTGGTCTTCGCGGACACCTCCGACCCGGCGCGGGCGGCTGTCCGATACGCGCTCCTCGCCGTGCTCCAGGCCGCGGTCTCCGCCGCGCTGGTGTATCTGATCCGGGATCTCTCCGGCGCGAGCCGGCTCATGGAGACCGTCATCAAGATCCCCGTAGACGTCGGCCTGTTCCTTGCCAGCTATCAGATCCAGCGCCGCTGGGTTTTCCGCAAAACCGAATAAACAAAGGGCGCCCCGCTCTTCAGGGCGGGACGCCGATGTGCTGTCATTCAGGGGGGATCTCTGTGGAAAAAACAAGAAAATACTCAATTGCCGTTGTCCAGATGGATACCGGAAACGACAAAGGCGCTAACCTGAAGGCCGCCTGCCGTTATATAGACGAAGCCGCGGCTGCGGGCGTAAAGCTGGTGACCTTTCCCGAGGTCATGAACCTCGACGGCGAGAACGTCGGTGAGGGCGGCGGAGCCGAACCGGTTCCCGGCTACACCACCGATCTTCTGTCGGCCAAAGCGAAGGAGCATGGGATCTATATTCACTCCGGAAGTTTTTCCGAGGTCATTCCCGGTGAGGAGCGCTTTTTCAACACCTCCGTGATCATTGATCCTGAGGGGGAGATCATCGCCCGCTACAGCAAGCTTCATACCTTCGACGTGACGCTGCCCGACGGGTCGGTGCAGCGGGAGTCGGCCAGGATCCGTCCCGGCGGCGGCATCACCACCGTGGATACGCCGCTGGGAACGCTGGGCATGTCCATCTGCTACGACATCCGCTTCGGTGAGATGTACCGGCTGATGGCCCTGCGCGGAGCTCAGGTGATCTTCACTCCCGCCAATTTCACCATGCCCACCGGAAAAGACCACTGGGAAACCATACTGCGCACCCGTGCCATCGAAAACGGCGTTTATATCGTCGCCGCGGATCAGATCGGCAAAAAGTCGGAATTCACGGCCTACGGGAACAGCATGGTCGTGGATCCCTGGGGGACCGTGATCGCCCGCGCACCGGACCGGCCGGGCATACTGTACGCCGAGATCGATCTGGACTGGCTGGACTCCGTCCGCTCGAAGATCCCTTCGCTGAAAAACCGCCGCACCGATATCTACGATGTGATCGAAAAATAAACCCTGTCACGAAACAATATAACGCCGGGGCGGTCCCCGGCGTTGTTTCATAGCGGCTTTTCGTCTGCCAAAGGGCAATGCGTGAAGACGCGTTCGACGCATTCGTCAAATACATCCGTGTCTTTCGTGCGCATCATGGTTTTCCGGACGTCGTCCGTGTTCTCAAAACAGTGCAGCAGATAGCCCCACAGCTCCTTCATTCTTCGCATTCCGTTCAGGCGTCCGTACGCGGAGCGATAGTCCTCATACAGCGTATCGTGGAAGGCTCTCAGCTCCTCCCTCGAAGCCGCTCCGCCGCCCCGGATCCTTCGGAACAGGGCCGGATCGCGGGCCGCTCCGCGGCAGAGCATCACCGCGCCGGTTCCGGGCATGTCCTTCTCAAAGGCGGACACATCCTCCGCGGTGAACAGATCCCCGTTATAGCATAAGGGACAGGAGAGCGTTTCCTTCGCGAGTACAAAGGCCTCCGTGTGCGGAGTGCCGGAATACATCTCCCGGGCCGTGCGGCAGTGGAGTATGAGCTCCGCGATCGGATACCGGAGGAACAGCTCAAAAAGCCGTTCCGCCTCCGACGGATCCGCCCAGCCGATCCTTGTTTTGACCGACACCGCGGTCTTCGTTTCGGCGAAGATCCCATCGAGCAGACGTTCCAGACTGTCCCATGCTCTCAGCAGAGCGGAGCCCTTTCCCTTGGCCGTCACAGTCGCCGATGGACAGCCGATGTTCAGATTCACCTCGTCATAGCCCATATCGGCCAGGCCTGCGGCACACCACAGGAAATCCTCCGCGCTTTTGCTAAGGATCTGCGGCACGGCGCGCGCCGGCAGGTTGTTTTCCGGCGTGATCTCTCTGAGTTCCCGCGCCGTGAATCTGTGATCCGCCGTTGGGGAAATGAACGGCATGTAATACCGGTCCGCTCCGGGGAACATCGCCGCATGGATTCGACGGAACTGTACGGTGGTGACGCCCTCCATAGGTCCGAAATAAACGTTCATACGATTCTCCTTCTCCGATCGGAACACATTATACTCTCCTTCTCGCCGATTGGAAAGAGCCGCCTCTTTGCATCCGCCGGTTTTCGTGATATACTCAATTTCTGTCACGGGAGGACAAGACCATGTCAAAACGAATGATCTCTTTTCTGCTTGTGCTGCTTCTTCTGTCCGCACCGGCGCTGCCCGCGCGGGCCGCTGACAGCACGGCGATCCGTACGCCCGACGATCTTCTCGCCGTCGCATCCGACCCCCGCGGAAGCTATTATCTGGACGGGGATCTGGACATGACCGGAGTGGAGTGGATCCCTCTCCCGTTTTTCGGCAGCTTTGACGGACGCGGACATACGATATACAATCTCCGTGTGGAACGTACGGGAGATACCGTTGCCGAGACTGTGGACGGCAATGCCAAGGTATACCCGAGCGTGTTCGCCGGGCTTTTTTCCGTACTGGACGGCGCCGAGGTCCGCGGAGTGTCTCTGCGCGGCGTGGATATAGAGATCGACACGGACCGATACTGCTACATCGGCGGCATTGCCGGATATTTTAACGATTCAAAGATCAGCGAATGCGCCGTAGAGGACGCGCGTCTCACGCTGACGAGCCGCTGTCTTCCCGGGGAAGGCCACCTGAGCCGCAGCTGCGCCGGCGGCGCAGGCGGCATCGTGGGCTTCGGCGGCGGCGAGATCCTCTCCTGCAGGGCAGATGTCGTGATCGTATTTGACGATAAGTGTGACCGCTCGCTCAGGATCGAGCAGTTTATGGGCGGCATCCTTGCCTGCGGCAACGCCCTCATCGACGGCTGTTCCGTCACGATCAGCGGCTGGGACGCCTGCCACGGCTACGCCCACAACGGTGGGCTTGTGGGTATGTTCTATTCCTGGGACAAAAAGGAGGCCCGGCCGATCTCACGCTCAAGCGTTGCCGGGCAGATCACCTTCTTCGAGGACAACGCCGACCGCCGCGCCTACTGCGAGGCCTTCGTCGGCGAGATGCTTACCTGGACAAGCATGACCGATGTCACGCCGGATTTCCGGCGCAACGAGATCTTCGACTACAGCGCCGTGCTGCGCCCGGAACGCTGTGCCGAGCCCGTGCTGACCGAAACGGTCCGCGCCGCCGACTGCAGCGGCTGCGGGTATACCGAACACACCTGCACCGTATGCGGCAATACCTGGCGGGACCGGTTCGTACCCGAGACTCACGAGCCGGGCGACTGGGAGGTGACCCGGGAGGCCACCTATACCGAGAGCGGCCTGCGCGCCCAAAAATGCCGTAAATGCGGCGCCGTGCTGCGGGAGGAGATCATCGCTCCTCACACGGACGGCGATTGGGTCACGGTGCGGGAGCCGGATTTCGGAGTGCCCGGACTGATGCAGCTGCTGTGTGCCGACTGCGGAGCGGTGCTGGCCGAAGAGCCTCTTCCCGCGCGCATCGCGGCCGAACGAGTGACTGTCTCCCCGTCTTCTCTGGAAATGGATTATAAAAGCGAAGCGAAGCTGGAGTGGACGCTGTCTCCGGAAAACGCGGAGCTCCCGATCGTTTATTTTTCCAGTTCCGATGAACGCGTAGCCACGGTGGAAGCCAACGGGACCGTCCATGCCGTGGGGAACGGGACCGCTGTGATCACCTGTGTCTCCGCCGACGGCTTTGCCCGGGCCGAATGCACGGTCACGGTCCGTCTCACGCTGTGGCAGTGGATCCGTCAGTATCTCCTGTTCGGATGGGTGATCAAGCATTGACGGAGGTCCCCTATGAGGTACGCCGCTCCGACCGGCGTACCATGGCCCTGGAACTGACACGGGAAGGTAAGCTGCTGGTCCGTGTTCCGCGCAGCGTATCGGAAGCGGCGATCCGGCGCTTTGTGGCCGGACACGCGGACTGGATCCGCTCTGCCCGGGCGCGTCTGGCCGAACAGCGCTCAGCGCATCCCGAGCCGGACGAGTCGGAACGGCGGGAGATGATCGCCCGGGCAAAGGCGGTCTTGCCCGGAAAGGTGACCTTTTGGGCGGAACGGATGGGTGTGCATCCAACG
This sequence comes from Oscillospiraceae bacterium, assembly GCA_902768805.1. GTDB lineage: Bacteria > Bacillota > Clostridia > Oscillospirales > Oscillospiraceae > Apopatocola. The sequence continues at coordinate 16,981 of CACXMX010000021.1, forward strand.
CGTGTCACCGTCACCTCCGCGCGGACCCGCTTCGGCAGCTGCAGCCCCAAAAACGCCCTGAGCTTTTCATGGCGGCTGATGGATTATCCCGAGGAAGCCGTTGATTACGTAGTGGTCCACGAGCTGGCGCATATACGTTTTCATGACCATTCCCCCGCCTTTTACGCTTTCATTGCTTCGGTGATGCCCGATCATAAGCGCCGGCGGGAAATGCTGAGGCATTGAGGAGGCCGCGTATGCACATCCCCCGAATCCCCACCGGCGAACTGGAGCTGCTCTCCTTCGCCGAAGCTCTGGAACGCAGCGGACGCCGCGGAGATTACGACCCCGGCCGCTGGATCTATGTGCCGGATTTCTACACCGAATACCGATACATTCTCGGCACGAGAGGCGACCGTCCCCTTATCTGTATCGGTGTAAATCCCTCCACCGCCGCTCCGGACGATCTGGACAACACGCTCAAATCCGTGGAGCGCATCGCGCGATATAACGGCTACGACAGTTTTCTCATGTTCAACGTATACGCCCAGCGCGCGACCCGCCCGCAGGATATGGACGCCGAGCGCAGCGAAGCCCTGCATCGGGAAAACCTGTCCGCGTTCCGATACGCGCTATCCTCCTCACGCGACAGGTTCCCCTCCGTTTGGGCTGCCTGGGGCAGCATCATCGAGCTGAGGCCATGGCTTCCCGGATGCGTGGAGGACATGATCGCGCTCGGAGAGGAATACGGCGCGCGCTGGTATACCGCCGGGCCCCGTTCCAAAAAAGGACATCCTCACCACCCGCTGTATCTGAAAAAGGATTCCGTGCTCGAGCCCTTCGAGGATCTGCGGGAATACTGCCGCGGACTCCGGTCATAAGAAAGGATATCCCGGACCGATGAAAAACAAAGCTCTTTTCTTGCTGCTCACCGCGGCGCTCCTGCTGACAGGCTGTACCGCCAAATCCGCGGAACCGTCTTCATCTCCCGCGCCGACAGCGACGGCGGAACCGACGGATACTCCTGCCCCCACAGCCGAGCCCACCCCCACACCGGAGCCCACGCCGGCTCCCCCGGACCTCTCAGAGCTGCCGGGAACGGTGGAGAAGCGCATTTATTCCAATCGGTATTTTTCCATAGGCTGCGAGCTGGAGCCGAACTGGACGTACTACAGCCCCGCTCAGATCGAGGAGCTTACGGATATGGCGCGCCGGGGCATGGACGAGAGCGGCGCCGCCGCCTTCGACGAGGCGCTTTCCCCGGACGGAGCCGTGTACTGTATGGCCGCGGCGGCGAACAAGCTGAATCTCAATATGGCCGTGCAGAAAGCCGCCGGCTCGGACCCCTATACCATACTCACCGATGCCGCGGGGGAACTGACGGAAGCACTGAAGGGTTTCGGTCTCGCCGGCGCGCAGGCCGATACCGTCACAGCGGTATTCGCCGGAGAGGAGCGCCCGTGTCTGAAGGTGACCGGTATCGCGAACGGGCGTACGATATGCATCTTCTGCACGGCGCTGGAGGCCTGGGATTACATCGCGGTGATCACTGCCTCCGCTCCTTCGGAGGAAGAGGCCGAGGGGATACTGGCGTGCTGGTATCCGCTGGAAGAAAGATAATATATAAGGAAAAGTAAATATTGAATAGATAATAATTGTGGTATCCTTCGGATGATTTGAATCGTCGCGAAGCGATACCACAATTTGTCATTATTCATTATTCAGTATTCTTTATCCTTCAGAGCTTTCCTTTTCCTCCGGTGCTTCGGTTTTACCCAGCCTCGCGGATATCTCCCCGATCATATCTTCAAAACGTATCCACACGCCGTCTTCCCATACGGTCACATCGGCGTAGCGTTCATACAGCGGAACGCGCTGCGCGTATATGTCCGCGAGCGTCTGATCCTTTTCGTGGATCACGCCTCTCTCGTCCAGATCGCCGAGCCTTTCCTCCAGATCGGCGCAGTTTATGGCGAGATATACGATCTTCCCTATCCGGCGAAAATGCTCCATAGCCTCCTCGCCGAACACCGCGCTCCCGCCGGTGGCGATCACGCTGTTGTCCGCTGTTATGCCGGCGTTGATCTCGTTTTCCAGCCGGAGAAAGCCGTCACGGCCGGTCTCGGCGATGATGTCCCTGAGATTGCGGCCCATCCTTTCCTGGATCACGATATCCGAATCGATAAAGGACATATTCAGGGCTTTTGCCAAAACTACCCCGATACAGCTTTTGCCCACGCCGGGCATGCCGATAAGAATGATGTTGTTCATGATCGCTCCTCAAGTCTCCGAACACGATAGATCAGCAGAAACGCGCCGGGGGACTCTCCGCCGCGCAGCATATCATCCAGGCGGGCATAATGCCGGCTGGTTTCGTCGTTGTTGAAACGGTTGAATACCTCCCAGCCGTCCGGACTGCGGGAGGCGGCAAAGGTGTGCAGGCCTTTCAGCGGCCGAAAGCGGCTGTTCCAGATCACGATCAGATAAGCCCCGTATCTTTCGACGGTGCCCTTCCGCTCCTGCGCGCGAAGCCGCGCGGGCATAACGACCCGGCTTCGAAGAGAATAGCGGCGCAGCAGAGGCTCAAAATAAGGAGCGGCGCCAAGATGCCCGCCCATGCGCAGATATCCTCCCCGTTCCATATCGCGGATGATATCCGGCAAAGGCCGCGGGCGGTCCAGCAGTCTCAGCACGTTGTAAACAGCGATGGATTCGCATCCCGCGCGGCCGACGTCGGCGTAGCCGAAGCGCAGCCCGGCCAGTGCCGGACGGCCCTGCCCGTTGAGCATACCGCGGCTGTCTGCCGCGGCGCGCGTGTCGGCGCGGCGGTTGAGTTCGAAATTGCTCCGGACCTTACCGGGAAGAATCATGACATGCTCCTTCAGACGCGGCGGGAGGCGTCCCGCCGGTTCGCTGTCCGTTTTTACGGACGCCCCGCGGAGTATGATCCGATCGTAAAGACAAATCGGGCGAAACGAACGGAGGGCGAAACGATGCGCGGATATTACACCAACGGCGGTTACTGCGGCCGCGTGAACGGGAAATACATTCTCTTTGCCAGTGAATCGGATTATTTCGACTTTATGTCGGACGAGGACTGAGCCCGAATATGCCGCGCCGCCGGTTCCCGGATAGGGAGGCCGGCGGCGATCGGTTCGCGTCCGGCGGGATCAGCCCGCCGTATAGACCGGCATATAAAAGGCGTCTCCCACGTGGAAGAGCCTCGTGCCGTCCCAGCTGTTGAGTCGCTGCAGGAACGCGGCGTTGGCCGTGTAGTCGAGTCCGTAGGCATTGCACAGATCGTATACGGTATCGCCCGTGACGAAGGTGTGCTTCATGATCCTGTAATAAGGCTCTCCTTTCGGCGCCTGAGCGGAGGGGATCAGGATCTTTTTCCCCGGCATGAGATATCCGTAGTCGGCGATATTGCTCAGGTTTTTGATCCTGGCGGAATTGGCGTCAAAATCCACGCCCAGTCCCGCGCATACGCCCGAAACGGTCTCTCCGGCCTGCAGCACGTGCTCCACCAGATAGTATTCCAGCGTGTCGGCCTTGGGGATCTTGCCGGCCGGCACCGCGGCAGTACCGGCGCCCGGAGCCGCAGCGGCCGCGGGAGCCGGGGACGGGGTCGGTGTTGCGGGAGCTCCGCCTCCGTTGGGTTCGGTGTATCCGGATCCTGCGCCAGCGCCGCCCGCGGCGTAGCCCGCGCCGGTGGACCCGACGCCGTCGCCGCCCGCAGCGGGACCATACGCCGTCCCGCCGTTAGCCGCGGCAGCGCCCGTACCGGTTCCGGCAGCGGTACCCGCGTTGTTTTCGGCGTTGTTGGGGATGGCCGCGTTTCCGGCGGGCTGAGCGGCTGCGGCAGCGGTGCCGTTGGCGATGTACTGGGGCAGATAGATCTTCTGTCCCACATAGATCATATTCAGGTTCATATTGGGGTTGAGCCGCTGGATCATCCCGGAGTAGGTCAGATAATTCAGCCCCATGCTCTCGGTCAGTGCCAGAGCGGTGTCCCCGGCGGCAATGGTATGCTCTATGATGCGGTAATACGACCCGGAGGGAACGGTTTTGGTGGGAATAAACACCACCTGTCCAACACCCATATTATTGTAGTTGGTGATATTGTTCAGGCTTCGGATCACCGGCTCGTTCTCGTCAAAGTTGACGCCGAGCTCGGCGCAGATGGCCGAAACCGTGTCTCCCGTCCTCAGCACACGCTGAGCGAGATAATACTTTACCGTGTCGCCCTTGGGGACTGTCGGAGCGGCGGCCGCGGCGGCGCCTGCCGTTCCCGCAGCCGTACCTGTACCCGCTGCTGTCCCCGTACCGGCTGCCGCGCCCGTTCCCGTACCTGCGGCGGTCCCCGTGGTATCAACGGCGCCCGAGCCGGTGCCCGGCCCGCCCGCGGCATACCCGGCTCCGGTGGACCCGGCGCCTTCGCCGCCCGCGGCATACCCGGCCCCGGTGGTGGTGTCCGGGCCGGAGGCGGTTCCTTCCGCGGAGGGCTTGGCGGTAGCGGAGGCGTTGGAATAGAGCGGCAGAACAAAGGTCTGGCCGGCCATGAAGGTGCCCAGATTGTCATTGAGCGCGGAAAGCATATTGTAACTCTTGTTGTAATCGATGCCGTAGCTTTGGCACAGCGCGGCCGGTGTCTCGCCGTAAACGAGCGTATGCGAGAGCAGCGTATAATACCCTGCCTTTTCGGGAGCAGTGTCCATGGGCAGCCACAGCACCTTTCCCGGCACCATATAGTTGAAATTGGTGAGCCCGTTGATGTGGGCGATCCGGGTCAGATTGGCGTCAAAATTCAGTCCCTTTGCCTGGCAGATGCCGTAGATCGTATCGCCCGCCTGGACGGTATAGGGCACCAGATACCCCTTGATCGTATCGTCGGCGGCGCGGGCGGAAGGCGCGAGCCCCGCAAGCAGCGTGACAGCCAGACACAGCGCCGTTACGGCGGAAAGCAGTCGTTTCTTCATCGTGATTCTCCCTTGTGCGGCCCAATAGCGGGCGGTAGTGGTCCGGGTCTTAAGAAATGACCCTTATCCGAGCAGCGTGATCGGCTCGATGTCCAGCCACTGGACTGAGGTTCGCTCGCCGTCTTTGTTCAGGATATCCTGGCCGATTTTGCCCGTATAGGTCATCACGCTGTTTTCCAGTGTCAGGACAAACTGCGCGTCTTTGTCTCCGGTGATCCAGGAAACGCCCGCCGAAGCGGAGGGATAGAAATCCTTTTCCTCAAGAGAGCACAGGCGCATATCACCCGCGAAGGCATCCATGGGCGGCTCGCTGATGCGATGCGCGTGCCAGAACGCCGGGACCTCTCCGTCGGTGAAGCGGACGAGAGCTTTGTCGGTCATGGTGTAGAGCAGATACATATCGTTGCCCTGAGGCACGAATTCCGTGAACTCCGTCATCTCACCGTCCAGCCAGGCGCGCACGCGGATGGCCCCTGTTCCCCGGTCGCACTCCCACACGCATTTCCCCTGCCGCGGGACCTCCTCTCCGGAGGTTTTGTCCAGATAGGTGTAGACCGCCTGCCAGCTATCCTCATCGAGCTGGGTGAGCGCAGCGTCAGGGAAGGTTTCCCGCAGGGCGTTTTCGGCGGCCGTCCGGTTATCCCTGCCGAGCGCGCTTCCGAGCGCGGGATAGGCGGTGGAGAACGGAACATAAACCAGCATCAGATAGTCCGAATTCATGTAGTAGCTGTCGGGATCCCTGCTTTTGAGTATGGCGTTGTGGGTCTCGACCCGGCGGTCCACCGTGTCGCGCAGCGCGCTGCACACGGACAGATACCGCATATAAGCCTCGGCGTAGGTATAGTCTCCGGCAGGCGCCGGCGTCTCCTCCGCCGGGGCCGCCGTCGGTTCCTCCCCGACAGTGCTCTGCCCGCCGGCGCAGCCCGCCGGAAGGAGCAGAAACGCCGCGCAGATCAGCAGGAGCAGGACTTTGCGTTGCATGGCTTTCTCCTTATCGTAAGATCGTATAAACAAACTGACGGGGCATACTCCGCCCACTATGAGTAATTAACATAATAGTATTCCAAAGGGAGGTATTTTTGCAATACCTTTATTTGATTTTTTGCGGAAAAATATCAAAAAATAACAAATTTCGTCATTTTTGCCAATCATCGGCCCTGTCTCCGGGTTCGTCACACAGCCGAAAACCGAACTGCAGCAGAAATCGCGTCTCTTCATCCTCAGGATCCAGGCCCGTCAGCGCCCGGATGCGGTCCATCCGGTCCTGAAAGGTGGTCCTGTGGATATAAAGCCGCCGGGCCGCGTGCGTAACGCTGAAATTCTCCGAGCACAGGGCGCGCAG
>CACXMX010000022.1 GCA_902768805.1 Oscillospiraceae bacterium
GCAACTCCTTTTTCAGCTGCTGACTTACCGTCGTTTTACCGACGCCCATTGTACCGCCGATCAGATATATTGTTTTCATATCTGTTCCTCACAAATCTGGATTTGTCGTTCTGTTTGCATTTCCAAAAATCTTGTCTGAATTAAGTATAGCGGATCAAGTTTGGACAATCTACAGAGATCTTGTGAATTAACTATAAAAGATGTGAAAAGAGATGTACAAAAAAGGTCAAAGGGCTTGTATCCTGAACAAGATACAGTGTATAGTTTGGTACGAAAAATGTTATCGCGTCTGGTACGATGACTATTCATATTTTTAGCCCCGAAAACTTGATAGAAAAGAGACGCCGAGGACGGAAAAAAGCGAGCGTTTTCAATGCTCGCAACGCCTGAACGGCCACTTCATGAAGCTCATCGCCTGGTACGACAACGAGTACGGCTTCACCTGCAACATGATGCGCCTGCTGGCCTACATCGCCGAGGTCAAGGAGCGTTTTGTATGTGATCGGGGCAAGACCTCAGACGTCGAATTCCTCGATGAGGTCCATCATGCCGCGGATCTCGGCGTGACCGTCGGCGAGATAGAACAGGCCCATCTCCCAGCCGTTCTTGTCGTACATCTCCATGATCTGGGGCGAGACCTCCCGCACCTTCGCGAGAAGCCCCTCGTCCTTCACCACCACGGCCTTGCCGTCATAGCGCATGAACTGTCCGCCGGCCATGGCCAGCACTTCCACTTTGGGGCTGGCGACCAGCTGTTTGAACACGTTCTTGAAGGTGCCGCAGCCGAAATACAGTTTGCCCTCGTACTCGAGCTTGAAGCCGAACGGACGGCCCCGGGGCTGATCGCCGTCGGTGGTCAGAAAATAGAAGACCTTCGCCTTGTCCAGAAACTCGATCACTTTTTCCACATTTGCCATGACCGTATCCTCCTTATGATTGAAATCTATTATAATATACGCCCGCGGAAAGCGGCGCGCAAGAGCGGATCGGCGAGGGAGTCAGCCTTCGGAAGAAAACAGCAGCGGCCGATACGGGCCGGCCGCCGCTGAAGGATCTTCCAAACTCTGAAATTGACACCGGGTCATTTTTTCCCGGCGCGTGTCTCCTTGAGCATGGTCCCGCCGGAGGAGATGTTCTCCACGGGGAGCTCGTGGAAAAGGACCGTGATGGGTTCCCTGGGGATGCCGGTGATGCGGTGGAGCTCTTCGGTAAACGCCTTGGCGATCTCGGTTTTTTTCTCATAGGACTGGGGAGTGATCTCTACAGTGATGATGGGCATGATTCGTTCCTCCTCACATTGAACGCTCTTTGATTGGATACCTGCACTGACAGTATAGCACGGTAGGGCTTCGAAGACAACAGCGCCGGAGGAGCATTATCTCTTTACAGCCGGCGGCGGGCATGGTATCATGCATAAAAATACGCAAAAAGCACCCGGAGGTGCATGGCTATGAAAGAATATTCCTTCGCGTACGGGAACGCTAGCGTAACGATCCCGCTGGATGAGACGCAGGTTAAGGCGGAGCTCTTCGGCAATGAGGTCCCCGCGCTTGCCGATATCCGCGCCGCTGTCCGGAACAGTCTGGATCATCCCATTGACAGCGTGCCCCTGAGAGAACGGATCCGTCCCGGGCAGACGGCGGTGCTCGTCGTCAGCGATATGTCCCGTTTCTGGATGAGGCAGGACCTGGTCGTTCCCTGCCTTGTGGAATACCTTCTGGACGACTGCGGCCTCTCCGCGGATAATGTGACGATACTGGTGGCCAACGGCACCCATCCCGGCGGGAGCGAGGAGGAACTGCGAACGCTGGTGACCGACGCGGTGTATGAGCGGGTCCGCGTTGTGAACCACGACTGCCGCGCAGACGGCATGGCCGTGCTGGGCACTACGACTTTCGGCACGGAGGTATCGGTAAACGCCGCCGCTGTCCGGGCGGATCTCTGCCTGTGCCTGGGCGCCGCCACCTACCATGTTATGGCGGGCTTCGGAGGCGGACGCAAGAGCATTCTTCCCGGGATCAGCAGCGAAAAGACGATAAAGCAAAACCATGCGCTTTCGCTGGACAAAACAAAGCTGCGCTCCAATCCGCTCATAGGCAACGGAAAAACGGAGAACAATCCGCTGAATCTGGATATGCTGGAGGCGGCGGGGATGATGAAGAATCTCTTCATGGTCAACCTGGTCGTCAATGCGTGGGAGCAGCTCTGCGCCGTGTTCTCCGGCCACTATATCACCTCCTGGGAAAGAGCCTGCCGGGAGGTGGAGCGGGTATATCAGGTGGCGATAGAGGAGAAGACGGACGTGGTCGTCGCCGGCTGCGGAGGCTATCCGAGAGATATGTCCCTGTATCAGGGCACCAAGGCCATAGACAATGTGGAATCGGCCCTGAAGCCGGGGGGCACGCTCATTCTCGTGATCGAGGCCCGGGACGGCGGAGGTCCGGAGGAGTATTTCGGCTGGTGCAGAAATCTCGCGGACGGCAGTATAGAAAAGCGCCTGCGGGAGGCGTTTACCGTGGCCGGCTATATTTTCTTCCTCAACTGCGAGCAGGCGAGACGCTATCGCGTGATGCTGCTCTCCGGAATCAATCCCGAAGAAACGGCGCCGATGGGGATAGAGACCTACCGGAATGTTGAAGAACTGCTGGCGCATGCGGATCTGGAGGGCAGGAGCATCACCGTGATCACCAACGCCGGCTCGGTGGTGCCGGTAGTACGGGAGCGGCTGCCCTGAGGATGCCGGTTGTATGATCATACAAACGCACAGCGCTTACGCTGCGCGTTTATGTGGATAAATACCCTTTACAAAACGCAAACGATATGTATAATTATGCATATATAAAGCATAAATACACAGCGTGACATCCGTTACAGGTTAAGAAGCAGAAAGTGAGGGTATAATAATGAATAACAAGATGAAATTAACGGCTCTGATGCTCAGCCTCGTGCTGCTGGTAACCCTGTTCGCGGGCTGCGGCTCCCAGTCCTCCGCGGCGTCCGAAACTCCGGCGGAAGCCGCTTCCGACGGACCGGTCCTGTCCAAGATCAAGGCGGCGGGCAAGCTCGTTGTCGGAACCGAGGCTCAGTACGCTCCGTACGAGTTCAAGGATCTGAACGCGAACTTCGTCGGCTGCGATATGTTCCTCGCCCAGAAGATCGCCGACGCTCTCGGCGTGAAGCTGGAGATCGTAGACATGAGCTTTGACGGCATTATCCCCGCGGTCCAGGCAGGGCAGGTCGATCTGGGGATCGCCGCTTTTACGAACACTCCGGAGCGCGCTGAGGTCATAGATTTCTCCGCGCTCTACGAGACGAGCATGCAGTACCTTGTTGTGGCCGCCGACAAGGTGGACACCTACACGAGCAAGGAATCTCTCGCCGGCCTCAAGGTCGGAGCCCAGAAGGGTACGATCCAGTCGCAGCTCATCACCTCGGCCCTGCCCGACAGCCAGCTTTTCGAGCTGGACAAGTATCCCGAGCTGGCTCTTGAGGTGAGCAACGGAAACATCGCCGGCCTTGTGGTCGACTCCGCTGTGGGCGATTCGATCGTAGCCAACAGCAACGGCGCACTCGCGGTGGCGCACTTCGAGTTCTCCGCGGAGGAGGCCTCCTTCGGCAAGTCCGTCGTCATCGCCAAGGGCAACGAGGATCTCGTGGCCGCGGTCGACGCGGTCATCGCCGGGGTGCTGGCGGACGGGAGCTATCAGGCCGCCTACGACGAGGCGGTGGCTCTCGCGGCCGAAATGGGAGTATGAGCCCTTCCTTCCGATCCGGATCCGGCCAAGGCGGCGAGCGCCGCCTTGGCCTTATTCCGTCTGACAGCAACACGTGAGAGGAGAGAACAGTGCAGTTTTTCAATGATATGGCGCTGCTGTTCACCCGGTACAACAGCTTTTTCACGGAAGGCATCCGCAATACTCTGATCATTGCGGCTTTCTCGGTGCTTATCGGCACCGTGCTCGGGACGCTGATGGCCATGATGCGCATGAGCAGGATCCTGCCCCTGCGGCTGCTGGCCACTGCTTATATAGAGTTTATCCGCGGTACCCCGCTGATGGTTCAGCTGATGTTCATTTTTTACGGGCTGCCGATGATCGGCGTGACCTTTCCGGAAATATCGTTTATTCCGGATTTCAGCCGTTTCGCTGCCGGGATCGTGGCGATGAGCATCAACAGCTGCGCCTATGTGGCGGAGATCATACGCTCCGGGATCCAGGCGGTGGACAGCGGCCAGATGGAAGCGGCGCGGAGCATCGGCTACAGCCACTGGCAGGCAATGGCCTACGTGGTGCTGCCTCAGGCCGTGCGCAACATCCTGCCCGCGCTCGGAAACGAGTTCGTGACCATGATCAAGGAGTCATCCATCGTTTCCGTTATCGGCATCGCCGACCTGATGTTCCGGACCAGAGACGTGATCGCCGTCACCTACCGCACGATGGCGAGCCTGGCTATCGTGGCGCTCATCTATTTCTGCATGACGTTTCTCGGCGGACGGCTGATCGCCTGGATGGAGAGGAGGATGTCCCATGGAAAGGGATGAGTTCCTGCAGATCAGGGGCCTGTGCAAGAGCTTTCACGGAACGGAAGTGCTGAAAAACATCACGACGAGCTTTGTGCGCAACGAGGTGGTTTCCATCATCGGGCCCAGCGGCGGTGGCAAGAGCACGTTCCTGCGCTGTCTGAATCTGCTTGAAACGCCGACCGCGGGGAGCGTGATCTTCGACGGGGTGGATATCTGCGCGAAAAAGAAGGATATCAATCTGCACCGGCAGAAGATGGGCATGGTGTTTCAGCAGTTCAATCTCTTCAACAACGTCAATGTTCTGCACAATCTGATCGACGCGCCCATCCGCATCAAAAAGACGCCCCGCGATCAGGCGCTGGAGAAGGCCGTGGGCCTGCTTGAGCGGGTGGGTATGGCCGAGAGGGCGGAGAGCTACCCCTATGAGCTCTCCGGCGGGCAGAAGCAGCGCGTAGCCATCGTCCGCGCGCTGATGATGGACCCGGAGGTCATGCTCTTTGACGAGCCCACCAGCGCCCTGGATCCCGAAATGATCGGCGAGGTGCTCGACGTGATGAAGAATCTTGCGGAAGAGGGAATGACCATGATCGTGGTCACCCACGAGATGCGCTTTGCCCGGGAGGTGAGCAGCCGGACGATTTTTCTGGACGGAGGCCGCATTGAGGAAGACAAGCCCAGCCATGAGCTCTTCGATCATCCGGAGAGCCCCCGCCTTGTCAGCTTTCTGAACAAGGTGCTATGACCGGCAGGGACGTGAGAAAACACAGAACTTTTCAGACAGGGAGACGGCGCGCTTGCGGGCGGCCGAATCAACGGGGAGGAAAACGATATGCCGAAACTGAGTGACCGCGTGGGGACCTTTACCGATTCCGTGATCCGCCGAATGACCCGTATCAGCGACGCCTGCGGAGCGATCAACCTCTCGCAGGGCTTTCCGGACTACGATCCGCCCAGAGAGATGCTCGACGCGCTGGCAAAGGTCGCCTATGAGGGTCCCCATCAGTACGCCGTGACCTTCGGCGCGCAGAATTTCCGGGAGGCGCTGGCAAAAAAGGCGGGCAGAACTCTCGGCCGGGTCATAGACCCGGACAGGGAGATCGTCGTGACCTGCGGCGGCACAGAGGCGATGATGTGCGCCGTGATGACCGTCTGCAATCCCGGGGACAAGATTCTTGTATTCTCGCCCTTCTATGAAAACTACGGGGCGGACGCGATACTCTCCGGCGCGGATCCCATCTATGTCCCGCTGGTCCCGCCGGAATACGACTTCGATCTGAACCTGGTGGAAGACGGCTTCCGCCGGGGCGCCAAGGCCATTATCGTGTGCAATCCCTCCAACCCCTGCGGAAAGGTATTCAGCAGGGAGGAGCTGACTGCCATCGGCGAGCTGGCGCTGCGCTACGACGCGTTCATCATCACCGATGAGGTCTATGAGCATCTTGTTTACGCGCCGTACACGCATGTCGCGGCGGCGTCTCTCCCGGGGCTGTTCGACCACGTGATCACCTGCAATTCTCTCTCAAAGACCTATGCGGTCACCGGCTGGCGTCTCGGGTATGTCATCGCTCCGGAGGAAGTGGCGGAGGCCGCCAAAAAGGTCCACGACTTTCTGACAGTAGGGGCCCCGGCGCCGCTGCAGGAGGCGGCCGTGGTCGGGCTGAATTTTCCGGAATCCTATTATGAGGAACTGCGCGCGCTGTATACGGATAAGCGCGACCATTTTCTTGCCGGGCTGGACAGCATAGGGCTGAAGCACAACGTTCCCCGGGGAACTTATTTCGTGATGGTGGATATTTCGGATTTCCTCGCCCTGCCGGCCTTTAAGGGTATGACAGACCTGGAATTCTGCGAGTGGATGATCAAAAATATCGGCGTAGCCGCGGTCCCCGGCTCAAGCTTCTTCCGCGAGGAGGTCAACGATCTCATACGGCTGCACTTCGCACGGGAAAAGGAGACTCTCGATGAGGTGATCGTCCGCCTCGGGAAAATGACGGCGCTGCTGAACGGACAGGGGAGCTGAACCGCTGCGGCGTCCGGCCCGGGCCGGGTATATTCGGAGGAGCCCCGGGGCATGATCCCGGGGCTCCTCCGAATCCGGGAGGACCGGAACAGAGCGGCGATCTTCCCGCCCCGGCTCCCGCGCGAAAAATAAGAAAAACAGCCCTTGACAAATGGGCGCGGGCGCGGTATAAACATACTAAACCGATAGGGAATATGTGTTGAAGGGCGGGAATACCATGATCGTATTATCGGAACGATGTCGGCGGCGGCATATCACGGATCCGGATCATATAAACTGAAAAAGAAAAGGAGAGGGAACAATGTCTGCCATTTATACATCCGCCGATCAGCTGATCGGGAAAACTCCGCTGCTGGAGCTCACGAACATAGAAAAAAAGGAAGGTCTGGAGGCAAGGATCCTGGCCAAGCTGGAATACTTCAACCCCGCCGGCTCCGTGAAGGACCGCATCGCCAAAGCCATGATCGACGACGCGGAGGCAAAGGGCCTGCTGAAGGAGGGCTCCGTGATCATCGAGCCCACCTCGGGGAACACGGGCATAGGGCTCGCCAGCGTGGCAGCGGCCCGGGGATACCGGATCATCATCGTCATGCCCGAGACCATGAGCGTGGAGCGGCGAGCGCTGATGAAGGCCTACGGCGCCGAGCTGGTGCTCACCGAAGGGGCCAAGGGCATGAAGGGCGCCATCGCCAGGGCCGACGAGCTGGCCAAAGAGATCCCCAACGCCTTTATCCCCGGCCAGTTCGTGAACCCCGCGAATCCCGCCGTACATAAAGCGACCACCGGCCCGGAGATCTGGGAGGACACCGGCGGAAAGGTGGATATCTTCGTCGCCGGCGTGGGTACCGGCGGCACCATCACAGGCGTGGGAGAATACCTGAAGGAACAGAATCCCGCCGTAAGGGTGGTGGCGGTGGAGCCGGCCGGCTCGCCGGTCCTCAGCAAAGGAACGGGCGGCTCCCATAAGATCCAGGGCATCGGCGCGGGCTTTGTCCCGGACGTGCTCAACACCGCCGTGTACGACGAGATCATCGCCGTGGAAAACGAGGATGCCTTTGCCGCCGGGAAGCTGGTGGGCCGGTCCGAAGGCGTACTGGTGGGCATCTCCTCCGGAGCGGCGGTATGGGCGGCGACAGAGCTTGCCAAAAGACCGGAAAACAAGGGGAAAACCATTGTGGCGCTTCTGGCCGATACGGGCGACCGGTATCTCTCCACGCCGCTGTTTGAGGATTGACACCGACTTAAAAAAGCTTCCGGGAACGATGAGCGTTCCCGGAAGCTTTTTTAATTCCCGTTCATATGACAAAATCAAATCCGTCGGGGTCCTTCCGCATAAGATCCTGCACGGTAAAACCGCTCAGGTACTCTCTTGTGACTTTTTCCAGGCCCTCCCAGAGGGGGAGAGTCCGGCAGATGCCCGCGCGGGAGCAGGGCCTGCTGCCTTCCTCGAGACATGCCACCGGCGCAAGCGTCCCCTCCATCAGCCGAAGGATATCATATACGTTGATCCTGTCCGGGCTCTTTGCCAGACGGTAGCCGCCGCCCTTGCCGCGGAGACCCTCTATGTATTTCTCCCTGACCAGATCCTTTACGATGCTCTCCAGATATCTCTCCGAGATCTCCTGGCGCTCGGCGGCTTCCCTGAGAGTGATGTAGCCGTCCTTTTGGTTCTCGGCCAGGTCTATGAGAATACGCAGAGCGTATCTTCCGCGTGTTGAGATCATCGTCAGTACCCCCGAAAAAGCTTTAACCTATTATACCGCAGGGTTGATCGGGATTCAAGAGCGCGCCGCCGGTTTCGCTTCGGGGCCGGGGCCTGTGAACGAATCTTCCGCGGGTATATGAGACCGTGCTTTCTTCAGCCGGCCCGCCGCCGCTTCTGCGCCGCGGCGATCTTCATCAGATGCTCGTACATCGCCTCGCCCACGCAGGCTTTGGCGTGCTCGCACCACTGCACGCAGCTGAGCTCGTCGTTGTACGCCACGAAACCGCATTTCTCGCAGGCGACTTCCGTGTCGATGGAGAACAGCTCGATCACGCTCCCGCAGTTGGGACAGATCTTTTCGGTGATGGTCGGGGTCTTGGGGCGTCCCTGACAGCCTCCCATGATAACAGCCATGTTCCGATCCTCCTTTTACTCGTCGAGTATGTTTCCGTCGGTGGACACGGTGACCACCCGCCAGGGGAGGAACTTTCCGCTCTCCTGCAGGGCTTTCTTTGCGGCGAATTCCAGCCCTCCGCAGCAGGGCACCTCCATGCGCACGATCAGAACGCTCTTGATGTCGTTGCCGGCAATGATCTCGCCCAGCTTTTTCGAGTAATCCACTCCGTCCAGCTTGGGGCAGCCCACCAGAGTGATCCGGTTGCGGATAAAGTCTTCGTGAAAAGCGGCATAGGCGTATGCCGTGCAGTCTGCCGCGATCAAAAGGTTCGCCCCCCGGTAAAACGGCGCGGTGACGGGGGCGAGCTTGATCTGCACGGGCCACTGGCTGAGACGGCTCTTTGCCGCGGGTGCGGAGGCCGTCGCGGCCTCTTCCCGGCGCAGGGCTTTGGCGGCGCTGCCGGGGCAGATATGAGGTTTTTCCGCCGCCCGGGCCGCCTTCACGGCAGATTCGTCATAGGCAGGGGCCTCCCGCTCCTCTATATGGATCGCGTCGGCGGGACAGGCGGGCAGGCAGTCGCCGAAGCCGTCGCAGAAATCCTCCCGCATCAGCTCGGCTTTCCCGTCCACCATGGCGATGGCCCCTTCGTGACAGGCTTCGGCGCAGGCGCCGCATCCCGTGCATTTATCCCGGTCGATATGGATGATCTTGCGTATCATGAAAAACCCTCCTTCAGAGTATTCGGTATCCTCTTGCGTTTACGGTCACAGGTTACTATAATGAGGACGGAAAGTATGTTGAATTTTCAACAAAAGAGGGGCTTTTATGAAAAAAGAGCTGCTTCCGGTCCTGGCGCGGAGCGCGTTGTTCCGGAATATCGGAGAGCGGGAAATCGAGGGCATGCTGAAATGCCTGGACGGCCGGGCCGGCCGGTACGGCGACGGCGAGACGGTCCTGCGGGAAGGGGACAGCGCCGACGCTCTGGGGGTCGTCCTCTCCGGCGGAGTGCGGATAAGCCGGACGGACTTCAACGGGATCCGCAGCGTCCTCGCCGAGGCGGGGCCGGGGGAGCTGTTTGCCGAGGCCTTCGCTTTTGCCGGCGCCGGGCAGATGGCAGTGGATGTGACGGCGGCGGGGGAGACGGAGGTCCTTATGCTGAACGCCGAACGGCTGGCCCATACCTGCTCCAACGCGTGTGAATTCCACAGCAGGCTGATACTCAACCTGCTGCGCGTCATGGCCTCAAAAAACCTGACGATGAACAGAAAACTGCAGATCACCTCCCGGCGCACTACAAGAGAAAAGCTGCTGGCCTATCTGGAGATGCAGGCAAAACAGGCCGGAAACCCGTCCTTTACGATCCCCTTTGACCGGCAGGGACTGGCGGATTTCCTGGAGGTCGACCGCAGCGGCCTGTCCGCCGAGATCGGCAAGCTGCGCAGGGAAGGGGTCCTTACAAGCAGCAAAAACCGGTTCACTCTGCTGCGGACGCAATGAGGAGGGAAAAAGATGATAGAAACCGAAAGACTGATCCTTCGACCGTTCACGGAAAAAGACGCGGAGGATGTATATGAATACCTGCATGAGCCGGAGGTCCACTGCTTTGCCGATATGAAGCTGAACTCGCTCCCGGAGGCGAGGGAAGCAGTGAAAAAGAGGCTGGGCGAGACGGAGTATCATTTCGCCGTCGAACTGAAAGAGACGGGAAAGGTGATCGGAGAGATCGAGGCCTATCCCGAACCGGGCGAGCCTCATGCCGGCGAAAATACGCCGAAGGACACATTCAGCCCCTGCTGGATGCTGAACCGGGAATACCGGGGAAAGGGTTACGCGTATGAGGCCGCACACGCGTTCTTCGACTATCTCTTCACCCGGAAGGGCGCCAGAAGGATCTATGCCTATACGGAAGACTACAACCTTCCCAGTCAGCGGCTGTGTGAAAGACTCGGAATGCGCCGGGAAGGCCTGTTTGTGGAATTCGTCTCCTTCGTTGACGACGAAAACGGCGAGCCGGTCTATGAAAACACCTGTCAGTACGCCATTCTGAAAAAGGAGTGGACCGGGAGAGCGGGAGGAACGGCAGAACTGTGACGATCTGGAATCCGTGGCACGGCTGCCGGAAAATAAGCGCGGGATGCGCCAACTGCTATGTGTACAGGCGTGACGAGAGCATTGGCAAAGACGCGTCGGTCGTATCAAAGACTGGGGATTACGCCCTGGCTGTGCGGAAAAACAGACAGGGCGGCTATAAGCTGACTCCGGACGACGGCGTCGTTTATACCTGTATGACCTCGGATTTCTTTCTTGAGGAGGCAGACGAGTGGCGCCCCGGATGCTGGGACATGATACGGGAGAGGACGGACCTGAAATTCCATATCATCACCAAGCGGATCGACCGCGCCGGGAAATGCTTTACCCCGGATTGGGGAGACGGATGGGAGCACGTGACGATCTGCAGCACCTGTGAAAACCAGGACAGGACCGACTGCAGGCTGCCGATCCTGCTGGAGCTTCCCATCCGGCACAGGGAGGTCATTGCCGAACCCATGCTCGGCGGGATCGATATGGAAAAGTATCTGGCGACGGGGCTGATCGAGCATGTCACCTGCGGCGGCGAATCGGATCCCCGGGCGAGACCCTGCGACTTCCGATGGATCCTGGATGTCCGGCGCCAGTGCGTCCGGTGCGGCGTGGCCTTTACGTTCAAGCAGACCGGAGCGGAATTCATAAAGGACGGAAGGAACTATCATATAGCCCGGAAGGATCAGATGTCCCAGGCAAGAAAGTCCGGCTGCAGCTATACGCCCGGAGCGGGGAACGCCGCCGGCAGGTAAATCGACGGTATCGGCGCAGAGCTCCCTTCCCGGGAAAAAGCGTGTTGAGAAAAGGATCCCGCTGTGGTATGATCGTTTCATCCCGGCGGGATCTATCTATGCGTTTCAAGGAGATGTGATCATATATGAAACTGGGCATCGTGGGTCTGCCCAATGTGGGCAAGAGCACCCTTTTCAACGCGCTGACGGGCGCGGGAGCCGAGACCGGAGCCTATACAAACGCCGCGGCCAAACCGAATCTGGGCTCGGCCAAGGTGCCGGACAGCCGCCTGGACTGGCTGGCCGACTACTACCATCCGAAGAAGTACTCCCCCGCGTCCATCGACTTTGTGGACATCCCGGGCCTCAGCCCGGGCACCGGCAAGGGGAACGCCACACTGCAGACCATCCGCCAGACCGACGCGCTGGTGCATGTGGTGCGCTGCTTTGAAAACGACGAGCTGTTTCTCGACCGCGCCGATCCCCGCCGCGACGCGGAGGAGCTGGACACCGAGCTGATCCTCGCGGATATGGAGGTGGTGGAGCGCCGGCTGGACAAGGCCCGCAAGGCCTCCAAGAGCGGGGACAAGAAAAGCAAACGGGAGGCCGAGATGTGCGAAGCCCTTCTGGAGGCACTGTCCGACGGGAAACCCGCTCGAAGCTTTCCCTTCACCGAGGAGGACGCGGACATCCTTCAGGACGGCGGTTTGCTTACGGTGAAGCCCGTGATCTACGCCGCGAACATGTCCGAACAGGGCATGGCCGACTATCAGAACGACGAGTGCTACAGGGCGCTCGCCGAGGTCGCGGCGGCCCAGGGCGCGGCGGTGCTGCCCGTGGCAGCCAAGTTCGAGGAGGACATCGCCGACATGGACGCCGATGAGGCGGCCATGTTCATGGAGGAGCTGGGCCTCACAGAGCGGGGGCTCGACCGGCTGATCCGCACGTCCTACGACCTTCTCGGATACATCTCGTTCCTTACCGCCGGCGAGGACGACGTCCACGCCTGGACCATCGTGCGCGGCACGAAGGCGCCCCGCGCGGCGGGCAAGATCCACACGGACATCGAGCGGGGCTTCATCCGCGCCGAGATCGTGGCCTTCGAGGATCTGAAGGCCTGCGGCTCCATGGCGGCGGCCCGGGACAAGGGCCTGCTCCGCCTTGAGGGCAAGGAATACGTCATGCAGGACGGCGATGTGACCAACTTCCGCTTCAACGTGTCAAAATGAATCCCTCCGTGAAGCCCGGACGGGTGGAGCTGCTGGACGCCTGGAGAGCCTCGGCGGTGATCGTGATGGTTTTCTGGCACCTGTGCTGGGACCTGACGATGTACGGGACTCTGCCCGCGCGCGTCATGTTCGAGCAGCCCATGCTGGGCATCCGCTATTACATCATCTGCTCGTTCGTGCTGCTCTCGGGCATCTCCTGCCGGTTTTCCCGGTCCAACGCCCGCCGCGGCCTGCAGACCCTGCTGTGCGCCGCGGCCGTCACCCTGGTCATGTACATCATCGGCGACCCGGTGTGGTTCGGGGTGCTGCATCTGCTGGGCTGCTGCATGCTTCTCTACGCGTGGCTGGGGAAGTATTTCGAAAAGCTGCCGGATCTTCCGGCGGCTTTGGGATGCACGGCGCTGTTCCTGATCCTCCACAGGATCTGCTACGGGACGTATGTGACGGTCCCGTGGCTGTGGATGTTCGGCCTGCGCACAAGGGAGTTCTATTCCTCGGATTACTATCCGCTGTTCCCCTGGCTGTTCCTGTTCCTCACGGGGGCGGCGCTGGGCGGGCGCATCCGAGCCTCCGACGGCGCGTGGAAGAAGGTCCGCCTGCCGGCGCCGCTGGGGTGGGCCGGCCGGCACGCGCTGCTCATTTACATGCTCCACCAGCCGGCGCTGATGGGGATCCTTTATTTGGTATACAGACGATTCCCGTAACGGAAAGGGGTTAACATCATGTCAAAAATCGGATTCATCGGCACAGGCAGCATGGGCTCGGCTCTGGCCAGGGCGGCGGCAAAGGGCGGCTGGGATGAGATCCTGCTGGCCAACCGCACGCGCGCCAAGGCGGAGGCTCTCGCCTCCGAGATCGGCGGGACCGTAACGGACAACATCGAGGCCGCGCGGCGCGCGGACTGTCTTATGCTGGGCGTGGAGCCCGCGGAGATCGGCGAAGTGATCGCCCAGCTGCGTTCTGCGCTGGACGCCCGTGAGAGCAAGCCCCTCGTCGTGTCCATGGCAGCCGGCGTGGAGTTGAGCGCTCTGCGTTCGTATCTGGGCGAGGAACTTCCGGCGCTGCGGATCATGCCCAACATCCCCGCCGCCGTCGGCGCGGGAGTGATACTGTGGTGCGCGGCCGGGAATGTGACGGATGCCCGAAAGGAGGAATTCCTGCGGGGCATGGCCGCCGCCGGGACCTTCGTGGAGATGGAGGAGAGCCGCATGAAAGCAGCTACGGGCGTTACGGGCTGCGGCCCCGCTTTCGCCGCCATGTTCGCCGAGGCGCTGGCCGACGGCGCCGTGGCCTGCGGCGTGCCGCGCGCCGAGGCGAAAAAGCTCGCCGCGCTGACCATGCTGGGCTCGGCGAAAATGCTGCTGGACGCGGATATGGACCCCGCCGAACTCAAGGATCTGGTATGCTCGCCCGGCGGAAGCACGATCCGCGGCGTACGCGCCCTGGAACAGGGCGGCATGCGCGCGGCGGTCATCGACGCGGTGATCACCACGTTTGAAAAGAAGTGGTGAGCCTTGCTGCCTTTCGCCTTGACAATCAGGGCGTTTGGTGATACCATGCCGTATGCGATGAAGGGAAACGGCCGGTCAGCGTCCCATACAGAGAGCCTCCGCCACGGGCTGAAAGCGGAAGCGAGCGGACAAGACCGGATCCGACCGTCCCGGAGCAGGCGGGAGGAAATGCCCGCCCGGATGCCTCCGTTACAGGGCAGACGAGTGAAATCCCAGGGTGGAACCGTGTAAAGTATTTTGCACCCCTGTGCCGATAAGGCACGGGGGTTTTGTTTTTGGGAGGAAAGAAAATGAAGATCATTTACCGGGACGGCACCGTGGCGGAATGTCCGCCGGAAGAGGAAGTCCACGTACTGCGCCACAGCGCGGCGCACATCATGGCCCAGGCCATCAAGCGGCTGTATCCCCAGGCGGATTTTGCCTTCGGACCGGCGACGCAGAACGGCTTTTACTACGATGTGGATCTGGGCGAGACCAAGCTGTCCCCCGAGGATCTCGAGGCCATCGAGAAGGAAATGAAGAAGATCTGCAAGGAGAATCTGCCCTTCAAGTCCTTCATTCTCAACCGCGAGGACGCCATCAAGCTGATGCGTGAGCGCAACGAGAACTATAAGATCGAGCACATCGGCGACCTGGCCGACGAGACCGAGTTCAGCTTTTTCCAGCAGGGCGAGTATATCGACATGTGCGTCGGCCCGCACATCCTCTACACCAAGGCGCTCAAGGCCTTCATGATCACCCAGCAGTCCGGGGCCTACTGGAAAAACGACAGCGAGAACAAAATGCTCACCCGCATCAACGGCGTGGCTTTCCGCACCGCCGAGGAGCTGGCCGAATACGAGCGCCAGCAGGCCGAAGCCCGTGAGCGTGACCACCGCAAGATCGGCCGGGAGATGAATCTCTTCATGACCGACGAGCTGGTGGGCCGCGGTCTGCCCATGTTCCTGCCCAACGGCTACATCGTATGGCAGGAGCTGGAGAATTACATCAAGGAAAAAGAGCGCAAACTCGGCTATCTGCACGTGATGACCCCTTGCGTCGGCACGGTGGAGCTCTACAAGACCTCCGGACACTGGGATCACTACAAGGACAACATGTTCCCCGCCATGGAGATGGAGGGGGAGGCCTACGTGCTCCGGCCCATGAACTGCCCACATCACATGCGCATTTACGCCAACCGTCCCCGGTCCTACCGGGCGCTGCCCATGCGCATCGGCGAGATCGCCCACGACTTCCGCTACGAGGCCTCCGGCACCCTCAAGGGCATAGAGCGCGGCCGTCATTTCTGCCAGAACGACGCGCATCTGTTCGTAACGCCCGAGCAGATCAAGGATGAGGTGGCCGCGGTCTGCGACCTGATCTTCGATGTATACAAGGACTTCGGCATCACGGATTACCGCTGCGTTCTGTCTCTGCGCGATCCCGCGGACAAGAAGAAGTACCACGACGACGACGAGATGTGGAACAACGCCGAGTCAGCTCTTCGCCAGGTGCTCACCGAGCTGGGGATCGACTTCACCGAGGAGATCGGCGAGGCCGCCTTCTACGGCCCGAAGCTGGACGTGAACGTCAAGCCCGCCGTCGGCGCGGAGTACACGCTGTCCACCTGCCAGCTGGACTTCTGCCTGCCCGCCAGATTCCAGCTGACCTACATCGACCGCGACGGCAGCGAGAAGTGCCCCGTGGTGATCCACCGCGCCATCCTCGGCTCTCTGGACCGCTTCATGGCCTACCTGATCGAGGAAACCAAGGGCAAATTCCCCGTATGGCTGGCGCCCATGCAGGTCAAGGTGCTGCCGGTGAGCGAGAAGACCATGGATTATGCCGGCGAGGTGTACGACAGGCTCGACGCCGCCGGACTGCGCGCCGTGCTGGATACCTCCAACGAAAAGATCGGCTACAAGATCCGTCAGGCTCAGAGCGAGGACCGGGTGCCGTACATGCTGGTCATCGGACCCAAGGAGGCCGAGAGCGGTACCGTGGCGGTCCGTTCCCGCGCCGGGGACGAGGGCGCCATGGCGCTCGACGAGTTTATCGCGCGCGTTAAGAACGAGATCGACACGAAAAAGATCTGACAGCGACAGAGCAAAAGCTCCCTCCCCGACGGCGCGGCCGTTCGGGAGGGAGCTTTCCTATCCGGACGCGGCCCCTACGGGGGGGAACATAATTATTATTTTAATAAATTATGTCAACTACATTCGACCGAAACAGAAACACGCCCGCTTGTACGCGCCGGTCATTGCAAACAGGGAGCGGCTTGTGATATAATACTATGTCATCGATAGAAAGGGGGAGCACCATGGCCTATTGCAAAAAGTGCGGAGCCTATATTCCCATAGATGAGACCGCGTGCCCTGCCTGCGGGTACGATCCCGAGGAAGAAGAGCGCAAAGCCAGGGAAGCGGCGGAGGAAGAAAAGAGAAAGCAGGCCGAGGCCGCCCGCCGCGAGGAAGAAGAGCGCCGCCGCAAACAGGAGGCGGAAAACTGGGCTGCCCGGGAACGCGCCCGGGAAGAGGAGCGGCGCCGCGCGGCTCAATCCGGCAATAACCGGCGCACTTACGGATCGTCGCAGACCCAGTATACCTCGCAGCGTACGGGACAGAGCGGAGCCGCTCAGGGGCAGTATGCGTCCCAGCGCAGGGAAGAGACCTGGGTGCCGCCCTGGAGCCAGACGGAGGAGCAGGACCGGACGGCAGGGTCCGGCGCGGCTCAGTCCGGGTTCGATACCCAGATGCGCGACCGGGCCAAAGAGTCGGTGGAGAACCAGAAGCTCTCGGTGCTCTCCTATGTGTGGCCTCTGGCGCTGATCCCCCTGGCGCTGAGGGGCAAGGACGACTTCGCCCGCTATCACGCCAATCAGGGGCTTGTGCTGCTGGTCGCCGAGGGCGTCGCCAGCATGGCGCTGAGCATTCTCGGGCTGGAATCCCTGGGCTTCCTCGTAGGTCTGGGCGGCCTGGCCGGAACCATCAAAGGCATCAGCAACGTACTGCGCGGAAAAAAAGAACCGCTGCCGTTTATCGGCGGGATCAACCTGCTGAAGTGACGGCGCGGACATGGAGAAATATTTCGGAGAACACTGGCTCCGGGACACGGCTGTCGAGCTTATCGGCAGCGTGCTGACCGGGATCGCCATTTACAATTTCGCCGTCCCCGCCGCCTTTCCCATGACCGGATTCTCGGGGCTCGCGCTGATCCTGTACCGACTGTTTTCTCTGCCCAT
The DNA here is from genome assembly GCA_902768805.1 of Oscillospiraceae bacterium. GTDB lineage: Bacteria > Bacillota > Clostridia > Oscillospirales > Oscillospiraceae > Apopatocola. The sequence goes on from CACXMX010000022.1 coordinate 17,418, forward strand.
CGGCGTTATGACCATCGTGCTCAACATCCCGGTGGCGATCCTGTGCTACCGGCTGCTGGGACGGCAGTTCTTTTTCAAGTCACTGCGGTGCATGGTGCTCTCGTCGCTGTTTATCGACTATGTGGCCCCGCTGCTGCCGCTGTATACGGGCGGACGCCTTCTCGCGGCGATCTGTACGGGCGTGATCGGCGGCCTGGGCTACGCGATGATCTATATCACCAACTCGTCTACCGGCGGGTCGGATTTCATCGTGATGGCGGTCAAGGCGGTTCGGCCCTACGTTCAGCTCGGAAAGATCATCTTCATCACCGATGCCGTCATCATCGGCCTGGGCGGTCTGATCTTCAAAGATTTTGACGGCGTGATCTACGGATTGATCATCGACTATATCTATGCCATCGTCACGGACAAGCTCATGTACGGCATGAACGCCGGAAAGCTGGCTCTGGTGGTCACCGACTACGGCAAGGCGGCCGCGGACAAGATCGACGAGCTGTGCGGCCGGGGCACCACCATTATAGAGGCGAGGGGCGGATACCGCGGAGATCACAGGGACGTGGTGATGTGCGCCTGCTCCACCAAGGAAATGCTTACGGTAGAGCGCGCCGTGCGGCTCATCGATCCCAACGCCTTCACGGTGATCCTTGAGTCCAACGAGGTGCTGGGCGAGGGCTTCAAGAGCTTTCGCGTGGCGCAGAAACAGGAAGACCGTTAAAAAGCGCCGGCCTGCGGGGATCCCGCAGGCCGGCGCTTTTGTCCGAAGGCCGCGTACAGAGGCCCCGGGGAAGAAGAGCGGCGTTTACAGGCAGAACTCTTTGATCAGCCCGGCGATCTTCGTACTGTGGACGATGTAGGAGCCGTGGCTCTCGCCCTCCAGGATCCTGAGTTCCGCGCCGGGGACGACGGAGGCAATGTGACGGGTCTCCTCTTCGGGGATCACGTCCTTGCTGCCGGCGAGAACAAGGGTCTTCGCCCGTATGGAGCGGAGCGTGTCGTCGGAGATATGCGGCTCGGTGAGCATCAGCTCCAGCTTCGGATCCTTCTTAAAGAAATACATGCCACGGATCATCAGCCGCAGACTCAGCTTGACGGCGGTGGGATTGGTGTTGGCTCCGCTGGTGATGAGCGCTGTGACGCGATCGGTGCGCGCGGCGGTCATCAGGCCCACGATACCGCCGTCGCTGAAGCCGTAGAAGATCGCGTCTCTCAGGTCAAGTTCGTCCAGAAAGGCGAGCATGTCCGCGGCCATATCCCGGTAATGCAGCGCGCCGGAGCCGCCGCTCTGCCCGTGGCACCGGGAATCCACGGCGTAACAGGTGAAGGAGCCGGCGAGCTCCGCCGCCGCCTCATCGAAGATCGTGTGGTCCTCGCCGTTGCCGTGAACGAGCAGCAGAGGACGGCCCTCTCCGGTCTTCTCGTAAAACAGATCTATACCGTTGACATGCGCGATCATTTTGCAGCCTCCCTGTCAGTTTTGCGTATCGTATTCAGCGGGCTTCGTGTACGCGCCGTTTATCAGCGAGAACACATAGCCGCAGCAGTTGTGTACGGGGTAATTCCACCACCCGCCGTCGGGACGGGGGTCCAGATTCTCCAAAGCGCCCTTGAGAGCGATGGCGTGGGTGGAGACCAGGACGGTCTCTTCCGGGCCGATCTCTCCCTTCAGATCGGAGAGAAAGGCGCCCAGCCGTGCCTTCACATGGGAAAGGGTCTCCATCCCCTCCGGCGCGGGGTTGTGGAACAGATCGCTGAAGAACAGCCCCAGCTCCGGCGCCGGATCGCGCAGGTCCGCGCCTTCCCAGGGGCCGCAGTCGATCTCCATAAGCCTGTCGTCCGTGCGGAAGGGCGCGTCCTCTCCGGCAAGGATCCGGGCGGTGTCCGCGGCTCTTTGGAGCGGGCTGGAGATCACCCGGTCAAAGCGGATGCCTCTGCTGCGGAACCACTCCGCCGCTTTCTCCGCCTGCTCCCGGCCGGTCTCGTTGAGCGGCTCGTCCCTCCGGCCCTGGAGCCGGCGGGCGATGTTCATATTTGTCTGTCCGTGACGGATCAGCCAGATCACGCGAGTTCCCTCCTCCGAAGATGCCGGCGGTTGCCCCGGCACGCTGTACGCGGACAGTATACCACAGGACCCGCCCGCGCGCAAACGCTCCGGGCATAAAACCTGCCTCGGCGCTTGAAATACCGCGGGCAGGGCGTTTATAATGAAAAAAACAGCACGCAGCGGGGAGGTAAGATATGAACGGTCATGAGCCGCGGCATCTGAACACCGCCGCGTACCGGCCGCGGCATCTGAAACAGACAGCGGCGGACAGCCGTGCTCACTCCGGGCGGCAGAGCGTGTCCGCGCGCGCCGGGAAACCCGCTTCGAAGATCCGGAGAGACATCGATATCGAACGGGTGGAAAAAGCGCTGGACCGCAGCCTGATCCGCAAGAATACCGCGAATATCTGTGTTTCGGCGGTGATACTGCTGCTGGGCGTGACGTCGTTTCTGTACGGCCTGACGCTGGAGCCGAGCGTCACGATCTTTCGGTTCCTCACGGTGGACGGGACACTGTTCACCACCTGCGGCGCTCTTGCCTGCATCATCATCAATCTGGTGGAGATCTTCCGCAGGGAGGACATCGTTTTTACCGCCACTTACTATATACGCCTGTCCATGGCCGTGGCGGAGTCGGTGATCTTTATCGTGGTGGTGTTCAGCCAGCTGCCGGTGTTTGCCCAGCATCTTCCGATGTTCGACCGCTATGATTCCTTCGTGATGCATGTGGTGATCCCGATCCTGGGCGTGGCATCGTTCCTTTTCAACGATTCGCCCATCGGGAAGCTCAGTCCGGGAAAATGCCTGCTGGGAGCCTCCTATGTGTCGGTCTACGCGGTGATCATCGTCACGCTCATCTCCACGGAGCGGCTGCCCACAGAGCTGATCCCGTATTTCTTTCTGGACTACCGCACCAACGGCATCGGGATCTTTCTGCTGGCGTTCGTATTCGTCTATACCGTGGCCTATCTGATGGGGTGGGGCCTGTCTGTGTGGAACAGAAAGTGCTCATGGCTCTGGTTCCGGGATCTCGTGGGAAGCGCGAAAAAGAAATGAGGGAGGAAGGAAGATGTTTTCAACGGGTCATCTGCTTTGGATCGCTGTCAGCGCGGCACTGATCCTCGGGGGGCTTATCGCGGTCAAGGCGCGCAAACCGGACCTGAGACAGGTGCTGAAGGCCTGCCTGATCGTGGGCGCCGCGTCCGAGGCCGTCAAGGTGTTCAGCGTTATGAACATCCTTCCCATGGTAACGCCGGCGGTCGCGGGAGGGGAGATAGCCTACATCCCGGCAGGGCAGTATTCCCCGTATATTGAGATGGCGCATCTGCCGCTGGAGCTGTGCTCGCTGATGCTCGTGTTTCTGGCGGCGGCGCTGCTGCTCCGGGACGGGATCTGGCGGGAGAGGCTGCTGACGGTCATGTACATCACGGGACTGATCGGCGGACTGATGGGGATCTTCCTGGCGTATATCACGTCGGAATTCTTTACGGTGGAGGAGTACTTTACCTCTCCGCGGGTCTGGCAGTATTTCCTGTATCACGCCATGGTCGTGTTCCTGGGGCTGTATCTGGGCTTCGTTCGCAAGAACGACATCTCGCTCCGCAGTCTGAAAACGACGATGCTGGGCATCATGATCCTGGACATTCCGACGTTTTACGGCAATTCGATATTCTCGCAGCCGGTGTATGCAAATGAGAAACCGGTCGGATTGGTTTACAGAACCAACTTTTTCTCGAGTTATGTTAATCCGCTGGGGCTGGTGCTGTCGGAGAAGTGGCAGTGGATGGCGTATCTTGCGATACGGCTGGCGCTGGCCACGGCGCTGATCGCGCTGATGCTGTGGCTCCCGTCGCTGAGAAAGAAAAACTGACCGCAGGCGCGGAGGATGAAAGAGGGATAATAAAAGCAAAGCCCTGCCGCTGACGCGACAGGGCTTTCACTTTTACTGATTGCCTTTAGCGGTATTAATGGAAGAAATCAGTATACGCTTGATCTCAAGGCAGTCACTGATCAGAAAAGAAGCCATTGTATCGTCCAGATAATCCGATTTTCTAAGGACCTGAAGCCAGTATTCTGTCTCGGCTGTTTCTTTCAGAGCGATATGCAGCTTTGCGATAAAATCTGCCTTGCTGCTGCCGTACTGCGCCTCGCTGATGTTTGCGCCGATCGAAGTGCCGCTGCGCAGGATCTGCTTGGAAAGAACGCCTTCGTGTTTGTTTTTCACAAGATATCTGTGGAGTTTAACGATTTTGGCGCCAAAATCAACGGATTTGTCCATAAGAGTATTATTCTTCAAGCCGATCACCGCTTGAATTGTACTAAACGGAATCAGAGTTTTCAAGTATTATTCGATGTTCATTATTCATTATTCACTGTTCACTTAGAAAACCCTGTCGGTGATAATGAACAGAGAACAGAGAATAGTTAAAAGAGAATAATACAAAGCGAAAACCCCGCCGCTGACGCGACAGGGTTTTCGCTTTGGTGACCCAGCGGGGATTCGAACCCCGGACCCACTGCTTAAAAGGCAGTTGCTCTGCCTGCTGAGCTACTGAGTCATATGGAATTGTGCGGGCCGGCGATGCCAGCCCGCTTTGGCTGGGATGGCGCGGCTCGAACGCGCGAATGCAGGAGTCAAAGTCCTGTGCCTTACCACTTGGCGACATCCCAAAGTGGAAAGAAAAGCCGAGGACCGGGAGCTGCCCGATCCCCGGTTTACAGTGGGGTGGGATATGGGGCTCGAACCCACGACACCCGGAACCACAATCCGGTGCTCTGCCAACTGAGCTAATCCCACCACATGTGACTTTGAGTCCTCTTAAGGCGCCTGGCGCGCCAGGAGGGACTCGAACCCCCGGCCTACTGCTTAGAAGGCAGTTGCTCTATCCGGCTGAGCTACTGGCGCAGATCTGTGCCTTCGGTATGGCTGGAGCGGGTGAAGGGAATCGAACCCTCGTACCCAGCTTGGAAGGCTGGTATTCTACCATTGAATTACACCCGCAGGCTAAAGCATAATACCATCCGCAAAGGCGGATGTCAATACTTGTTTTGCGAAAACAGCGGTCCGCCCGGTGAAAAAACCGACTCGGAGGTTTACAGTAATATATCGGTTGGTTAACGATAATTTTCTGTTGAATTCAAGGGGACGTTTGTGTATAATCCACATGTGGGACTATGTGCCCAGACAGCCGCAGCGGGCAGACCCCGGAGAGGAGAGTATCGCATGGAAGAGTCGTCTCTGTATCGGAAAGAGAGCATGGAGCGCATTCAGTCTCCCGAACAGCTCAACGATTATCTGCGCATCACCAATCCCACGATCTGGATATTGCTCATCGCGGTGATCATCCTGCTGGCGGGCATGCTGATATGGAGTTCTTATGCCACCATCGGCAGCTTCGCGCAGGGTACGGCGCGGGTGGAAAACGGCGAGATGACAGTCCTTTTTGACGATGCAAACCTGGCGCGCAGCGTGAAGGCGGGAATGGACATCACGGTGGGCGACGTTACTTCCACGGTAAAAAGTGTGGGCCGCAGCGAGAGCGGCGCCGTTTTCGCGCTGGCGGACACGATCCTGGCCGACGGTGTTTATGACGCCCGCGTCACCTACAGGCAGACGCAGGTGATCACCCTGCTGTTCAACTGAAGGAGAACGGGATGGACGCAAAGATCAAAGCCCCCGCCTCCAAGGGCAGGGTCAAGGTCCCCGTCGTCATGCAGATGGAGGCACTCGAATGCGGGGCGGCCTCCCTGGCCATGGTGCTGGCCTACTATGGGAAATGGGTGCCGCTGGAGCAGGTGCGTCTGGACTGCGGCGTCTCCCGGGACGGCTCCAACGCCAGAAATGTTCTGCTCGCGGCCCGCAGCTACGGGCTCGAAGCGCAGGGATACCGCTGCGAGGTGGAAACGCTTCGGAGCGATATGACCTATCCCTGCATCATCCACTGGAATTTCAACCATTTCGTGGTTCTTGA
>CACXMX010000023.1 GCA_902768805.1 Oscillospiraceae bacterium
CCGCGGATCAAGGCGGTTTTTTCTCATATGAAGTGTTTTATATACCGGTCGGAAACACAGGGGACGGTTCTCCGTGTTCGGTTGATTGCTTCTTTACACAGAGAACCGTCCCCTGTGTGACACTGACGAAAAGGAAAAGGAGACCGCCGAAGGGCGGTCTCCTCTTTGCGAACCGAAATCAGGCGGCGGGGGACACGGCGATGATGTGGGGGTTGGCGCCCTCGTACCAGTAGAGGAAGCCCTCCAGGTCGATCACGTCGCCGACGTTCAGCTGCTTCACGGCCTCGTAGACCTCGGTGCCCGCGCCGCGGAGGTAGGACTCCACAGTGAAGTCATAGGTGGCGCCGTTCACGCTGACCTTGAAGTAGATGTCGTTGCCTTCCTCTCCGTTCTTGAAGACGAACGCGGCGCCCTCGTCGCTGGCCTCAACGGTCATGCCTTTGAAGCAGACTCTCTCGTTCATGTGGGCGATCAGCTCGTCGGTGCCCAGCAGAGCGGTGACGTCCAGAGGCTCGGCGACAAAGTTTCCTTCGAGGATCTCAAAGGAACCGTCGACGATTTCGACCTCGCCGGACCACTCGGACTTGAAGCCGGTGACGCGGATCTTCGTGCCGGGCTCGAGCTTGGCGTAGTCTTCCTCGCTGCAGGCGGTCTCATAGATGAAGTACGCGCCGTCCTCGCTCTGGCAGTAGAGGTTGGCCTTGTTGTCCCACCAGGACTGCTTGTCCTGCACAAAGGTCTCCACGGTGACGGGGCTGTCCACATCAGCGGCGATATACTCATCGTGGCTCATGACGGCAGCAGGCTCGGCAGCGGGCTCTTCGGCGGGAGCTTCGGCGGCGGGCTCCTCAGCGGGAGCTTCGGCGGCGGGCTCCTCAACGGGAGCGGCGGGCTCTTCGGCGGGAGCGGCCTCGGTTTTGCCGCAGCCGGCAAGGGCCAGGATCATGACCAGGACCAGAAGCAGGGCTGAAAACTTCTTCATTTTCGTTTCTCCTCCTCATATTTATTCACGGATAACTATCGCGTGGATGCCTATATTATATACTTATCGTTCCGCAAATCAAGCTCCGACGTCATTTTTGCTCATAAAACGGTCACTTCTTTTTTCGTATCACAAATGTCCACAGCGCGTAAGCGCCGATCAGCACCCAGGCGGTGCCCAGGCCCTTGAGCAGGATCTGCGCCGTTTTCGGCAGCGGGCCGAGCTCCGCTTTCCCGGTGACCGCCGTGCCGCCGATCTGGTCCAGCCGGTACAGCGAGATCACGTCGTCGTACAGCTTGTCCATATAGGCGTCGTCCACCTTCTCCTTACGGCGCACGGACTTGGCCACGTTTTCGACCAGCTGACTCGCGGCCGAACGCAGGGACGAGGATCCGTTGAACACCGGAGTGATGAAGGTATGGTCGATGTTCGCCAGCAGCAGTTTGCTCGCGGCGATCTTCACCTCGTAATGCTCGTTGTAATCCTCCCCTGCCCGGCTCAGGTAATCCAGATATTCCGGGGCGCTCTGCGCCGTGAGAGTGACGGGGACATAGCCCTCCGTTTCGGAATAGGCGATCTGCACCTTATCCGTCATCAGATACTGAGCGAACAGCCAGGAGGCCAGGACCTCCTGCGGGTCGTCCTTGTTGAAAACGCACACGGAGGGGCCCTGGGAGATCATGTACGGATGCTCGGGATCCAGCTGCGGCACGGGCAGAACGACGGTCTCGAAGTCCACCACCTTGTCGGGGCTGATGTCCATAAGCGGCGCGTGGGTGCCGATCCAGGTGGAGCCGCCGGTGGAATCCAGCGCCATGACGCACTGGCCCGCGTTGAGGAAGTTGCCGGGATAGCTGGAGATCTTAAAGGTGGAAAAGGCCTTTGTGGCCGCGTGTTCGGCGATGGTGTAGAGGATCTCCCGGGTATCGTCGTTGAACAGCAGGATGTCCCCGGCCGCGGTGGAATAGCCGCTCCCCTTCTGCTTGGTGAGCTGGATCATCATGTTGTCGGTGGAATAGACGATGAAGGGGATCATCACCTTCTGCCCGTTAGCCAGGTAGTTCCCGTCGGGCCCCTTGGCCAGCGCCGCCTCGGCGACCTCCCAGACCCAGTCCCACGTGACCTGCTCCGGTACGGAGTAGCCCAGCTTCTCCAAAAGGTCTTTGTTCACGTAGAGCGCCTCGGTGGAGCGCATATAGGGCAGGCCGTAGGTATGGCCGCCGATGGAGAGCTCGCGCAGGAACTGGGGCACGATCTCATCCTTTTTCGGGGCGTTGAAGCGGACCTTTTCGCCGCCGAGCCCGTAGGAGCGGTCCGTAAGGAGGTCGTCGAGAGGCACCATCACGTCCTCGCCGGTGAGATAGGTGGCGATGTGGTCCGGGTAGGTGATGCATACGTTGGGCGTGGTGTTGGTGGAGATGTTGGTGATGACGTCGTTGTAGATCTTGGAATAGTCGGTGTAAAAGCGGATCGTCACATGGATATTGGGATACAGCTCCTCAAAGTCCGCCACCGCCTGCTCATAGATCTTTACCTGGGTCTTGTTGGTGTCGTTCTTGGCCCAGAAGGTGATGTCGTAGTCCCGGCTTTCGTCAAAGCTCTCCGGGATCTCAAATACGCTTCGCTCCCGCGAGCCGTGGCAGCCCGTCAGCAGGGCCAGACAGCACAGCAGCCCGAGCGCCGCGAGGACGCGCCGGATCTTCATCCCTTGGTCCCCCCTCTCGAAACGCCGTCCATGATCTTTTTGCGGAAGATCAGGAACAGAACGATCAGCGGCAGGGATACGGCCACCACCGCCGCCATCATGGCGGGGATGTTCTCCCGGCCGAAGCCGCTCTCCCGAATGGTCTGAATACCGTTGGACACCAGGAAATAATCGGAATCATCGGTGATGAGACGGGGCCATACATAGGAGTTCCAGCACTCTATGACCTTCAGGATCGTGATAGTGATGATCGTCGGCCGGCAGATGGGGATCATCACCCGCAGCAAGTATTTAAGGTCCGATGTGCCGTCGAGTTTGGCGGCCTTGTACAGCTCGTCGGGGATCTGCTCGAAGTTTTCCTTCAGCAGATAGATGTAAAAGATGCTGGTGACCGAGGGCAGGATCAGGCCCTGGAATGTGTTGCGCATATGCCACTCGGTGATGGTGACGAAATTGGTGATGATGACCAGCTCGTTAGGGATCATCATCAGGCTGAGAAAGGCGGCGAACAGCACGTTCCTCCCCCGGAAGGCCAGCCGGGAGAAGGCGAACGCGGCCAACACCGTCACCGCCAGCATGGCGGCGGTGGTCGCCAGGGTGAAGATCAGCGTGTTGAGGAAATACCGCGCCAGAGGCACCGCCGTGAACGCTTCGGCGTAGTTTTCAAACGTGGGCGAGAGCGTGTAGAACTGCGGGATGTATTCCCCGTTGTAGGCGCTGTAGCTCTTCACGGAGGTGAGGAGCATCCAGTAGAAGGGGAAGAGCACGATAAGGGCCCAGAGCGTCAGCAGCGTGTAGGTGACGACGCTCAGCGCGCGCCGGCGTACCCGGGCCGACCCCTGCGCGTGACCAGCAGGTTCACGCAGGTGATGGTGAGCACGATGGAAAACAGGATGAGCGCCGCGGCCGAGGCGTAGGAGGGGTATCCGCCGCTGTCGCCGTAGAGCATGTCGTAGACATAGCCCACGATCGTGTTCATGCCCGCGGCGTTCAGATTGGTGCCGAACAGCGCCACCTCGTCGCTGTAGGCCTTGAACGCCCCTATAAAGCCGGTGATGACCAGATAGAAGATCATCGGGGAGATCATGGGGAGAGTGATGCGGGTAAAGACGCGCCATCTCGGCGTGCCGTCTATTTTGGCGGCGTTGTAATAGGTTTTGTCAACGGACGCCAGGGCGCTGGTGAGGATGAGGATCTTGAAGGGCATGACCACCCAGATCGTATAAAAGCACATGATGAACATCTTGGCCCAGTAGGGGCCGTCGATGAAGTCCACGCTCTCTCCCCCGAATTGGTTTATGAGCAGGTTCACCATGCCGTCGGTATAGGCGGTCTTTTTGAACAGGATCATGAACACCAGGCCCACGGCCAGGGTATTGGTCACATAGGGCAGGAAGAACACCGTCTGGTAGAGATCCTTCAGCGGCTTAACGGAGCTGAGCCCCACGCTGATGAGCAGAGCCAGGCCGGTGGACAGGGGCACGGTGATGAGCACGATGATGAACGTGTTCTTCACCGCCTGCAGGAAGTAAGGATCGTGGAGGACATAGGAATAGTTATACCAGCCCACGCCGTACACCGTCTGGGAGGCGGAGTTGTAGCCCTCCTCAAAGGAATAGATGAACACGTCGATCAGGGGATATACCATGAATATCCCCAGAAACAGGATGGCCGGCAGCAGATAGAGCCAGGCCTTGAGATCGGACTGCTTCATGCCGTTCCTCCCCTTCTCACCGCGCCCGGAAAGGAACGCGCTCCTCCGTCTCTTTGTCGAAGAGGAAGAGCTTTTCTCTCTTCAGGGCGAAGCGCACCTCGCCGGCGGAGGATCCGATCCCGGTGTCCGCGCTGATGATGGCCCGCAGGTTATCCGCGGCGCAGGCCGGATGGGTCGCCACCACGGTGGTGTCCCGTCCCATCACCTCCACGCCCACAAGGCCGCAGCGAAGCGGGCCGCCGACGTCGGGGATGAAGCCCTCGGGCCGGATGCCGACCCAGACATCCCGATCCGGCGTGTCCTCAAGCTCCATCACCGCATCGGCGCCCACGGTGAGGACGCCGCCGCGGACCTTTCCCTCAAAGACATTGATGGGGGGCGTACCCAGAAATTTCGCCACAAACAGATCCACCGGCTCGTCGTAGATCTCCTGAGGTTTTCCGGTCTGGTGAACGGCTCCCTTTCGCATGACCACCATCATGTCGGAGATGCTCATGGCCTCCTCCTGGTCGTGGGTGACAAAAACCGTGGTGATGCCGGTCTCCCGCTGGATACGCCGCAGCTCCTCCCGGGTCTGGAGGCGCAGCCTCGCGTCCAGATTGGAAAGGGGCTCGTCCAGCAGCAGGACCCGGGGCATCTTCACCAAGGCGCGGGCGATGGCCACCCGCTGCTGCTGTCCGCCGGACATCTGTCCGGGCTTCCGGTCCAGCAGTTCCTCGATCTGCACCAGCTTTGCGGCCTCCATTGCCTTTTCCGTCATCTGCTCCCGGCTGAGTTTGGCCTCCCCTTTCAGATTCTGCAGCGGGAACAGGATATTCTGCAGCGCCGTCATATGGGGGTAGAGGGCGTAGTTCTGGAACACCAGACCCACGCCGCGGTTCTCCGGCGCCAGATCGGTTACATCGTCGTCACCGAAGTATATCCGGCCCTCCGTGGGCTTTTCCAGCCCGCAGATCAGGTTCAGCGCCGTGCTTTTACCGCAGCCGGAGGGCCCCAGCAGCACCGCCAGCTGACCGTCCGGGATCTCGAGAGTGACGTCGTCGACGGCCGTCACTTCCGTTTTGATTTTCCTGTTGCTGTTGGGAAATCGCTTGGTAAGATGCTCTAATCTGACTTTCATACAGATCCTCCTCTTCGGGCGGGCCTGTTCCCGCCCGGGATGCCGTGTATGCTCTGTATTTATACGCAAAGATCACTGTAAAGTGTATAATTTAACAGGAAAAAAGTCAATGGGCACGGCGGGACGGACGCCCCTGCCTCAGCCGCTCTGCCGCGCGAAAGGAGCCTGTGCGCGGCGCGGGCCGGTACCGTGCCGGAAACACGGACAAAAAACTCTTCATGCACGGCGCGTTCGGTGATAGAATGGGACCGGGCAGACTCCTTTCGGGGCTATGCCGGACCGGACAGAGTTTTTTCGCGGCCGGAAACGCTGTCATTTTCCCGGAGCCCCGGCAGGACGACCGCAGCAATCATTATTATTACGGAGGTACGGCAATGAACCGCACGAACGAAGCCGCGGCGCGGCTGAAGGAAGCTCTGAAGCTGAAGCTGAACATTCAGGCGGTGAAATTCATCGAAGATCCCGCCGACGTGCCCGAAAACGCGATCCGGGCCCGGGACGCATACGGCCATCTCTCCCTTTGCCAGGCTTTCGCGCTGGTGAAGCGTCAGGGTCTGACCGTCTATACGGACAAGAGCTCGGAATGGTGCTGGGCGCCAGCCGTGGCGCTCGGTTACGCCGACTGCTCCCCCGGAACGGAGAGCTATGAGATCATCAAGCCGCTGATGGGCGTTACGGATCCCGAAAAAGCGGAGCGATTCTTCTCCGCGTTCCCGAGACTCCCGCTCGGGAAATACAAAGGCCTGCTGATGGCCCCGGCGGACAGCGCGGAGTTTGAGGCGGACGTGCTGCTGATCAACTGCGACGACAATTTCCAGCTGCGCTCCCTGCTCACCGCCGTGAAATACCGCAGCGGGAAGATGCTCGAGGTGCGGATGGACCCGATCGACTCCTGCGTCCACACGCTGGTGACAAGCTTCCTGGAAAAGGAGTATTCCGTCGCCATCCCCGACCCGGGTGAGCAGGAGCGCGCGCTCACCGGGAAAAACGAGATCATCATGTCCGTTCCCGCGGAAAAGCTGGACGACCTGATGGCCGGTCTTTCCTCCCGGGGATTCCGGCACAGCTCCGACCTTGATCTCCCCTCCGAGATGGAATTCGACTTTGCCCGTCCGGTCTCTGGGGCATGGAAGAAGGGAAAGAATGGACCTTCCCCATGCCTCCGGCGAAAGGCTGAGCAAAAAGCGGACGAGACCGTGAAAGACTGCCCGGCGGACAGCCTTTCCCGGGCGTTTCATCCCCCCGCCCGAACAGCGCAAAGAGCGGTATCCCCCCTCGTGAGGGATACCGCTCTTTGGTGCTGTGCTTCTTTCGGCCGTTTATGCCAGGGCGGCCAGATATGCCTCCAGGGCGTCGTAGAATTCGGGAGTATACAGCGTTCCTGTGTATTCAAAGCTCACAAGGGTGAATTCTCCCAAGGTGTCGGTGTAGAAAGTCAGCAGGCCGTTCGCCGGATCGACGGTGGCTTTCACCGCCTTAAGGCCGCCGCCGGGCAGGCGGAACACCGCGAAAACGCTGTTCTTATTCCATCCGTCCGGCAGGGTGAAGCGCATCCTCGCCCGGACCTTCGCTCCGGCCAGGTCGGTGATCTCCCTCCCTGCGGCGTTGTATACGGAGAGAAGGTACGTATGATCGCCCGTCTCGGGAAGCGCGGTGGTCTCTGCTCTCAGAGCCGCGGGCGCGTTTTTCTCAGCAGGGGCCGGATCGGGATCGGGGTCGGGGTCCGGAGCCGGGTCGGGATCGGGGTCCGGAGCCGGATCGGGGTCGGGATCGGGATCGGGCGTCGGCTGCCTTCTGCCGGCAATGGCCAGTCGTGTCGTGCCGCCGGTCACGGAGCCCGCTCCGGAGCCTCCCAGAATGCCCGTGCCGGTAAAGTCCGTGCTGGTAGCCGTGATGGTGCTGCCGCCGAAGCCGTTGGGCGTGAACAGCTCGAAATAGCACAGGATCCGCTCCACATTTGCCGCCGGGACGGAATCGTCCCCCTCAAGGAGGCGGTAGCTGTATACGCCGTCCACGCACATCTCCAGAAGGACGGTCTTGTCCTTTGTGGTGGGGGAGCCTAACACGTCATAAGTATACGACAAAGCCTCTGCGCCGAAAGCCGCCTTGAGCGCGGCGATGCTGACAGTGTCGCCCGCAAAGGTTCCGATGGAGGAGATGTTTCCGGATTTAACGTTGCCATCAAAACGTCCCGGGGCGAACCCGCCCGTATAATAACCGCCGTCGATGGTAAGGCCGATCACCGGCACGGCGCCGGACGCCGCGGCGATGGTGTCGGGCTCCGTCCGCGGGAGGGAAAACCACGCGGAGGCAATAGCGTTTTTGATCGTTCCGGTGTAGTCGTACACAGTTCCGAGAGTGATCCCGAACAGATCATCAACCTTTGGGGCAACAATGTTGCTTCTGCTCACCGAGGCTTCGGGATCTATGGTGAGCACGCCGGATCTCATGACGACGCTGCCGGCGCCGGAGAGTCCTCCGGTGACCGTGACCGTGTCGTTTGTCCCGATAAACGAATCGTCATTCGGGCGGGAGGTGGTCTGCACCTCCAGAGTGGCGCCGCTTTCGAGCTGCAGCGTTCCAACGGTGGGATTCCCGGTGTACACAAGCAGAGACCCGTTCTTGTACGCCCATTCCCCCTCGCCCACCGTGGGATCTTCAAGGACGGTGAGAGAGTTCAGGTCCGCGCCGGTGCCGTTCAGGTATATGTCCGTGCCGGCAACGGTGAGATCAAGGGCCTCCGTCCGGCCGCCGTTGATGATGATCTGCGAGTTGATGAACGCTCCGATGCCGCCGAGCATGCCGGTGCTGTTCACGGTGACGCCGGCGCTGACAACATCCGCCTGCGTTTCAAACAGGCCGCTGATATTGATGGCGGGGAGCACCGTGTTCATGTCTTTCTTGATGGTGTTGATCAGGAACGAGGCGCCGGAGTCGACGATGAACCGGGCGCCGTCGGCGATGTTCAGCGTCGGGCACGAAACAGCGGTTTCCGACGTGCTCTCCGCGAGCTGCTCGGGCGGCATCTCAGTGGTGGAATAGGTCACCAGGGTGGCGGGATCTCCGTTTTCGTCCCGGCCGGTCTCGCTGCGGATCGCCAGGCCCTGCATCACCAGCTCCGCTCCGTCGGGCACTACCAGCGACACGCCGGAGGGGATGTTGTACACCTCGTCCAGGATGGCAGGGACGATGGCCGAGCCGTCTTCGTTGGTGCCGTTGACCAGCGTGTAGGTCCTCACCCCGTCCGATTCCTCGCTGAAGACAAAGAGCGCCGGAGTGCCTCCGTCCTTCCCGTAGATCTCTTCCATGGACTGCAGATAGAGGCCGCAGCCCTCCAGAATATCGATGTCGTCCACGAGCAGGATGCCCGTGCCGATGATGTATACGTTGCCGTCGCCGGTGAGCTTGGTGATATGCTGCGTGCCGGACATATAGATGGTGAGGTCCGTTTCGGATGTAACGGTCTGCGGCTCCATGTCGCCGGTGAGCACGCACTCGTTCGGCGCGGGGTCGGTGGGGCTCTCGCCGGGAGGGGGAGTCGTCAGTCGGGGCGCTGAGCGGGTGCCGGAGACGGCAAATGCGGCGCGGGGAACACTCGCCGACGAGGACGATCCCGGCACGTAGGGAGCTGTCTGAGTCTCGGGGGCTTTGGGGATCTCCGGGGTCTCAGGGGCTTCCGGCGTCTCGGGAGCTTCCGGTGTCTCGGGGATCACCGGGGTCTCGGGAGTTTCCGGCGTCTCGGGAGTCCCCGGTGTCTCGGGAGTCTCCGGCGTCTCGGGAGTTTCGGGAGTCTCCGGCGTCTCCGGGCTATCCGGGCTATCCGGCGTTTCGGGGCTCTCCGGTGTCTCAGGGCTCTCAGGGGTCTCGGGAGCTTCCGGTGTCTCAGGGGTCTCGGGGCTCTCCGGAGTTTCGGGGGCCTCGGGCGCTGCGGGGGCCTCGGGCACTGTGGGAGCTTCCGGAGCGGCGGGAGCCTCAGGGGCGGCAGGAGCCTCAGGGGCCTCGGGCGCTGTTGGTGCAGCCTGTGCTGCGGGGGCCTCCGGCGCTGCCGGAGCTGTGGGAGTCACGGGCGCGGCGGGCGCTGCGGGAACTTCGGGCACGGCGGGAGCTTCCGGCGCAGCGGGTGCGGCCGGAGCTTCCGGCGCAGCGGGTACGGCCGGAGCAGCCGGGGCTTCCGGGGCTGCCGGCGCGGCAGGCGCAGCAGAAGCCTTTCCGGGCTCTTCCGCGTTCTCAACGACCGCCGTGGGGGCGCTTTCGGGAAGCGCCGCTTCCTCATTCTCGGCCCTGGCCCTGCTCGTCAAGCCGACGGTAAGCAGAGAGGCGAAGAAAAGTCCGGTGATCCTTTTCCAAAGTGCACGCATTCGGATACCTCCTCACAGTGCGGCAAGATAAGTCTCCAACGCCGCATAGAATTCCTTGCCGAAGAGCTTTCCATGAAATTCATAATTAATGAGAGTGAATTCGCCGGCCGTATCGGCGAGGAAGCTGAGAGTGCCCGAGGCGGGATCGTATGCCGCTTTGACGGCTTTCAGCGATCCGTCCGGCAGGCGGAACACCGCGAAGATGCTGTCCGCCTTCCAGTCCGCGGGGAGCTCGAAGCGCATTTTCGCGCGCACCGAGGCGCCGGCCGGGAGATTGGCGCGGCGTCCCGCGGCGTCGTACACCGCAAGCCTGTAAGTGTTCTGTCCCTTCCCGGGGAGCGCCGTCACTACGGCTCTGAGCGTGTTGGGGGCCTTTTCGCCGGCGTCGGTCCCGGCGGTGGTCCCGGTGGGTCCGGTCTGTGAACCCGGGGACGCGGCAGCGCCGGGATCGGACGCTCCGGGGTCGGCCGGATCGGTCGTCGAGCCGGGATCCGTGGGCGTCGTTCCGTGGCGGGAGGCGCCGGTGGAGCGAAGAATGAACCTGCCGCCGCTGGAGCCCGAGCCGTTTCCGCCCAGGATACCGGTACCCGTGGCGGAAGTGGTCGTCGTCAATACGTTCAGGCCTGAGAATCCGCTGTCCATATTAAAGGGACAATACAGGGCCCGGATACTGCACACTTCTCCTGATTCGACGGGATCTGTACGGTCCTTGTACAGTATCTCTGTGTAGAGCGTCCCGTCCTGTTTTTTCATCACCAGCTGAAAAGCCGTGATCTGTCTGTCGAATAAAGGGTATTCAGTCTCAAGCTCGGCGGTGAATATGGTCTTCAGTGCGTTATAACTCAAATCGTTCGCGGTAATGGTGACTTGTCCGGAAGCTTTGAGAGACGGCTGTGTCATATACGTGGGTTTGTCCTCCGGCGGATACATTTTGCCCGGAGTGTTGATCTGTCCCAATAATTTATCCAGCATATGATAATATGCGAAATCAACACTGACCGGCGTATCTCCGGACAGCCCCACCGGCTGAATGGCATCGTTCGGGCGCAGGACAAGGGGTGATTCGCTCTCCGCTGCCCCTCCGGACGTACTGTTATCGATCACGGTGGGTCCGCATTGCTCGGTCCAGAACACTGTATTGACATGTGAACTTGATCCGTTCATCGTCAGCGTTCCCCCGGTTGCGAGTACCGTGACGTCATCCCCGACAGAGCCGATCGTGAGAGACGAGCCTCCGTCAGCCATTTCTTTTCCGCAGAACACGGTGAGTATATTTTCGTGACCGGGGTTATCGGTGGTAATCAGGTTTTCAATGGTATCGTCAGAGCCGATCGTGAGCTCGGCTCCCATGCCGTTTACGCTCAGAGTGTTCACCGTGCACTCATCCCCCATGATAAACCCGCATCCTGCCGATATCCACAGGCTGTCGATATAGGATCCGGTTCCGCTGAGGCCCAGAGCAGACACCGTACGCAGCATCCGCGAGACAAGATTAATCTGCGATCCGGCCTGCGCGATCAGCCGGGAAACGGAGAGAGTCGCCTGTGTGGGCGAACACTTGGCCGTGGGAGTCGACATGGAATAATGGATCGTATATGTCGGGTCCCCGGTGGGTCCGAGAGGGCCGTAAGGTGTGACCTCGTACAGGCCCTCCAGCTGAAGGGTCTCACCGTCCGGAATGACCAGCGTGATCCCCTCTGGGATCTCATACACCTCATCCAAAAGGCCGAGAACACCATTATTGATCATGGTGTATTCGTTTTCTCCCGTCTTCAGGAATACGGCCACGCTTCCGGAATCTTCGTCATAGATCTCGGTGTTGGACAGCAGGTTGAAGTTCACCGCGTCCGTTTCTCCGTAAAGCGTGATGCTGTCCACCAGCAGTATGCCCGTGCCGATCACGTTCACGTCCCCGTCGCTGAGGATGGAGCCGATGCGGTTGACACCGGCCGAGAGGATGGTGACGCCGCAGTCGAGGCAGTCGAGCGTGACGTCCGCGCCGTTGTAGTTCGTAAGGGACAGGCTTCCGTCCGTGCCTCGGGCAACGCCTTCGGGCAGCACGGCCGTGGCGTCGACGACCGTATCGCCGAGGGTGACCGTGCCGGCTGCCGGCGCGGGAGCGCCGAGAGGGGCAGGCGGATCGCCCGCGGGGTCGGCGGGATCGCCGGGCGAAGCGGGAGACATCAGGGCGGCCATCGGCCGGGCGACGACGCGCAGGACGCCGGGGACGGAGCCGGACGAGGCATTCGCCGCCGGGACCGTCTGCGTCACGACCGGGGCTGCGAGAGTTTCCGGGCTCTCGGGGATCTCCGATATTTCGGGAGTCTCCGGGGTTTCGGGCATTTCGGGAATCTCCGGGGTCTCGGGCGTTTCGGGTGTCTCCGGGGTCTCGGGCGTTTCGGGTGTCTCCGGGGTCTCGGGGATCTCCGGTGCCTCCGGCACCTCGGGAGCTTCGGGTGCCTCCGGCACCTCGGGAGCTTCGGGTGTCTCCGGGGTCTCGGGCGCTTCGGGTGTCTCCGGGATCTCGGGAGTCTTCGGAGTCTCGGGTACCTCGGGAGCTTCGGGATCCTCGGGAGTTTCGGGCACCTCCGGACTATCGGGGGTCTCGGGAGTTTCGGGGGTCTCCGGAACCGCGGGCGCTTCGGGAGTTTCGGGAATTACCGTGGTCTCGGGAGCGGCCGGAATCTCGGGAGCCGCCGGATTCTCGGGAGCGGCCGGAGTCTCGGGAGCGGCCGGGGTCTCGGGAGCAGCCGGGGTCTCGGGAGCGGCCGGGGTCTCGGGAGCAGCCGGAGTATTGGGAGCAGCCGGGGTCTCGGGAGCAGCCGGAGTATTGGGCACCGCAGGCGGAACAGCCTGCGTCACAGGCACGGTCACGGCGGGAACCGCCGGTTCCTCCTTGGGATGCTCGGTCGGCGCGGTCTCGGGAGCGGGCTCTATGATCGCCGGCGGCGCCGCGTCGGGAAGAGGCTCCTCCTCATTGCCCGCGCTGACCCGCCCCGTCAGAGCCACGGTCATCAGGGAGGCGAAAAACAGGCCGCTGATCTTTTTCCAGAGTTTATCCATTCCGTTATCCTCCGTTGTTTTCACTGCCGGCAGGCGCCGGAACCGTTGTTTCGGAATCAACATACATAGATATATTTATACATAATAATATTATAACAATTCATTACGGAAATCAATCGGTTTTTTCCGCCTTTGCGCACTATTCGGGTGTCCGTTGCACAAAATGTATGAAAAGAGCGCGGTATCTTCATGATCTGTTTGGATTGTTTTTCCAAACAGATTGGAATAAAGTGAAATGGGTTTGTGTAAAATCAACGAAAGGCCGCGGCAAGCCGCGCGAGGAGGACAGGGCCGAAGGGGCCTGTCGGCGGAGCCGCGGGCAAAAACCGCCATCTGAAGATAAGGAGGAGGAAAAGCTATGTCCGCACATCTGACACCGAAAGAAAACTACCTGCGCTGTCTGGACGGAGATATCCCCGAGTATATCCCCGCGGCCAGCTTCGGCCCCATGCCCGGAGCGAAGGAACCGGTCGCCAACATTCTGTTCACGCCGACCTACCTGGCCGGCCACCGTTTCGCCGACGTGAAGGATATCTGGGGCGTTACTTGGGTGGGCAACGACGAGGCCATGGGCGGCCGCCTGCCCGAGCCCGGCAACTTCATCCTCGACGACATCACCCGCTGGCGCGACGTGATCAAGGCGCCGGACATCAGCGGGATTGACTGGGAGGGCATGATCAAAAAGCAGCTGGATCAGTACGAATCCATGGGCTGTACCCGTGAGACCACGGCCATCTCCCTGGACCTGCATTTCGGCTTCTTTATGGATCTGGTGTCCTTCATGGGCTTTGAGAACGGTATGATCGCCATGTTTGAGGAGCCCGAGGAGGTCCACGCGCTGCTGGATTATCTGTGCACCTTCTTTGAGAGCGTGGCGGACAAGGTAGTCCCGATCCTGAATCCGGACATCATCGCCCTGGCGGACGACGTGTGCAGCTGGAGAGCGCCCTTCGTATCCGAAGCGATGTGGCGCGAGCTGATCCTCCCCTACCACGACCGACTCGCCAAGTACGGCAGAGACCGGGGCCTGCACATTGCCATGCACTGCTGCGGCGAGGCCATGGAGCTGATCCAGTCCTGGAGAGATATCGGCGTCGACCACTGGAACCCCGCTCAGACCAGCAACGATCTGGACGCGGTAAAGGCCAAATACGGCAACAGTATGGTCATTCAGGGAGGCTTCGACGGACGCGGCCGTCTGCTGGAGGCCGATGTCACCGAAGAGGAGCTGCGCAATGCCGTGCGCGACACCATCAACCGCCTTGCCCCCGGCGGCGGGTACTGCTGGAGCGGCATGATCATGGGCCTGCGAGGAGACGAGCGCACCGCCTGGAAAAACGGCATCATCCAGGACGAAGCCAAAAAGCTCTGCGCCGACTTCTACAAATGATCGTTCGGGGCGTCCCCTGATATAAACAGCGGAGGCATGAGTCCATGCCTCCGCTTCCCTTTCGCGGACAGATAAGCGCGGTGTGCCCCTTCGGGATTGAAAAGCCGGCCGCGTCCTGCTAATATCAATATATCAGAGAAAACAGGGAGCGATGCTGCATGCCGCTGTATATGATCCGCGAAGACATCACCCGCATGAATGTGGACGCCATTGTGGACCCCACCGACCGGTGGTATTCTGGTTCCGGAGGCAGCGATCTCGCCATTCACACGGCGGCCGGACCGGAACTGGAGGCCGAGCTCGCCCGGCTTGCGTATCTGGATGTCGGAGAGGCGTCCGTAACGGGAGGCTATGATCTTCCGGCGAAATACATCATCCACACATACGGTCCCATCTGGCAGGATGGGGAGCACGGCGAGGCCGAACTGCTTGAGCGCTGCTATCTCAACTCCCTGCGCCTGGCCGAGGAGAAGGGCTGCTGCTCCGTAGCCTTTCCGGTCATCTCCGGCGGTACGTTCGGCTATCCAAACGACGACGCGCTGCAGATCGCCCGGAACACCATCGGCGATTACCTCCAGGAGCGGGACATGACGGTTTATATCGTGGCCTATCGGAGGAGCACGTTCAACCTGGGCGCCAGGCTCTTCTCCGGCGTACCGTCGGACGACGGACGGGCCTATTCTCTCCTGCTGGACGCTGACGGCGTCCGGAAGGAGGAAGAGAAAGCGGACGGGGAGGACACGGAAAGTCTGGACTATCTGCTCAGACATCGGGGGGAAACCTTCGCCGTCATGCTGGACCGGCTGCGGTATGAACGCGCCCTGAAGGGTCCGGAGCTGTACAAAAAAGCCTGGGTCCACAAAAGCGTGTATTCCAAAATCATGAGCAACGTGAACTACACCCCCGCAAAAGTAACAGCCGTCGCGTTCGGTCTTGCGCTGGAGCTGCCCTGGGAAGAGTTTTCCGCTCTGGTGGCCAGCGCGGGGTATTCCGTAACGAACAACAACCTTTTTGACATCGTGGTCGGGTATTTCGTCCGTTCCGGCGACTACAGGATCATCGAGATCAACAGCGTCCTGTATGATCTGGACCCGGGAGCACAGCTGATAGGGGTATAAGCGGCAGAGCTGTCCCAAAAACTATGTGATACTTTGTCAAAAGAATGAGCGGCCCGCCGTAAAGGCGGGCCGCTCTGTTTTGCGAATACGGTGAATTATGTAAACTTCTTACTGGATCTGATTGACCAGGGAGGTGACCTGATCGTCGGTCAGGCCCGGAAGAGTGGTGTCATCGGTATTGAAGCTCAGCGAGAAGGCGTTTCCTCCGAAGCTCCACCAGGCGGTACGCACCATGCCTTCGTCGCCCCGGCAGTGGATCGCGAGACCCTTCCAGTTGATATCCCGCTCTTCGGGATACATGTTGTAGTCGCCGGAGATGTCGACGCTGCCGGTCCCCTTCCGTAGGAGCAGATGATCATCGCCCGCGTCCAGGATCGCCTCCGCCATACCGTCCATATACAGGAAGGCAGCGGTGGGTTCGTCCGGGAAGCAGCTGAAGACCTCAGGGATCGTAAAGCCGTCCAGACCCGCTCCCTGCGCGGCCTCCGCGGCGGATGCGGCTTCGCTCCAGGGATTGGCCATGCCGACAAAGCCTTCGGACCCCTTCCGGGACGCGAAGCGCACATACTCGATACCGGACGGAGCTTCGCCGAGATCCAGCGCCGTGAATTCCTCGGGGGTCATGTTCCCCAGCTCAGGCGTATAGGTCACGGTAGTGGTGTCCGGAGAGTACTCATAGTCCATGACCTCGACAAGCTCGGCGCTCCTGCCGTCGGCGGCCATCCGGTAAAGAGCCACGATCCCGGATGCCGCGCCGCCCGAGCCGTGTGTCGCAAACAGCTCGCCGTTCCAGGTAAGATACGCCCGCTCGCCCATCGGATGCTCCTTGAACAGATATACCATTTTGGCGCCGTCGAACGCGTATACGGCTTCGGGCACCTGCACTGTGTCGTCGCCCGCGGCAATGATCAGTTCGGGAACATCGTTTCCGTCAAAATCATAAACCCCGTAATACAGATCGTTGCGTACGGTGTTGGCGATGGCCGCGGTGTACCAGGGGAGTTCGGGATGAGCGCTTTCGTCGTAGTTCTCCAGCGCCGCGGCATCCAGGGCAGCGTATTCGTCCAGCACGGACTGCATCGCGGCGTTATAGGCTTCATAGTCGTAGTCCGCCTTGCCGGCCGCGGCGGCCAGGGAATCGTACAGAGCGCGGACCGGAGAGATCACGTCGGCTCCGCCCTCGGCCCGGTAGAGCTCCTCATAGTCTCCCCGGACTTTACGGACATAGCTGCCGTCTCCGCCCAGGAAGAAATCAAAGCGGGTATCCTCGTCGGGAAGATTCATTACGATGTACTCCCCGTCCGGGGTCTGTGACGCGTCGGCGTATTCATAGGTCAGATCGGCCAGCGCCTCTATGCAGGGCGCCGCTTCGGCGGCATTGGGGGTAAATGTGCCGTGCGCCAGGGAGGTCAGCTCGTAATGCACGTCGCCGCGGTAGAGGATGCGCGCCAGGACCATATCCAGTTCGGTGTTGCTGCGGCGGTACGCGGTGAGAGCGTTTTCCTCAACGAGCCTGCCGGGCATGCCGGCGGCCCATTCCGTGGCGGCGGCCCAGGCTGCCCGGTCCTGCTCACCGTAGGCGTCGTCCCCGTCGCGGACCATGCGGACGTCCGTGGGGTGGAGGTAGAGATACGCTCCGCCGTCCGCCGTGCGCGCGAACACATCGGCTCCGGACATATCCGAACAGAGCATCTCGTGCAGCTGTGCCTCGTTCACCAGTTCAATGCCGAACAGCCAGCCTTCGCCGGTATTGCCCGGGTCCGTTCCGGCCTCGGCCGCGCGGAGCCGCTCGGCCGCCTCCACAGAGGCCTTCTCATAGACCGAGAAAATACGGCCGGCTTCGTCGGTCTTCACGATCACCGCGTCACGCATATCCTCAGATACGGGAAGACGCAGCCCCTCGTTTTCAAACACTTCTTCTCCGGAAGCGCTGTCCGCCGCGGCGGGCTCGGGAGCTTTTTCGGGCTCGCCGGAGGAGCAGCCCGCGGCCGACAGGATCAGCGCGGAGCAGAGAAACAGAAGAAATAATCTTGTTTTCATAAGCATACACTCGTTTCTTATTCTTTTGCGGCGGGAGATCTCCCACCGTACATTCAGACGAAAAACACCCGCCAAAGGTTCTCCCGCCGAAAAAACTTGCCCCCGCGCCCCGCCGCGGAGTACAATGTCGCCATGAAAACTACGGAAAAACGAAGCGGTGTGAAGCGGATACGTCCGGCAGACGCGCTCAGGCGCGGTCTGCTGTGTCTTTCCCTGCTGTGGACGGGGTTCTATTTCTGTTTTCGCGGCCGCCGCGAGTGGATGAACGCGCTCTTTCGCGCTGTCGTCCATCCCTGGCATGCCGCTGCCGGACGCTTGACGTCCGCGGTGCGTTTCTCTCTGGCGGAGTGGGTCATCGCTCTTTGGGTGCTGACGGTGCTGTGCTTTGCCGCGCGCCTCGCCGTCTGCCTGATCCGGCGGCGCGGATTCGCGGATCTGCGCCGCCGGGCCGAAGCGCTGTTTACGCTTGCCTCGGTCCTGTTCGGGCTGTTCTGCCTGTGGTGGGGCGTATGCTATTACACCGACAGCTTCTCCGAGCGCTCGGGTCTGGAGCGCAGGGCGGTCTCCGCCGAAGAGCTCGCCCGGGCGACAGAGTACTTCGCCGGGCTGGCCAATGAGTATTCCCCCCGGGTGGCACGCGATGAAAGCGGCCTGTTCACGGCGGATCTCAGCGCTGTTTTTGACCGCTCGGAGGTTCTTTACCGGGCTGTGGAAAAGGACTTTCCCTGTCTGAAAGGCCCCGATCTGCGCGCCAAACCCGCGGTTTTCTCCCGGCTCATGAGCTTTATGAACAACACCGGATACTTTTTCTGCTTCACCGCCGAGGCCAACGTGAACATCGACTGCCCCATGGCGCTGCTGCCCGCCACCGTCGCGCACGAGCTGGCGCACCAGCGCGGCGTGGCGGGAGAGGACGAGGCAAATTTTGTTGCCGTGGCCGCCTGCCTGGCGGACGGGGATCCCGTCTTTGTCTACTCCGGCGCGCTGATGGCTTACGTTTATCTCGGCAACGCCCTCCACGGCACGGATCACGAGCGGTGGCTGGGCGTATACGATACGCTCGGCGAGGATGTGCGCCGCGATCTGCATGCGCACAATGCCTACTGGGACCGGTACGACACGCCCGTGGCCGAGGTCACGGACCGGGTCTATGAGCAGGTGCTGCGGACCTACGGCGACGACCGGGGCATGAAAAGCTACGACGCCTGCGTGGATCTGCTGACCGTATACTTTCTTGACCGCGCGTAACGCGCTCCGGGCATGAAAAAGAACCGCTTCATTCAAGGCGGTTCTTTTTTATGGGTCAGCGGGCGGTCGATCCCTGCTCAGGCTTAAGAGTCGGGAAAAACAGCACGTCACGGATGGAGGCGGAGTCGGTGAGCAGCATGACGAGCCGGTCGATGCCGTAGCCGATCCCGCCCGTAGGGGGCATGCCGATCTCCATGGCGCGCAGGAAATCCTCGTCCGTGTGGTTGGCCTCCTCGTCGCCGGCGTCGGCCAGGGCATCCTGGGCCTTAAAGCGCTCGCGCTGATCGATCGGATCGTTGAGCTCGGAATAGGCGTTGCACATCTCCCAGCCGTTGATGTACAGCTCGAAGCGCTCCACCTTGGTGGGATCCGAAGGCTTTTTCTTGGTAAGCGGCGAGATCTCGATGGGATGGTCCATGATAAAGGTGGGCTGGATCATCTTGTCCTCACAGTACTCGTCAAAGAACAGGTTGACGATGTCGCCCTTCTTGTGACGGTTCTCGAAGGCGATGCCCCGCTCTTTGGCCAGAGCCTTGGCCTCCTCATCGGAACCGATCGCGTCAAAGTCGATGCCGGTCTCCTCCCGGATGGCGTCGGTCATGGTCAGGCGGCGGAATGGGCTGCCCAGGTCCAGCTGTCTGTCGCCGTAGGTGATCACGGACGAGCCGCATACGCTCTGAGCCAGATGCCGGAACAGGGATTCGGTGAGCTCCATCATGCCGTTGTAGTCGGTGTACGCCTGATAGAGCTCCAGCATCGTGAATTCCGGGTTGTGCTTTGTGTCGATGCCTTCGTTGCGGAATACTCTTCCGATCTCGTAGACCTTCTCGAGCCCGCCGATGATCAGGCGCTTGAGATAGAGCTCCAGAGAGATCCTGAGCTTCACGTCCGCGTTCAGAGCGTTATAGTGAGTGTTGAACGGACGGGCTGCCGCTCCGCCGGCATTGTATACCAGCATCGGCGTTTCGACCTCCATGAAGCCCCGGTCATCCAGGAAGGAGCGGATCTCGTGGAGGATCCTGGAGCGCTTGACAAAGGTCTCGCGCACGTCGTCGTTCATGATCAGATCCACATACCGCTGGCGATAGCGAAGATCGGTATCGCTCAGCCCGTGGAATTTCTCCGGAAGCGGCAGGAGGGATTTGCTCAGCAGAGTGAGCTCGCGCGCGTGGATCGTGACCTCGCCCATTTTCGTTTTGAACACGAAGCCGCTGACGCCCACGATGTCTCCGATGTCCAGCTTTTTGAACGCCGCATAGGCCTCCTCGCCCAGGTCGTCCCGGGTCACATAGCACTGGATCTGACCCTGCAGGTCCTTGATGTGGATAAAGGAAGCCTTGCCCATCACCCGTTTGCTCATCATGCGCCCCGCGACGGAAACGGTCTGCCCCTCGAGCGCGTCAAAGGCGGAGAGGATCTCCGCGCTGTGGTGGGTCTGCTCGTAGCGGACGATCGCGAAGGGATCCTTCCCGGATCGCTGCAGCTCGGCGAGCTTGTCGCGGCGGACCTGCGCGAGCTGATTGACATCCTGCCCGGAGACCGGGTTGTTCTTTTCCCCTGCCATATATAACTCCTTGAATCAGTTCTCTATACGGACGATCTCATAGCGGAGCACGCCGGCGGGCGCCTCAAAGGATACGACGTCGCCCTCGCTGTGTCCCATCAGGCTCCGTCCCAAAGGAGACTCGTCGGAAATGCGCCCGGCCATGGGATCGGCTTCCTGACTGCCGACGATCTCATAGGTCTCCGTCTCGGTATCGGACTGCTCGCGCACGGTGACGCGGCTGCCCATGACAACGCCGCGGCTGCCCGTACGGGTGACCTCAATGATAACGGCGTTCTCGATCAGGTCCCTGAGATCAGCGATTTGGGAATAAAGTCTCCCCTGTTCGGTCTTCGCCTCGTCGTACTCGCTGTTTTCCGACAGGTCGCCGAAAGAGCGCGCCTCCCGGATCTGCTCGGATACTTCCTTTTCACGCACAGTCTGGAGATATTCCAGTTTTTCCTTCAGTTCTTCCAGGTGTTCCCGGCTCATTCTGTACCGGCTGTCGTCGGGCATAGTAATCATCCTTTCGTAAAGGGGTCCTCGCTCAGTGCGGGATATGATATAAAGGCGCACCGCACAACAATGTCCACGGCGCCCCTTAATACTCCGGTATTATACGAAAAAGACCTCTTTCTGTCAATAGAACGAGGCCTTTTCAATCGGGTTTTATTCCAGGATATCCAAAGCGGCTTCCAGCTGCACGTCCATGTCGCTGTCTTCGATCTGGTAAGACACGACGTCCGGCGATACGCCGCCCAGATCCGCCATGCTCTTCTTATCCGGCGTAAGGTATTCGTACCGGGAGAGCCTTACCGCGCTTCCGTCAGCCAGCTCGATAATGGCCTGGCTCTGAGCGTCGGCGGCGGTGCGGCGCCCGACGATGCGGAATCCGGCCTGCTGCATGACGCACGCGAACACCTCGGCCGCGCAGGCCGTGTTCTCGTTCACCATGACCACCATCGGCAGATTCAAGGCGGAGTTTCCGGAGGAGTATGAGGTCTCCTTTCCGCTGCGGTCCCGCAGCAGGAACATGTCGCCTTTGGGAAGCAGATAGTCCAGGACCTCCGACAGTTCCCCGGGTTTGCCGCTGACATTGTCGCGCACGTCGATGATCACCGACTGCGCTCCGATCCCGCGCAGCATTTCCATTCCGTTTCTGAAACTGGCCGCGGAGCTGTCGTCGAAGTTCTTGATCAGCATGTAGCCGATGCTCGTGTCCTCGATCATGGTGCAGTACACCGGTTCGGCATAGATCAGCTCGCACTTGAGCCGGACCTCAGCCTTGCCGCCCTGGGAATTGAGCAGCCGGAGCGTAAAGTACTTGTCCTCCTCATTCTCCGCCTCGTCAAAGCCGCGCAGCAGCTCGTTGAGCTGTTCGGGGGTATACTGAGAGACGTTGATGCTGTTCACCGAAGCGATCATGTTTCCGATCTTGATGTGCGCCTGATCGGCCGGAGAACCGGGCGTCACGGAGATCACCGCGAGATACCCGTAGCGCTCGTTGTACTCGGTGGTGATCCCGATGCCGACGTACCGGTTGGTCATCGTGAGCTTGTATTCCTCGTACTGCTTGGGGTTCATATAGTAGCTGCTCTCGTCCTGCAGAGCAGCCACCATGGCCGAAGCGGAGGCATCCTCCATGCCGGAGATGTCCACTTCCTTATAATAGTCGTTGTTGATGATGCTCAGGATCTCGAGGTACTTGTCCGAGCTGCTCCCCTGGTCCGCGGTCAGCAGACAGACCGCTGCCGTGGCGACGATGCACACGACGCAGGCCAGAAGCGACCATACGAACTTAGGTACTTTTCTCATTTACGGAACACTCCCGATATGATGTCGAACCGCGCTTCAAGTCAGTAGCCTAAATACAGCGCGGAGGTGTCGTAGTACTGCAGCGGATCCACCTGCTGTCCGTTGGAGGTCACGGCGAAGTCCAGATGGTTGCCGGTGGCGATGCCCGTGGCGCCCACATATCCGATGATCTGCCCCTGGGTCACGTACTGCCCGGGCTGGACTATATAGTTGGTCATGTGGGAGTAACGGGTAGAGGTGCTGCCGTCATGGGCGATACTGACATAGTTGCCCAGACCGTTATTGTACGTGGCAATGGTCACCGTGCCGTCGGCGGCGGCATAGATGGGTGAGCCGGCCGCGGCGCTGATGTCGATGGCCTGATGGTAAGTGGAAGCTCCTGCCGTCGGCGCCGAACGCCCTCCGTAGCCGGAGGATACATAGGTGCTGTCCACCGGCCAGATAAAGCTGCCGGAGAACGCGCCGGACGCGCCGGCATATGTCCCCGTCCCGCCTGCCGCCTGCTGCTGGGCGGCGCGCGCCGCCAGCTGCAGGGCATACTGCTCGGCGGCGTACTGACGGATGGCCTGCTGTTCGGCCGCGTAGGCCTCCGCCTCCGCCTTTTCGATGGCGTCATACTCCGCGCGGGCGTCATCGGTATTTTCCTCCAGGCTCTCGATCAGGCGGCAGGCCGCCTCGATCTGCCCGTCAAGAAGCTCCTTTTTGCCCGTAAGCTCATCACGGACCGCGGACTGCTCTTCCTGGATCCGGACATACTCCTTTTTCAGCTGATCGACCCGGGCGCGGGACTCGCGCAGGTCGTCCTCCAGCTGACGGTCGTAATGCATGATGTCATCGATATCGCCCAGTCTGGAAAGGAAATCCGAAACGCTCTCGGCCGCGAACAGGAAGGCGATATAGGAGTAACTCCCGCCCTCTTCCATGGCCCGAACCCTCTTGCGGAAGAGGTCTGACTGGGTGTTCTCGGCCTCCACGGCATCGGCGTATTCCCGGGCTTTCTCCTCGATCAGCGTCTCGTAGGCGTCGATCTGCTCGTTCATGAGATCGATGTTCTCCCGGTTGAGCTCTATGCGCTTGTCGAGCGCCGCCTTCCGGTCGATGATCAGCGCCCGGTTCTCCGTCAGGGTGCGGATCAGTTCATCCTGCTCGGCCAGCTGCTTCTCCAGCTCGACGCGCCGGGCTTTGAGCAGCGCTATGTCGTTTTCGCTCACGGCCCGGACCGGGATGACCATCATGATCACCGAGAGGATCATCAGCACGGCCAGGAAGACGCACAGAAAACGTACCAAAAATTTTTGATTCTTCATAATTCAGCAATTCCAATAGGTGAGACCCGAAAAATACGCCGCCGGGTCGGTCTGCGCGCCGTTGATGCGGATCTCGAAATGGAGGTGGGGGCCGGTGACCACGCCGGTGGAGCCGACATATCCGATGGTCTGACCGGCACTCACCGACTGGCCGTATCCTACGGCGTAGGACTGCATGTGGCCGTAAAGCGTGACCACACCGCCGCCGTGGTCGATCATGACGCAGTTGCCGTAGCCGCCGTTATAGGACGCGAGCACCACGGTGCCGCCGCGGGCCGCCACGATCGTGGCTCCCTGCCCCGCTCCGATATCCAGTCCTCCGTGGTAGGAGGAGGCTCCGGCCGTGGGCCTGGCGCGGTTCCCGAATCGGGAGGTGACCAGCGAGCATCCCGGGCACGGCCAGACGAAGCCGCCTGTCGCGACCGCCGAGGATCCGCCGGAGTATCCCCCGCCCTGCTGCGCTCTTCTCGCCGCTTCCTCGGCGGCTTTGCGCGCAGCCTCTTCCTCGGCCAGCTTTTTCACAAGGGCGTTGAGCTCGGCTTCGGCGTCGGAACGTATTTTGGCGATGGCGTCGTATTCGGCCTGGGCGTTGTCCGACTGCTCGTCGATGCTGAGCATCAGCGTGTTGGCCGCGTCTATCATGCCGTCGAGCTCGGTTTTTTTCGCGTCCAGCTCGCGGACCAGTTCTTCCTGCGCGAGCTGGGTCTCCTCATAACTGTGCTTGATGGTCTCGACGTCCTCACGCGCGGTCATATAGTGCTCTTCCAGATCCTTGTCATAGCGCATGATATCGTTGACGTCGCCCAGACGGGCCAGGAAATCGGAAAAGCTGTCGGCCTCGAACAGGAAGGATACGTAGGAATAATTGCCGTTCTCCTCCATGGCGCGGATGCGGGAACGCAGCAGCTCGGTCTGGGCCTGTTCGACGGCCTGGGCCTGCTCCAGCTCCTTCTCCTGCTCGGCAATGATCCCGTCGTAGATCTCTACCTGCTGACGCATCAGATCGATCTGCTGCAGAGTCAGGTTCACCTTGGTGTCGATGGCGATCTTGCGGTCCGCCACACGGCCCTTATCCTCTGTGAGCTGGTTGATCACGCCCTGCTGTGCGTCGATCTGCTTTTTGATCTCTTCCAGCTGTTTCTTGACGGTGTCGATCTGCGCCTGGGTGTCGGCCCGGGCCGTCATCTCCGTCAGAGGAGAAAAAACGAGCAGGGCCGCCGCGATCAGCGCGGTCAGCGTCCGGAGGGTATTTCGTGCGTTCTTCATAGGCTCAGACCTTAAGGTAGTTCCGGATCGCCATGCCGCCGCCAAAGGCTCCCACAAGGATGCCCACAGCCAGATAAACCAGCAGCAGCGGCGTCATGATGGTCGCGAAGGGCAGAAGGTGAAACAGGTTGCCCGCCATGGAATTCATGATCCGTCCGGTGATGAAATTATAGATGAGCCACTGCAGCAGGAAGCCGATGCCGGCGCCGAGAACGCCCATGATCAGCCCCTCGACCACAAAGGGGAAGCGGATGAAGCCGTTATTGGCGCCGACCATCTTCATGATGGCGATCTCTTCTCTTCTGGTGTAGGTGGCCAGCTTTATGGTATTGGACATCATGAACAAAGACACCACCAGCAGCACCACGATCAGGATCGCCGTAATGACACTGACCACGTTGCGCACGGTGATAAAGCCCTTGGCAATGCCGACCTCGGCGTTGACATCCGCCACTCCGGGGACGTTTTCCAGAGCCTCCTTGGTGTTCTCCATCAGAGTGATGTCGTTGAGATACACCACATAGCGGTTGCGCAGCACCGACGCGTCGATATCATCAAAGAGCGAGGTGTCCTCATACTGGGCCTTATAATTCTCGAGTGCCTCTTCCCGGGTGATGAATTTCACCTCCCGCACATTGCTGAGCGTGCGGATGGCCCCCTCCAGCAGGCGGGCGTCGTCCTGCGTCAGTGATTCGTCCACAAAAGCAAGGATCTGGCTCTCCCGCTCCATATCGCGGATAATGCTGTCGATGTTGATGCCCACCAGCGCGAAGCTGCCCATGATGAGCAGGCAGGCCGCGATGACGGTAATGGAGGCAAAGGAGCGGAAGCCGTGCGAAAACACGCCCCGGAGCCCTTCTCTGAACAAATATCCGATCCTGTTAACTTTCATTGCCGTAGTACCCGTCCGTTCCGTCGCTGACCAGCACGCCGTCGCTGAGCGAAACGACCCGCTTTCCGAAAGCGTTGACCAGTTCCTTCTCATGGGTCACGACCAGAACGGTGGTACCCATCTCGTTGATCTTGTTGAGCAGCATCATGATCTCCAGGCTCTTTGCCGGATCCAGATTGCCCGTGGGCTCGTCGGCAATGATCAGCCCGGGGGAATTCACCAGCGCGCGGGCTATGGCCACACGCTGCTGCTCTCCGCCGGAGAGCTCCCTGGGCAGCCGGTTTTTGCAGTCGGTCAGGCCGACCAGATCCAGCACATAGGGCACGCGCTTCCGGATCTCCCGGTTGGGCGCGCCGACCACGCGCATGGCAAAGGCCACGTTCTCATACACCGTCATATCGTCGATCAGGCGGAAATCCTGAAAGATCACGCCCAGGGTGCGGCGCAGCTTGGGCAGGTGGCGGCGCTTTATGGTGCGCAGGTCAAAGTCGTTGACCCGGATCTTTCCGCCGGAGGCCTTGACCTCGCCGGTGAGAAGCTTGATGATCGTGGATTTGCCCGAACCGGACGGCCCTACGAGAAAGAGGAACTCTCCGTCTTTGATCGTGAGGTCCAGATCCTTGAGCACGTCTTTTTTGGTGCCGGGATAGCGCATTCGGACATTGGATAGAGAAACCATAACAACTCTCCGTCAGTGTTTTGATCAGAAATCGCCGTTCTGCGAATTGAGATACTTTTTGACCATGAGAGCCACCTTGAAGATGATGGCGTGGTCGAACTCGCGCAGGTCCAGTCCGGTGAGCTTCTTGATCTTTTCCAGCCGGTAAACCAGCGTATTGCGGTGAACGAACAGCTTGCGCGAGGTCTCCGACACGTTCAGGTTGTTCTCGAAGAACTTATTGATGGTGTACAGAGTTTCCTGGTCGAGCGCCTCGATGGGGTTCTTCTTGAAGACCTCGCTCAGGAACATCTCGCACAGAGTGGTGGGCAGCTGATAGATCAGCCTGCCGATGCCCAGGTTGTCGTAGTGGATGATGGTCTTCTCCGTGTCGAACACCTTGCCCACGTCGATGGCGACCTGCGCCTCTTTGTATTTGTCCGCCAGCACCCGCAGATGGCGCGCGGTGGTGCCGATGCCGATCACGCACCTGAGATTGAGCTCCCGGCGCAGTTTGTCCTCGATCTGGCCGGCGATCTCGTAAACCTCGGAGTTGTTATCCTGCGAGCCGGTCAGCTCCTTGATCAGGACCAGGTCCGTCTCGTTCACGCTCAGGACGAAATCCTTCTGCCGGTCGGGGAACATCTCGGAGACCGTCTCCAGCGCGGACAGATCCGTTCTGTCGATCTGACGGATCAGGAACACGGCGCGGGGAACATCCGTGGAGAAATGCAGCTCCTTGGCGCGGACATAAATGTCGCCGGGCAGGATGTTGTCCGAAATGATGTTCTTTATGAAGATGGTTTTGTTGTGCTTCTCCTCATAGTTGATCCGGGCCTCCTGAAAGGCCACGCCCGCGAGGATGCACACGCAGCGCGCCGCGGTGTCTCTCCCGTCCACAAAGACGGCGTAATCGGGCCGGGAGTTCACGCCCGCCACGGGCTTATAGGTCCTCTGTCCCGAAATGAACACCTGCTCGGGGTAATCCCCCTGGACGCCGCGGAAATCCTCCAGCTTTGTGCCGATCATGCCCAGTTCGCTGCAGGCTACGACCACGCCCTGGTCATCCGCCACGCCGATGCACCGGTCGGTGGCGTCCTTCATTTGAATGATGATACTCTGAAATATTCTGCTGGACATAAGGTTCTCCCCCTGATGATTCTCTCCACTTGTACGAAAACCGAGTCTCTTTTTTATGTATTTTTCATAATAGTCGATTTCTGTGCAAAATTCAATATGTTTTTTGTTTATATTTGTAAATAATTTTAACTCTTATGGGTTTTGGGGTGCACATTCCTAAATCAACGGCGGTTTTTTGTGGGTTTTAACGGCATTTCGCGGTCCCGGGGCGGAAAACGGTATTCGTCATTTCGACAGGAT
Organism: Oscillospiraceae bacterium; assembly: GCA_902768805.1. GTDB lineage: Bacteria > Bacillota > Clostridia > Oscillospirales > Oscillospiraceae > Apopatocola. The sequence continues at coordinate 27,600 of CACXMX010000023.1, forward strand.
CCCCGGGGCGATCGTCTCTGTTTCGGCAGCGGTGAGCAGGCGGTACTCACCGGGGGCCAGGGAGGGATCCAGCTTCAGCGCGCCGATGCTCTCCCGGTGCAGGGACAGCACCGGCAGTCCGCGGGAGGCGAGCATGCGCTTGATCTGGTGGTACTTCCCCTCGCTGATCTCAACGCGCACGCGTCCTCCGCCCAGGATCTCCAGCCGGGCGGGAAGGCACTTTGTGCCGTCCTTCAGCTCGATCCCCGAGGCGAAGGCCCGGACGTCCTCCGGACCGGGGACGCCGTCCACCCCGGCCAGATAGCTTTTCGTCACGCCGCTTTTGGGAGAGATGACCCGGTGGGCGAACACGCCGTCGTCGGTGAGCAGAAGAAGGCCCGTGGTATCTTTGTCCAGCCGTCCCACGGGAAACAGCCCGCGGCGCTTCCATTCCTCCGGCATGGCGTCGAGCACAGTCGCTCTATGCCGGTCCCGCGAGGCTGTCAGAAGCCCGGCAGGCTTGTGGAGCATGACATAGATATGCTCCTCCGCGTTCAGGAGCGCTCCGTCAAGGCGGACGGAAACTGTTTCCGGGTCGATTTTTGCCGCCGGGTCCGTGACGGCAGCTCCGTCCACAAGCACGGCGCCGGAGCGGATCCGGTCTCTGGCACGGGACCGGGAGCAGGCTCCGGTGTCGGTGATATATTTGTCCAGACGGATCAGAGGCATGGCCGGTCCTCCCCTTCTCTCGGGCGGAATAAATGATCAAGCCGGGAAAAAAAGACTGGCAGCGGAAGCTGCCAGTCTTTTTAATAAAGAGCGATCACTCGTTGATGGCGATGACGACACCGGAGCCGACGGTACGGCCGCCCTCGCGGATAGCGAAGCGAAGGCCGTTCTCGATGGCGATGGGGGTGATCAGCTCGACGTCCATGTCGACGTTGTCGCCGGGCATGCACATCTCAACGCCCTCGGGCAGGGAGATGACGCCGGTCACGTCGGTGGTACGGAA
>CACXMX010000024.1 GCA_902768805.1 Oscillospiraceae bacterium
CCCCTTCATCCCGCTGTTTTTCCATCGCAACAACATCGCGGGCATGGTGAGCATGATGGCCGTGGTGCTCATCTTCATGATGATGTACCGCAACCCTGCCGTGGCCCTGATGCCCGACATCACGCCCAAACCCCTGCGCGCCCGCGCCAACGGCGTCATCAATATCATGGGCTATCTGGGCGGCGCGGCCGCAACGGTGCTGGGTATCTTTCTGGTGCTCTCGAGCTATATCAACGCCCCGGACGACGCGCGCAGCCTGTGGACCATCGAGCTGCCGTTCCTGATCGCCAGCGTGCTGATGGTGATCTCGGCGCTGGTGCTGTTCTTCACCGTGCGCGAAAACGCGGTGGCAGAAGAGATGCGCGAGGATATGATCCTCGGCGAGGCCATGGCCGCCGTGGAAACGCCCATCGACGACGACAAGCCGATGTCCCGCGCCAACCGGAACATGCTGCTGGCCATTCTCGGCGCGGAGTTTCTGTGGTTTATGTCCGACAACGCGCTGGGCACATATATCGGCAACTACGTCATTTACTATCTGAATTCCGTGTCGAGCGCCACGATGATCCTGACCATTGTTGGCGGGCTGGCGTCGGTGATCGGCTTCGCGACGGCGGGGTCCATCGCCGACAGGATAGGGCGCAAGTGGACTATTTCCTGCGGACTGGCCTGCACGCTGGCGGGTCTGATCGTAAGCTGCTTCGCCGCCCCGACCGGACGCGCAGTCGGCGCCAACGGCGAGTTCGCCTTCCCGGCGCTGCTTTACGGCGTTTGGGTAGCCAAAGGCTTCGGTATGGCGCTGGTACACAACTGCTCTTTCCCGATGGTGGTGGAGCTTTGCTCCTCGAAAAAGATCGGCAAGTTCACCGGCTACTATTATACCGCCAGCATGGCCGCCCAGACCGTCACCCCTGTGCTGCTGGGTCTGGTGCTCAACGCCACGATGGCCTGGCGCACGCTGCCGGTGTACGCTGCGGTCCTTACCGCGCTGAGCCTGACGGTGTTCACTCTTCTGGTCAGGAATATCAAGGCGGGGAAAGTGGAAAACGTTCACGGACTGGAAGCCCTGGGGGAAGATTTGTAGCAGGCTGTGCAAAGAGCAAATACTTTGGAGGAAGAATCATGAAAATCGTTGTACTGGACGGATATACGGAAAACCCCGGCGACCTGAGCTGGGACGCTCTGGCTGCCCTTGGAGAGCTGACGGTATACGACCGCACCTCCTATGAGGAGTCGCCGCTGATCGCCGAGCGGATCGGGGACGCCGATATCGTAGTCATGAACAAAACGCCGATCTCCCGGGAGACGATGGACCGGTGCCCCAACATCAAAGCCATCGCCGTTCTGGCCACCGGATACAACGTGGTGGACATCGCCTGCGCGAAGGAAAAGGGGATCCCGGTCATGAACGTGCCCGTTTACGGCACCTATTCCGTCAGCCAGTTCGCCATCGCGCTGCTGCTGGAGGTCTGCCATCATATCGGCCACCACAGCCGGACGGTTTATGAGGGCAAATGGGCCGGCAATCCCGAGTGGTGCTACTGGGATTATCCCCTCGTTGAGCTCGAGGGGAAGACCTACGGCCTGCTTGGCTGCGGCAACATCGGCATCCACACCGCCGCCATAGCCCGGGCGCTGGGCATGCGCGTGATCACCTACGATATTCGTCAGCGGGACGACGCGCTGGCCATGGGTGTGGAATATGTCTCCCTGGACGAGCTCTTCGCCGGGGCCGACGTGCTGGGCCTCCAGATGCCGCTCCTGCCTTTCAACACCGGCATCATCAACAAGGAAAACATCGCCAAGATGAAGGACGGCGTGATCATTATCAACAACAGCCGCGGCCAGATGGTCGTGGAGCAGGACCTGGCGGACGCGCTCAATTCCGGCAAGGTGGCCGCCGCCGGACTGGATGTGGTGTCCACCGAGCCCATCCGGGCGGATAACCCTCTGCTCAAGGCCAAAAACTGCATCATCACCCCGCACATCTCCTGGGCGGCAAAAGAGAGCCGTCAGAGGATCATGGACTGCACCGTGGACAATGTGAAGGGCTTCCTCGCCGGGACGCCCCGGAACGTGGTCAATCCCTGACGAAAGGAGACCGGGAGTTCCCGGTCTTTTTTCTCCGATCGGAAGGAACGGTTACGTATGTTTGACACCATGAGAGAGGACGCGGGGTATATCATCTCCCGCTCCATCGAGGCGGTGCTTCCGGACGAGTCCGTGCGGCGGGCGCTCTCCGGCCGCCGCTTTCCCGGACGGGTCATCCCGGTTGCGGTGGGCAAGGCCGCCTGGCAGATGGCGCGCGCGGCGAAAGACGCGCTCGGCGACAGGCTCTCCCCGGGGATCGTCATCACCAAATACGGCCATGTCCGGGGCCCGATCCCGGGAATGACCTGCCTGGAAGCCGGGCATCCTGTCCCGGACGAGAACTCCTTCGCCGCCTCCCGGGAGGCTCTGGCGCTGACGGAAGGACTGAACGAAACGGACACGGTCCTCTTTCTCCTCTCCGGAGGAGGGAGCGCGCTGTTCGAATCTCCTCTCGTGCCCGGCGGCGTGCTGCAGGACGTGACGGAACAGCTGCTCGCCTGCGGCGCCGATATCACCGAGATCAATACCATCCGAAAACGGCTTTCCGCCGTCAAAGGCGGCCGCTTCGCGGAGCACTGCGCCCCCGCGAAGGTTTTGTCCGTTATTCTCAGCGACATTGTGGGCGACCCTGTGGACATGATCGCCTCAGGCCCGGCGTATCCGGACAGTTCCACCTGCGCCGACGCGCTCGCCGTCGCGGAGAAGTATTCCCTGCGCCTGACGGAAGACACAAGGAGGCTCCTGGCCGGGGAGACGCCGAAGAAGCTGGACAACGTGGAGACCGAGGTCAGTGGGAGCGTCCGTGAGCTCTGCGCCGCGGCGGCGGCCGCGGCGGCGGCGCTCGGCTATGAGCCGGCGATCCTGACAGCCTCCCTTGACTGCGAGGCGAAGGACGCCGGGGCAAGGCTGGGCCGTCTTGCCCGGGATCACGCCGGGAGCGGAAAGCCCCTGTGCTTCATTGCCGGCGGGGAGACCGTCGTTAAGCTCACGGGAAAAGGAAAAGGCGGACGGAACCAGGAGCTGGCTCTCGCCGCCGCGGAAGAGATCGCCGGCCTGGACAATGTTCTGGTCTTCTCCCTGGGCTCCGACGGAACCGACGGGCCCACGGACGCCGCCGGGGGGATCACGGACGGAGGCACAAAAAAAGCCCTGCTCGCGCAGGGGCTGTCGATACGGGATGTGCTCCGGGAAAACGACGCGTATCCCGCGCTCAGGGCCGTCGGCGGGCTGATCATGACCGGTCCGACCGGAACCAATGTCAACGACGTTTCCGCTGCTCTGATCCGGCCGTGACGCCGGATCGGGATCTCCCGGTGACGGAAAAAGGAAAAAGAAGCCCCCGGGGCTTCTTTTTCCTTTTTTGTGCGTATACAGACCGCGGTGTCACTCATCCAGCTTGAGCACGGCAAGAAACGCCTCCGTGGGGATGGATACCGTGCCGAGCTGGCGCATCTTCTTTTTGCCTTCCTTCTGTTTTTCCAGCAGCTTCTTCTTGCGGGTAATGTCGCCGCCGTAGCATTTGGCCAGCACGTCCTTGCGCATGGCGCGCACCGTCTCGCGGGCAATGATCTTTCCTCCGATGGCAGCCTGGACCGGCACCTCGAAGAGCTGGCGGGGGATATTGTCGCGCAGTTTTTCACAGAGCTTCCGCGCGCGGCCGTAAGCCTTGTCCCGGTGGGCGATGAAGCTCAGCGCGTCCACCTGATCGCCGTTGAGCAGGAGATCCACCTTCACCAGGTCCGATACCTTGTATTCGCTCAGCTCGTAGTCCAAAGAGGCGTAGCCCTTGGTGCGGGCCTTGAGCGTGTCGAAAAAGTCGTAGATGATCTCGTTGAGAGGCATCTCGTAATGCATCTCGACCAGCCGCTGGTCGAGGTACTGCATATCCTTGTACTCTCCGCGCCGTTCCTGGCACAGCGGCATGATATTCCCCACGAACTCGTTGGGCGTGATGATCGTGACCCTGACAAACGGCTCAAGCGCCTCGGAAATGGACGCGGGATCCGGGTAATTGTGGGGGTTGTCCACCATAACGACGCTCCCGTCGGTTTTCCGTACCTCATAGATCACCGAGGGCAGTGTGGTCACCAGATCCAGATTGAATTCCCTTTCGAGCCGCTCCTGGATGACCTCCATGTGCAGCATGCCCAGGAATCCGCAGCGGAAACCGTATCCCAGCGCGATGGAGGTCTCCGGTTCATAGGAGAGGGAGGCGTCGTTGAGCTTGAGCTTGTCCAGCGCGTCGCGCAGATCGGGGAATTTGGAGCCGTCCTCGGTGTAGATGCCGCAGTAGACCATGCTCCGCGCCGGACGGTAGCCCGGCAGCGCATCGGCACAGGGCCGGGAGAGAAGCGTTACCGTGTCGCCTACGCGGGTGTCCTCCACATTTTTGATGCTGGCGGTGAAGTATCCCACGTCCCCGGCAGAGAGCGAGTCGCAGGGATCGAGGCCCATGGGCCGCAGGTGACCCACTTCCACCACCTTATAAGACGCGCCGGTCGCGAGGAATTGTACGGTGTCGTCCTTTTTCAGTTCGCCGTCCACCAGGCGGACCAGCACGATCACGCCCCGATAGGCGTCGTACTGGCTGTCGAACACCAGTGCCTTGAGCGGCGCTGCGGGATCTCCGGACGGCGCGGGGACGTGGCGGACGATGTACTCGGGAACGGCCTCCACGTTGACGCCGTTCTTGGCGCTGATCTCCGGCGCGTCCATGGCGGGGATGCCGATGATGTCCTCTATTTCCGTTTTGGTGCGTTCCGGGTCCGCGGCGGGAAGATCGATCTTATTGATAACGGGCAGGATCTCCAGATCGTGCTCCAGCGCCAGATAGGTGTTGGCGAGGGTCTGGGCCTCCACGCCCTGGGAGGCGTCCACCACCAGCACCGCCCCTTCGCAGGCGGCAAGGGAGCGGCTGACCTCGTAATTGAAGTCCACATGTCCCGGGGTATCGATCAGGTTGAGCGTGTAGGTCTCCCCGTCCTCCGCCGTATAGGTAAGGCCGACGGCGCGGGCCTTGATGGTGATGCCTCGCTCCCGTTCCAGATCCATGTTGTCCAGGATCTGATCGGCCATAAGCCGCTGTTCCACAGCGCCGCACAGCTCTATGAGCCGGTCGGACAGCGTGGACTTTCCGTGATCGATATGGGCGATGATCGAAAAATTCCTGATGTGATCCTGCGGTGTCATAGGCGGGTTTCCTCCCCGTTTGCCGCGCTCTCCGCCGTGTCGGCCAGGCTGCGCAGCCGTCCGGCCAGAAGGCGAAGCGCCGCTTCGGCGGTCCTCTCCGCGGAGGCGTCCGAACGTCCCAGCAGATAATCCGCGGTCACGCCGTAATAATCGCAGGCCCGGCAGACAAAAGCCAGCCCCGGTTCCCGCGCTCCGTTTTCATAGTGCGAAAGAAGCGCCTGACTGATGCCCAGAGCGGCGGCCGCCGCGCGCTGAGACAGGCCCCGTTCGCGGCGCAGCTCGGACATGGTTTCGGAAAAGCCTCTGGCCATGAAAACACCCCATCCACAATGATTACTACGAGGATTTTAACAGGCGGGTCCGCGTTTGTAAAGGTTGACTTTTCGGCAGGAGATGGTACACTTATCAACGGAAAAACATTGCCGTTTGGAGGTATATAAGCATGTTTGACAAACTGATCGACATCCTGAAAGCGAACCCCCGCAAGATCGTATTTACCGAAGGCCCCGACGCGCGCATCCTGGAGGCCGCCGCCCGTCTGAAAAAAGACGGATTTCTGACTCCCGTGCTGGTGGGCAATGTGGACGAGGTCCGCGCGGCCGCCGCCAAGGGCGGATTCGACATCGACGGACTGGAGATCATCGATCCGCTCACCTACGACAAAATGGACGAGATGGTCAGCGAGATGGTCGCTCTGCGCAAGGGCAAGATGACTGCCGAGGAATGCGGCGCCCTGCTCAAAAAGGGCAACTATTTCGGCACCATGCTGGTGAAGATGGGCGTGGCCGACTCTCTGCTGGGCGGCGCCACCTACTCCACTGCCGACACGGTCCGGCCCGCTCTGCAGCTCATCAAGACCCGCCCCGGCGCGCACCTGGTATCGAGCTGCTTCATCCTGCAGAAGGAAGGCGCCGAGCTCCTTGCCATGGGCGACTGCGCCATCAACATCTCCTACGAGGACAAGAAGGACAAGGACGGCAACGTGACCCTTTCCGCCGCGCAGCAGCTGGCCGAAGTCGCCATCGAAACCGCCAAGACCGCCAAGACCTTCGGTATCGATCCGAAGGTGGCCATGCTTTCCTTCTCCACCAAGGGCTCCGGCAAGGGCGCCACGGTAGGCCTGAGCCAGCAGGCTACCGCCATCGCCAAGGAAATGGCACCGGACCTGGCCATCGACGGCGAAATGCAGTTTGACGCGGCCGTATCCCCTGTCGTCGGCCAGCTCAAATTCCCCGGCTCCCCCGTGGCCGGCTACGCCAACACCTTCATCTTCCCCTGCATCGAGGCCGGCAACATCGGCTACAAGATCGCCCAGCGTCTGGGAGGGTATGAGGCTTACGGCCCCATCCTGCAGGGCCTGAACGCCCCCATCAACGATCTGAGCCGCGGCTGCACTGCCGAGGAAGTGTACAAGATGGCCATCATCACCGCCGCGCTGGCCTGATCGGCTCATTTTCCTGTAACATTCCGCAACTTTTTGTCACCGGCCCACTGGACAACCGCCTGAGTATCTGTTAAGATTAATACGCTACTGAATGAAAGTCGAAAACCCTGTGTCAATGGAAGGAGCGACAACTATGAAAAAGCTGTATGAAGAAGTAGAGCTGGAGGTCGTCCGCTTCGGTTCCGAGGATGTGATCACCGCCTCCCAGGAAGACGACGGCAGAAACAACGGCGGCTCGTACACGGTCACCGAACAGCAGAGCGCGACCGATCCCACAACGGGAACGACTCCCTGAGGACCCGTTCCTATCCGCGTCGGACCCAAACACAGTACGGCAGACAGCTGCAGCTGCCTGCCGTTTTTCATAGGATGCGAGGCTCTCCGATGGATGGCGTATACCGATTTGCCGAACTGAATATAGCGGTGCGCTCCCTGTTTCGGGACGTGCATGATTACTGCGCGGAATTTCACACGGACGCGGAAGCGGATTTCGCGGTGGAAACCTCCGCCGAGGATATCGCCTTCGAACGGACGCGCGCCGCGGCGTCCGACGCCGCTCTGGGCCGCCCCTCCCGCGCGTATACCGACGGTTACCTGGAGGAGCTGGCGGTTTACCGAAAGATCGCCGAACGGCTTCCGCTGTACGATACGGTGCTTTTTCACGGCTCGGCCCTGGCTGCGGACGGCGAGGGCTATCTCTTCACGGCTCCCAGCGGGACCGGGAAATCCACCCACGCCCGGCTCTGGAGAGAACTTCTGGGAGACCGGGTCGTGATGATCAACGACGATAAGCCTCTGCTGCGCGTAACGGAGGAGGGAGTCACGGTATACGGCACGCCGTTTCGCGGCAAACACGGTCTGGGCGGAGACGTATCCGCGCCTTTGCGCTCGATCGGTCTGCTCTCCCGCGGGGAGGAAAACGACGTCCGGACGATCTCCGCGTCCGATGCCTTCCCCCGGCTGCTCCGCCAGGCATACCGTCCCTCGGACGGTCCGGCTCTGAAAGCTACGCTGGCGATCCTTGAGCGCCTCGCGCGGACTGTGCGGTTTTTCGACATGAAGTGCAATATGGACGTCTCGGCCGCGGCCGCCGCGTTCGGCGCAATGAGTAAAGGGTGAGTGTTTATGAAGCTGAAAGAAGCATTTCTTGTCCACAATACGGACCGGGAGAGTTTTCTTGTTCCGACAGGCGCGGCGGAGTTTTCCGGGCTGGTACGCGGCAACGCCGTCTTCGGAAGGATCCTCGAGCTGCTCACTTCCGAAACCGGAGAGGAGGAGATCGTCGCCGCGCTGACGGAGGAGTTCGACGCATCGGCGGACAGGATCGCCCCCGATGTCAAAAAAACGCTCTCCGCGCTGCGCGGGATCGGAGCCCTCGATGAGTGATCCGGTCTCCTACGAGGAATACCTGGACAAAAACGGCACGCTGACCTATACAAATGTCGGCGTAAGCATGCTGCCACTGCTTCGGCAGGGCCGGGATCTGTTCACCGTGGAAAAAAAGGGTCCCGAACGCTGCCGTGTCGGCGATGTGGTGCTGTACCGGAGGGGACGCGAGTACGTGCTTCACAGGATCGTGGAGGTTCGCGGCAGCGACTACGTGCTTCTCGGCGACAACTGCGTTTCCCGGGAATACGGCATTACCGACGCGGATATCCTCGCCGTCATGACCGGCTTCGTCCGCGGGGGAAAGCCCCGATCTGTCCGCTCCGGAGCCTACCGGCTGTATACCCGATTCTGGCTCGGTACGGAGATCCCCAGGATCTTCTGCAAACGCGCATTCGCCCGGCTTCGCCGCTTGATCCGGGGTGGTGCCGGATGAACGATCGATCCGCCGAGTCTCTGGTATATCTCGTATCCTGCGCCGTAAACGGCGCCGTCCCGGATACCGGGCGCGTCTCGGCCATGGATCTCAAAGCGGTATATGAAACGGCCGGCCGTCACATGCTCCGTGCCGCCGCTGCCGCCGCGCTCTCTTCGGCCGGCGTTCGGGATCCGGACTTCACCGAGGCATACGCCAAAGCGGTGCGCAAGACGGCTCTGCTGAACGCGGAGCTCTCCGCCCTTGAGCGCGCGCTGAACACGGCCGGGATAGCCTATCTGCCGCTGAAAGGCGCGGTTCTTCAGAAAGATTATCCTCTCTTCGGCCTGCGGGAGATGTCCGACGTGGATATCCTGATCGATCCCTCGCGAGCCGGCGACGTGCGGGAGATCATGGAGCGCCTGGGCTTCACGGCCGAAAGCTTCGACCGGGATTATCACGATGTCTACCACAAGCCCCCCGTGTGCAGCTTTGAGATCCACCGGTCCCTGTTCAGCCCCGTTTACACCCCGGTGATCCGGGATTACTACTCCGGTATCCTTGCCCGCCTCCTCCCCGGGGAAGGGGCGGCCTTGCGCATGTCCGACGAGGACTTCTATGTGTATATGATCGCCCACGGGTATAAGCACTTTTCCCTGGGCGGCACCGGACTTCGTTCGGCTCTGGATATCTATGTTTATTTGAAAAAGCACGCCGGCCTGGACCGTGGGTATATCGAGGGCGAGCTGGAAAAGCTGGGGCTCCGCGAGCACGAGGCGCTCATCCGCGATCTGTCGCTCCGGCTCTTCGGCGGGGAGGCGCCCGCCGAAGGCGCGGACGAAATGCTCCGTTTCCTCGTCGACTCCGGCGCGTACGGCCGCCTGGATACCAAGATCGCCAACGCGGTAAAAGAGCGCGGCGCGGTCCGCTATGTTCTCTCCCGCGCCTTTCTTCCCATGTTTTACGTAAAAAAGGCGTACCCCTGGTTTTACGCGCACCGGGCAGCGCTTCCGCTGCTTCCGTTCTACCGGCTCTGGCTCGGGCTCACCCGGCGGAGGTCTTCTTTCAGGCGCGAACTGACAGAGCTCCTCCGAAACCGAAAAAAATGACCGCCCTGACCGGGCGGTCATTTGAGCGTGTTGACTTTGTCGACACGCTTCGATTGAGACCCGCTTCGCTGGGCTCTCAATCGAGAGTACTCGCGCAATCGCACGCGGCGCCGCGCCGGAGCCGCCGCGTTTGGTCGGCGCGAGGGCTCTCTTTGCTCGCCATATGGTGTTTTTGAGGCGGCAAAGCTGCCTCAAAAAAAGAGTATAATTATATTCGCTGCCTTGTGGTGAGTGCTGTGAGACTTTATCTGCAGCTAAAAAAGGCCGCCCGGACGGGCGGTCTTTTTTATGCGCCGCTGCGGCCTGTCCGGGCCGGAACGGCTTTTTCGATATTATCGTCTGTTTCCCGGTTTCTTTTTCGGGAGCTTGCGTTTGCGTCCCTTTTCATCCACCAGATAGGTATTCTCCAGGACCTGCTCGGCGCCGCGCCGCCACTCGGCGACGTATTCCCTGCGGAGGCCGTCCCGTTCGGCGAGCTCCTCGGGCGTCAGCTCCCGTTCCCGGCTCAGTCGGGCCAGTTCATTGATGCGCTTGAGCTTTTCCTCGATCATCCCATAGCCCCCAGTTCGTCGAGATCCTTTTCAAATGCTCCGAGACAGTGCTCCAGAAACCAGTCCGCCTCCGGAAGCGCCATGGCCTCGAGCGCGGCACGGGTCTGCGCCTCCGCGGAGAGGAACTCCCTGTTGCCCGCTTTTCGTTCGGCGATACATTTTACCAGCGCCGAGAGCTTGTCCGCGGCTTTCACGAGCCGCTCCTCATCCTCCGAAGCCGGACGCATGGCGCGCGCGTACGCGCCGCGAAGCTGTTCGGGCAGCATGGCGTTCAGTTTTTCCTCCGCCATTTTCTCCACGTCCTTATAGGCGTCCCGGATGACCGGATCATGATATTTGATGGGCGTGGGCAGGTCTCCGGTCAGGATCTCCGAGGCGTCGTGGTAGAGCGCCAGCACCGCCAGATGCCCGGCGTCACATTCTTTTCCGAAGATCTCCGAACGGATCAGCCCCAGCGCGTGAGCGTAGACCGCCACCTCATGGCTGTGCTCCTGGATGTTCTCCGGGATGCTGCTGCGCATCAGCCCCCAGCGGGAAATATAGCGCATACGGCTCAGCAGGGCGAAAAAGCCCGTTTCATCGGCCATATCAGCGCCGCTCCTTTCTCTGGGCGCGAATATCTCTTCCCAGAAATTCCAGCCACTCGTACTCGCCGCGCAGCCGGGAGGCCAGGGCAGCGCCGTAGCGTTCGGCGATATCCTCTGCGTTCAGGTTCGTGGAAATGATCGTCTTTTTCCCGGCGCGCAGCCGGCCGTCCAGCAAAGTGTACAGCGCGTTCTGGGTAAAGGCTGTGGACATCTCGGTGCCGAGATCGTCCAGTATAAGCAGATCGCAGCTCATCAGCTGGCGGACGCGGGAGGCGGCGTCGCTCTGTTCATCGCCGTCACGGGAGAATCGCTCTTTCTCAAAGGAAGAAAGAAGCCCGCTCACCGTGTCGTAAGCGACGCCGGCGCCTTTTTCGGCCACCGCTCTGGCGATGGCCGCCGAGAGGAAGGTTTTGCCCAGTCCCGGCGCGCCGGTGAAAAGGAGATTCGGCGATCCGTCACCGAAGCCGTCAGCCCAGGTCCGGCAAACAGCCAGCACCGTACGCATCCGGTCCCGCGGCGCGCGCTGTCCCTCGGCGAAAGGAATATTGCTGTAATAATCCAGCCGGAAGGCGTCGAAGGTCTCCGCGCCGTCACGAAGCAGCGGGGCCAGCTCCCGCGTCTGTTCCTGTTTGTAAAGCCGGAGCAGGCACTCGCAGATCTTGCCCTCATGCCAGCCGGTATCCCTGCACTTCGGACACGAGCAGATCGGCGAGAGATAATCCTCGGCATAGCCGTGCTGACGCAGCAGCTCGGCGCGGCGCGCCTGAAGGGCAAGGTTTTCCTCTTTCAGCTCCTCCGCTCCGCGTCCCTGTCCGCCCAGAGCCAGCCCGACCAGCTCTGTCATATGGAGACGGAGCTTTTTCTCTATCCCGGCGATCTCCGGGATCGCGGCGGCGATCTCTTCCCTCCGGCGGTTTTCCTCCCGGCGGTTCGCGCTGCGTGTCTCCTCCAGCCCGGCCCGCGCCCGGGCCAGCAGTCGTCCTTCCATCGAATGCACCTCATTCGCTCACCGGCGCTGCCGGGACGCGTTTACTTGTCCTTCTCCGCGCCGACTCCGTACATACTGGCCAGCTTGTCCAGATCGTCGCCCATGTTTCCGCCTGTCCGCGAAGGCTCCCTGCGCTCGCCGGACTGCCGGCGGGACGGGCGCCTGTCGCCCTTTTCGATATCCTCGGGCGTGAAAAGTCCTTTTTCATACCAGCTGCGCACGATCTTGTCCATGTACGCCCAGGTCAGCCTGCCCGTAGACATTATCGTGCGGTCGTACGCGAGAGCAAGCGCCTCGCTGCCGAATCCCATGGAAAGCCAGCTCTCCATGTATTTCCGCTCCCCCGATGTCGGGTTCCGGTCGGAGATCTGCAGCACGCGGCGAAGCCTCTCTTCCTCCTGCTCCAGCCGGTCCTGCTCCGCCATAAAGCTCTCGGCCCGCTCCGCGGTGAAGATCTCCCGGTTGGCCCAGCGGAACGCCTCTTTCTCCACCGCATGCATGGTGGGAAGGCGCCCTTCTCCGTAACGGCGGCGAAGCGCGGCCGCAACGTGGTTGATCATCAGCATGATCACGTCCCCGGGCATGCCCAGGCGGTCGTAGATCCCGAAAAGCGTTTTCAGGTCCGCGCCGGACAGGGCGTGACCCAAAACCCGCTGCGCCTCGGTCACCAAGGCGCGAAAAGACCTGTCGCTCTCGGACCGCTGCAGGATGTCGCGCACGCTGTATTCCGGCAGCTCCTCCGCGGGCGGGAGCGGGCGCGCGCCGCCCCGGCGAAGAAGCCCCGCTTTCCCGAGCCTTTCGGCCGCGGCGCGTACGGCGTCTTCCGCGAGGCCGAGATCTTCGGCTGCGCGCTTTTCGTCCAGCGCTCCGCGGGAGCGCAGTATATACAGATAAAGCAGAGCGCATTCTCCGTCCCGCAGAGAGATCAGCGCGTCCGCGTCCGCGGAGGGAACGCTCAGCGCGTCCGCTCCGGGGAGATAATATTTCGACTCAGCCATGGTTCGCTTCCCGTCCGTTCGGCGGTTCTCCTTTGTTTGGAAGAACAGTATAGCACAATCCGTCGGATTGACGCAAGGGCGCCGCGCATATATACTGAGATTGGGCAGTTGCCCTCAACTTACCGGTAAGGAGGTCGGGTAATGGGCGTTTACACCTTACAGGAAACCATCTTCCGCAACGCCCGGCGGGCAGGCCTTTCGGAGATAGGCGAGGTCGACATCTCCGTTCTTCGGCATGAGGGCTGGGTCCGAAAGCTGTGCGAGGAAAACGCCTGCCGCAACTACAGCACCAACTGGGCCTGTCCGCCCGCCGTCGGGACGCTGGAGGAGTGCCGTGAGCGCTGCCGGAGCTTTGATCACATGCTGCTGTTCAACAAAGTCTACACCCTTCGGGACAGCTACGATCTGGAGGGGATGTACGACTCCATGAGGATGTTCCGGCACACGGTGGACCGCTTCGACTGGTTCGTGGGGTCGCTGTTCAGCCGCAAACTGTTCCTGGCCAACGGCGCCTGCGGCAACTGCCCGAAATGCGCCTGGCCGGACGAGCCCTGCCGTTTCCCCGACCGGCTGCACCATTCCATCGAGGGCTACGGCTTCAACATTATGAAGCTGGCAGAACACGCCGGGATCGAGTACAGCCACGGCTATAAGACCATCACTCTTTTCGGAGCTCTGTTCTATTGCGAATAACGGCAGCGAACTCCATTCCGGACCCCTCGGGGTCCGGTTTTTGCTTCCCGGAGCTCTTTTCACTTGAAGAGCTCCGGGGTATTGTGGTATAATGCTATTTTGAAGAAGTACCCACATGGGGGATCCGACTACAGATGATAGAACTGCTCTCGCCCGCGCCGTCGCCCGAAGCCGTGACTGCCGCGGTACAGAACGGCGCCGACGCCGTATATCTGAGCTTTGATGACCTGAACGACTGCCGCAGCGCCGTGAATTTTTCGGACGACGCGTTTGAGGCGGCGGTTCGTTACTGCCGCGTTCGCGACTGCCGGGTGTATCTGGCAATGAACGTTCCCATCCGTTCCGATGAGATGCAGAAGGCCGGAGGGCTGGCTCTTCGCGCCCAGCGGGCGGGGGTGGACGCGATCATCGTGCGGGATCTGGGGCTGTTCGCTGTGCTGCGCCGCCTTCTGCCGGAGATGCCGCTGTTTGCCGACCACAGGATGGGCTTTTATACGCCCGAAAGCGCAAAGGCGGCCGCCGCGCTGGGATTCCGGCGGATATTCCTTCCCCCCGAGATGCCCCTCGCGGAGATCAGGCGCATGGCCGCAGAGGAGATAGAGACCGCTGTCTTTGTTCAGAGTTCTCTTTGTCCCGCGGCTGCCGGCACCTGCCGCATGAGTTCCATGGCCGGACACGGCAGCGCGGACCGCGGCCAGTGCGCCGAACTGTGCCGCGAGACGTACACTCTGGGCGGACGGTGGGACACGACGCCTTTGAGCTGGAAGGACCGCACGCTGCTCGGGGACATCCCCGCGCTGAAAGAAGCCGGCGTGACCTGCGCGGTGATCGGCAGCAGAGAGCGCCGGGTGGAATATGTGGCCGCCTATACCGCCGAGGCGCGCAACGCCCTTGAGGACGGCCAGAAGCCCGCCGACGCCGACCGCGACACCATGGAGCGGGTCTTTGCTCCATACGGCGTGGCGAAACGGCGGGTGTACGAGCGTGCCGAGCCTCACGAGGAAGAGCCCCGCGCCGTGGAGCGCTACTGCGCGGCGCTGCGCCGTTCCTACTCCGATACGGAGATCCGCCGGGTAGGCGTGCGCTTCGCTGTGGTGGCTCAAAGCGGCGAGAACCCGATCACTCTCGGCGCGCAGGATTACGACGGACATCAGACAGTCCTTCGCGGCCCGTATCCCGATCCTGTCGGGGACACGGAGCTGACGGAGGAAAGTCTGAAGGAGATCATGTACCGCACCGCCGGAACGCCGTTTCGCTGCGAAGAGGTGGAGACCGCTTTGGGCGAGGGGCTGCGCGTATCCGGCATCGAACTGGACGAGGCGCGCCGCCGTCTTCTCTATGCCCTTTCCGAGCAGCGCGCCGCCGTTCCCGCCCGTGAGGAGGGCCTGTTTCCCGCCGAACCCTTCCGTTCGGTCCCGGCCGTGGTCCCGGCGATCAACTTTTCCGTTCAGAACGCCGAGCAGCTCACGCCCGAGCTGGCCGCGCTGCGTCCGGCGGCTCTCTACGTTCCGCTGGAGGTCCTGTGGCGTCACGGGGAGAAGCTTCGCCCGTTCCTCGACGAGGGCTGCGCCGTGGCCGCGGCGCTGCCCGCCGTGGCCTGCGGAGAAGAGGAGTGCGGCGATCTCCGGCGCATGCTTGCCGAAGTGCGCGAGAGCGGCGTCGCCGAGGCGCTGACCGGAAATCTGGGTCTGGCGCTGATCGCCAGCCAGGAAGGGTACGAACTCCGGGGCGATCTGGATCTTGCCGTGATGAACTCCTACGCGCTGCGCGCGTTGGGAACTGCGGGATTCATCTCCGCCGCGCTCTCGCCCGAGCTGTCTCTCGCCCAGATCGCGGCCATGAACAAGCCGATCCCGGCGGAAGCCGTGATCTACGGCCGTCTGCCGGCCATGATATCCGAAACCTGCATCATAAAGGAAAGCGCCGGCCGCTGCTCCTGCACCACGCCCGCCCAGATGGCGGACACCCACGGCGGCGTCTGGCCCGTAACAAAGGATTTCGGCTGCCGCAATACGGTATGGATGGCAAAGAAGCTGTGGCTGGAGGACCTTACGGACGAGTGGATCCGCTGCGGACTGTGGGCGGTGCGGCTCAACTTTTCCACCGAGAGCCCGCGGGAATGTGTGGATGTGGCCGAGGCCTATATCCACGGCGCGGCCTACCGGCCCAACGGCATGACGAGAGGGGCGTATCTTCGTGGCGTCGAATAATGCGCGTCTGATCCTGGCCTCCGCCTCACCGCGCCGGAAAGAGCTGCTGGAGCGCTTCGCTCTTTCGTTCGAAGTGATCCCGGCCAGGGGCGAGGAGGCCGCGCCCGGAGAGCTCCCGCCCGGGGACCTGGTGTGCCGCCTGGCCGAGGCCAAGGCAGCCGAGGTCGCGCGTACCGTTTCGGACAGCCGGGCTGTGATCATCGCCGCCGACACGGTGGTTGAGCTTGACGGCCGGATCCTGGGCAAGCCCGGGACCCCGGAACGGGCAAAGGCCATGCTCACGGCTCTTTCCGGTAAAACCAACCGGGTATGGAGCGGGCTGTGCGTGCGCTGTGGAGAGGAGACGCGCTGCGCGTGTGAACGCACCGACGTGCTGTTCCGGGAACTGACCGAAGCGGAGATCGACGCTTACGTCGCCACCGGAGAGCCGCTGGACAAAGCGGGCGCTTACGGATACCAGAGTCTCGCGAGCCTGTTCGTCGAACGTATCGAGGGCGACTATTTCAATGTGGTGGGACTGCCGCTGTGCCGTCTGGGAGAATTGCTGCGCGAATTCGGCGTAGCGCTGCTGTAAAGACGGGAAGCGCGTTCCGGCGCAAAGAGAGGACATCGTATTTTGAAAAAGTACCTGAAGCATAACGGCGTGCGGCTGGCCATTGTGGTCGTGATCGCCGCGCTGATCGTGGGTCTGGCGGCCCGTTCCGGCAAGGACGGCCTTGCCGGGCCTCTGCCGAGCGCGGCCAACTCCCTGCGCATACCGGTGCAGGGCGCCGTGGGCTCGGTGGTGGACTGGCTGCGCGGCATATACGGCTATATCTACCAGTACGACAAGCTTGTGGCGGAGAACGAATCCCTGCGTCAGCAGCTGGCAGAGGCGCAGGACCAGGTGCGGCAGAGCGCCGAAGCGGCCGAGGAAAACGTTCGGCTGCGCACGCTGCTGGGCTATCTGGAAAAGAATACCACCTTCGTCACCGAGAGCGCCATGATCACATCGTGGGACGCCTCCAACTGGGTGAGCGCCTTTACGATCTCCAAAGGCTCCGACAACGGCATCGAGAAGGGCGACTGCGTGATCACCGAGTCGGGCATGCTGGTGGGCCAGATCGCGGAGCTGGGGACCAACTGGGCCACCGTCCGCTCGATCATCGACGTGAACATGGACGCCGGCGTGCTGGTGGGCGATTCCTCCGTCGCCGCCATGCTGGTGGGCGACTATGCGCTCATGCAGGAGAGCAAATGCAAGCTCAGCTATTTTACCGAGGACACGACCCTGTTCACCGGGGACAGCGTGGTCACCTCCGGCCGGGGCGGCGCGTTCCCCGCGGGCATTGTCGTGGGCACGGTCACGGAGCTGCGCAGCGAGGCCGGCGGGCAGACCTACTACGCGGTGGTGCAGCCGTCGGTGGATCTGAACATGCTCAGCCAGGTATTCATCATCAAGGACTTTGAGGTCATAGAATGAAGATCAGTCTTTCCGACCTGAAGCTGGACGTGTTCTGGCAGAGGAGCCGCAGGGGAGTGCTTTACGCGCTGTATCTCCTCGGCGCACTGGTGCTGCAGAACGTGATCTTCAGCCATATCGCCCCTCTCGGAGTGCGCGCGATGTTCATGCCCGCGCTGGTGGTCGCCGTGGCCCTGTTCGAGGGCGGCGGCACGGGCGGGTATTTCGGCCTGGCGGCCGGGATCGTATGCGATCTTTTCTTCTCCGGGCAGACCGTGCTGTTTACGATCCTTTTCCCCGTGTTCGGCTTCACGGTGGGGCTGCTGGCGGATTTTTACCTGAACCGCCGGTTTTTCAGCTACGCCGTGCTCGCCGCCGCCGCGCTGTTCCTGTCCGCCTTCGCCCAGATGTTTTCTCTCCTGGTCTACCGCGGACAGGGCTCCTGGATGCTTTGGCGCAGCGCGATCCTCCAGACGCTCTGGAGCCTCCCGTTCATCTTTCCCGCCTATTATATCTGCAAGATATTTCCCTGGAAGGCGGCCGGAACGGCGCCCTCTCCCTACTGAGTACCGATATATACAGGACACTGCCCGCGCGGCGTCTTTGTATTTGCAGTTATTTAAGAAAGGCTATCCCATGCGAAGAATGATCCAACCCGTGCGGCTGGTGGTGCTTGCCGTCGTTTTTGCCGTGCTGATGTCTATCTACCTGGTGGCTCTGTACAAGGTGCAGATCATAGACGGCGCCGCGTATTACGCCCAGGGTGAAAACAGCGTGGAGACCAAGGTCCGCGTCCCCGCGGCCAGAGGCAACATTCTGGACCGTTACGGACGGCTGCTCGTATCCAACTCCGCCTGCAACAACCTGTCGATCAACGTGACCGAGCTCTTTGAGCAGGAAGACCCCAACGGCGTCATCCTGCAGCTCTGCCGCGCTGTGGAGCGCTTCGGCGACACCTATATCGACACCCTCCCCATCACCGCCGCCCCGCCCTTCGAGTATACGGAGATGTCCGAACTGCAGCGCAACATGCTCGACGCCTGGCTCAAGGCCAACAAAATGACCCGCGACGCCACCGCCGTGGAGATCATGGCCGCGATGCGCGCGCGCTACAGCGTGGGCAGCGAGTACTCCGCCGAGGACGCCCGGACCGTCGTGGGCGTGCGCTATGAGATCAACAACCGCTACAACATCAACACCACCGACTATGTCTATGCCGAGGATGTGTCCATGCCGCTGCTGACCTATCTGATGGAGCAGGACATCCCCGGCTTCAAGGTGACCACATCCTACGTCCGCGAATACAAGACCCAGTACGCGGCCCACCTGCTGGGCTACACCGGCCCTGTCACGCAGGAGGAGTGGGAGCAGTATTCCGGCGGCGGCTATGAGCTCGACGCCCAGGTCGGCAAGGACGGAGTGGAGTACGCCTTTGAAAAATACCTCCACGGCGTGGACGGCGAGGCCGTTGTCACCTCCACGCTCGACGGCATCACCGTGGCTACCACCTACACCAAGGAGCCCGATCCCGGCAAGCACACCTATCTGACGCTGGACATCGGACTTCAGGAGGTGTGCGAGGAGGCGCTGGCTTCCCATATAGAGGCCATCAACGAGGTCCGTGCCCAGACCAATCTGGAGGCGGAGCTCTACGGCACCGAGAGCATCGAAATGGTCACCGGCGGCGCTCTGTGCGTGGTCAAGGTGGATACCGGCGAGCCGCTGGCTCTGGTGAGCTGGCCGACCTACGACGCGGCTACCATGCTGGATCACTACGAGGAGCTGGTCGCCGATACCAATGCCCCTCTCTACAACCGCGCGCTGATGGGCGTATATGCCCCCGGCTCCACTTTTAAGCCCTGCACGGCCACGGCCCTGCTGGCAGAGAAGATCATTTCCCCGCTCAACACGCTGGTCACCATGGGCCAGTTCACCAAGTATATCGACCAGGGCTACGCCCCGGAGTGCTGGATCTTCTCCACCTATAAATACACCCACGGCGAGATCAACGTGGTACAGGCCATCACCTATTCCTGCAATTACTTTTTCTATTACTACGGCGACCAGCTGGGCATAGACAAAATGGCTTACTACGCCAAACTCTACGGCCTGGGCGAGCACACGGGCATCGAGCTGCCCGAGGTCACCGGGCAGATGTCCACTCAGAGCTTCAAAGAGCAGTACACCGGTATCCGGTGGTTCCAGGGCGATACGCTCCAGAGCGCCATCGGCCAGTCCTTTACCGAATTTACTCCGCTGCAGATGGCGGAGTACTGCGCCGCCATCGCCAACAACGGGACGCGTCACTCCGCCGCCCTGCTCAAGGAAGTGCGAAGCTACGACTACTCCCGCGTACTGCATCAGCGCGAGGACGAGGTGCTCAGCGTCGTGGACGTGGACCCGAGCATCTTTGACGGTCTGCATTACGGGATGTGGGGCGTGATCTATGACCCGGCCAGCACGCTGACCGACACCTGGCTGGACTGCTCCGAGATCGTGGGCGCGAAAACGGGGACCGCGCAGCGCGGCGAGGGCCTGATCAACAACGCCATGTTCATCCTCTACGCGCCGTATGAGAACCCGGAGATCGCCATGTCCATCGCGGTGGAAAAGGGCGGCGCCGGCGCCACGCTCTCTCCGGTCGCCCGGCAGGTCGTGGACTATTATTTCTCATTCCACTCAAGGCTGAATACGGTGGAAGCCGCGTACACGCTGCTCAAATAACCCCAGGTTTTCCCTTGCAAACCTCGAAACGCGTGTTTATAATATTTTCATTCCGAAAACCGGAAAAGGAGGATATGCCCGGATGAACATTGCTCTTCTGGCTCATGACGGCAAAAAGGAACTGATGGTACAGTTTTGCATCGCCTACTGCGGGATCCTGGCCGGGCATGACATCTGCGCCACCGGCACGACCGGCAAGCTGGTGAGCGAAGCTACGGGGCTTCCCGTAACGCTTTATCTGTCCAGCGCGCAGGGCGGCGCCCAGCAGATCGGCGCGCGGATCGCCTACAACGAGATCGACCTGGTGCTGTTTTTCTGCGATCCGGACAAGGAAAACACCCGCGATGTCGATTCCATCTCCCGTCTGTGCGACCGCTATTCCATCCCCTTCGCCTCCAATGTGGCCACCGCCGAGGTGCTGGTGCAGGGACTGCGCCGGGGTGATCTGGACTGGCGCGACATCGTCAACCCCAAAAAGAACAAGTAACCGTACCCTTTTCTCCGGGCGCGCGCCCGTTTGAACACACCCACCGGGAACGGATCGCCGGAAACGGCCGTCCGTTCCTTTTTGAAAGGATGGATCTCCATGCCCGTAATCAAACCGCACACTCTCTCCGGCTTCATGGAACTGCTGCCGGCCGAGCAGCAGAAGATGGAGCTCTTTATGGACACTCTGCGCCGAAGCTACGCGCTCTACGGCTTCACTCCACTGGACACCCCGATCATCGAGGCGGCCGACGTGCTGCTCGCAAAGGGCGGAGGGGAGACCGACAAGCAGCTTTACCGATTTGAAAAAGGCGACAGCGACCTGGCGCTGCGCTTTGACCTGACCGTGCCGCTGGCCAAATACGTCGCGCTGCACTACGGCGAGCTTACCTTCCCCTTCCGCCGCTTTCAGATCGGGAAGGTCTATCGCGGAGAGCGGGCTCAGCGCGGCCGGTTCCGGGAGTTTTATCAGGCCGACATCGATGTGATCGGGGACGGAAAGCTCTCGATCATGAACGAGGCGGAGATCCCCGCCGTGATCTACCGTACCTTCACCTCGCTCGGACTCCGTAATTTCCGAATCCGCGTCAACAACCGCAAGATCCTCAACGGCTTTTTCTCTCTGCTGGGGCTGAGCGAACGCTCGGGCGACGTGATGCGCACCATAGACAAGCTGGAAAAGATCGGTCCCGATAAGGTCCGGGAGAGCCTGCTGGCAGAGTGCGCTGTCCCCGGCGAGCGGGCCGACGAGCTCATGGCGTTCATCTCCTGCCCCGGCACCACCGCGGAAAAGCTCGCTTTCCTGGAGCGTTACCGCGGCCGGAACGAGGTTTTTGACACAGGGCTGTCAGAGCTCGGCACCGTGGTGGAGTACCTGGGCGCTTTCGGCGTTCCTGCGGCGAATTTTGAAGTGGATCTTACCATCGCCCGGGGGCTGGATTATTATACCGGCACCGTATACGAGACCGTTCTGGTCGATCACCCCGAGATCGGCTCGATCTGTTCCGGAGGGCGCTACGACAATCTGGCCGAATACTATACCGACAAAGCGCTGCCGGGCGTGGGCATCTCCATCGGCGTGACGCGCCTGTTCTATGTGCTGCAGGAGCAGAAAATGCTCTCGGAGGATCTGCTCACCGCCCCCGCGGAGGCCGTGGTGATACCCATGGACGCCTCGTGCATGCCCTCTGCCGTAAAAACGGCCACCGTTCTGCGGGAAAACGGGATCCGCACCCAGGTGTATTTTGAGGACAAAAAGTTCAAACAGAAGATCTCCTATGCCGATAAAACGGGCATTCCCTTCGCTCTGATCATCGGCGAGACCGAGGCCGCCTCCGGCACCGCAGCCGTAAAGGACCTGCGTTCCGGGATCCAGGAATCCCTCTCTCCGGAAGCCGCCGCGGAAAAAATCA
>CACXMX010000025.1 GCA_902768805.1 Oscillospiraceae bacterium
ATGCTCTTCGACGCGCAGCTCGAGCATGTCGTTGTAGTCGGCCAGCAGCTGGATGATGTCGTTGAGCGTCTGGGCTCCTCCGCCGGCGTAGTGGGACATGATGCTCACCAGGAAGGGCGTGGGGGAGTAGACGATCGCGGCGATGTTCCATGTTCCCTCGCCGCCCCCGTACTTGTGGGCCACGTCGTACCCCTGGCTGAGGCGGATCTTCACGTACTGGTCGTTGGCCTTGAGCATGTACTCGGTGATCTTCGGGTATTTTCCCGGGTGGGCGTACAGCTCCTTGAGGACGCCCATCGTGAAATCGGAAGAGTAATTGAGCGTGTTGTAGAAATCCGCAGGCAGCTCCTCCTCGGGGACGCCGGCGATCTCTCTCTGCAGACGCCGGAAACCCGCCATGCCGCCCAGCTGCGTCTGATACCACATGAGGATGCTCTCGCCCACGTTGTTGTCCGAGTACGTGAGGCAGCGGTCCTCTATGTAGGTGATGGTCATGCCGTTGATCATGTCCTCCTGATCGTACTCCCCCGCGGCGACCATGCGGGCAAGGCCCATCATTTCGGTGAGCTTATACAGGCTCGCCCCGCCGAAATAGGCGCTGCCGTTGACCGAACAGGTCTCTCCGGTGGGGGTGTAGCAGTAGGTGACGCCGATCCGCTCCGGATTGATCTTTTTTCGGGCGAAAAGCTCCAGGATCATGGAGGAGAGCTCCTGCGCGTCGAAGGGATCATAATCGTCCTCCTCCGGCACTGCCTCCTCCGGAGAGTCCGCCTCGCTGCCGGAGATCTCTCCCGCGGGCTGAGCGGCGTCCCCGGCGTCCTCTGCCAGCACGGGAACACACAATGCGGCGGCCATGGCCGCGATCAATATCAAAATGAGAAGTCTTTTCTTCATAACGAGCCTCCCCGTCCGACATAGAATACCCAAAAACGCCGAAGAATTCAACGCCTTTTTTCCGAATGGCCCCTTTGCGCTTGCATGGACAGGCAGATATGTGTATAATACAAAACGAAATACTGTGCTCCGCAGGGAGACCTGCCGAGTCCGGGGGGATCATTGTGAAAATCACTTTTCTGGGAGCGGACCACGAGGTCACCGGAAGCTGCACGCTGCTGGAATGCGCGGGCAGTCAGGGTCTGGTGGACTGCGGCATGGAACAGGGGAAGGACATTTTCGAGAATCGCCCCCTGCCCATCCCCGCGGGAGAACTGGACTACGTCCTTCTGACCCACGCCCACGTCGACCATTCGGGACATCTGCCGCTGCTGTACCGTCAGGGCTTCGACGGGCCGATCTACGCCACGCAGGAGACCTGCAATCTCTGCCGCATCATGCTCATCGACTGCGCGGAGATCCAGGAGAGCGAGGCGGAATACAAAAACAAAAAAAGCCTCCGCTCCGGCGGGCCGAAGGTTGAGCCTCTCTACACCATCGAGGACGCCGAGAACGCCATCAGCCATCTGCGTCCCGTGCAGTACGGGGAGACCGTTCAGGTCACCGACGGCATTACGGTGCGCTTCAGCGACGTG
The DNA here is from genome assembly GCA_902768805.1 of Oscillospiraceae bacterium. Lineage (GTDB taxonomy): Bacteria > Bacillota > Clostridia > Oscillospirales > Oscillospiraceae > Apopatocola. The sequence goes on from CACXMX010000025.1 coordinate 1,530, forward strand.
GCCCATCTTCTGGGCTCGGCCTGCGTCGAGGTCTGGATGAGCGAGGACGGCGAGGAGCGCAAGATCGTTTTCAGCGGAGACCTGGGCAACTACAACCAGCCCATCATCCGCAACGCGCCCGAAAAAGTCGCCGAGGCCGACTATGTCGTGGTCGAATCCACCTACGGCGACCGTCTTCACGACCGCTCAACGCTGCCGGTGGAGAAGCTGGCCGAGTATATCCAGCGGACGCTGGACCGGGGCGGCAACCTGGTGATCCCCTCCTTCGCGGTGGGGCGGACCCAGGAGATGCTGTATTTCATCCGCGAGATCAAAGAAAAGAACATGGTCAAAGGCCACGACGGCTTCAAGGTTTACGTGGACAGCCCCATGGCCAACGAGGCGACCGCCATCTATCTCCAGTGCGGGCGCGACTGCCTGGACGAGGAGACGAGCGCGCTGGTGGACGCGGGGATCAACCCGATCTGGTTCGACGGGCTCACTCCCTCGGTATCCACCGACGACTCCAAGGCCATCAACACCGATCTCGAGCCGAAGGTGATACTGTCCGCCAGCGGCATGTGCGAGGGCGGAAGGATCCGCCACCATCTCAAGCACAACCTGTGGCGGCCGGAATGCACGGTGCTGTTCGTGGGCTATCAGGCCGTGGGCACGCTGGGCCGCGTCATCGTCGACGGCGCGCAGTCGGTGAAGATCATGGGCGAGGATATCCGCGTCGCCTGCGAGATCGGGATCCTGCCGGGCAAGAGCGGCCACGCCGACCGCGACGGCCTGCTGGACTGGCTGCGCGGCTTTGAAAAGGCGCCGCGCCTCACCTTTGTCAACCACGGTGAGAACACGGTCACCGACTCCTTCGCCGAGACCGTCCGCGCGGAACTGGGCTTCGAGACCATGGCGCCCTACAGCGGGACGGAATTCGACCTCCGCGCGGGAGAGTTCCTGCGCGTCACCGAGGGGGTTCCCATCGGAAACGCCACCGTGGGCGGATCCAACGCGGACAGCTACTACAAGTCCCTGCGCTCCGCGGCGGAGGAACTGCTCTCGCTGGTCAAAAACGCGGAAGGCCGTCCGAACAAGACGCTCAAGGCCTTTGCCAGAGAGCTGCGGGAGCTTACGGAAAAATACCGATAACTTACTATCGCGGAGAGCTCCGCGAAAACACTGATATTACGGGAGGATAGACCCTATGCAGGAAAACGGCGCCTACAGGCGTGTGCTGCTCAAGCTGAGCGGAGAGGCTCTGGCCGGGGAAACCGGTACGGGACTGGATTTCCGCATCATGTCCCGGGTCTGCGGCGTGATCGCCGAGTGCGTCCGCGACGGGGTGCAGGTCGGCATCGTCGTCGGCGGAGGCAATTTCTGGCGCGGCGTCAAAAACGGCGAGGGCCGCATGGAACGCACACGGGCCGATTATATGGGCATGCTGGCGACCGTCATGAACTGCCTGGCGCTGCAGGACGTGCTGCAGCAGCAGGGGGCGGAGGCCAAGGTGCTCACCGCCATGCGCATCGAGCACGTGGGCGAGCCGTTCTCGGTGGATAAGGCTGAGGAATACCTCAACAGCGGGAAGGTCGTCGTATTCGGCGGGGGAGTGGGCAGCCCCTTCTTCACCACCGACACGGGAGCGGTGCTTCGCGCGGCGCTCATCGGCGCGGACGCCATACTTCTCGCGAAGAATGTCGACGGCGTATATTCCGCCGACCCGAAGAAGGATCCCAACGCCGTCCGCTTCGACACTCTCAACTACGCGGAAGTCCTCGAGCGCAGGCTGGCCGTAATGGATTCCACCGCGACGGCCCTCGCCATGGACAACAATATCCCCGTTCTGGTCTTCGCGCTCAAGGACCCGGAGAATATCCGCCGGGCCGTCCGCGGAGAGAACGTGGGCACTCTGGTAAAATAACAACAAGGCGGAACCGTATCCGTTCCCCTCGGAACAATCTATGGGAGGAAAAACCAATGGCAGAGATCAAGGAATTTGAAGCTCGTATGATGAAAACCACGGAGGTCCTGGCTTCTCAGTTTGCCGCCGTCCGTGCCGGCAGGGCCAACGCCGCTGTTCTCGACCAGATCGAGGTGGACTATTACGGCGTTCCCACGCCCATCCGTCAGATCGCCTCCATCTCCACGCCCGATCCCCGTTCCCTGGTGATCCAGCCCTGGGATGCCAGCACGCTCAAGCTCATCGAAAAGGCGATCCTCGTGTCGGATCTGGGCATCAACCCCCAGAACGACGGACGTCAGATCCGCCTGGTGTTCCCGCAGCTCACCGAGGAGCGCCGTAAGGATCTGGCCAAGCAGGTCCGCAAATACGGCGAGGAGGCCAAGGTCGCCATGCGCAACGTGCGCCGCGACGCCATGGACAAGTTCAAAAAGGAGCAGAAAAAGGGCGACATCACCGAGGACGACCTGAAGGACCTTGAGAAGGATCTGCAGAAGCTCATCGACGACTACACGAAGAAGGTCGACAAGCAGATCGAAGCCAAGGAAAAGGAACTCTTCGAGATCTGATGCCGGAGCTCACAACAACACCGGCGGGGGCGGCGGCAAAGCTCCCCCGCCATATTGCCGCCATCATGGACGGCAACGGCCGCTGGGCCCGGCTGCGCGGGCTGCCGCGCAGCGCCGGCCATGCCGCCGGAGCGGAGACTTTCCGCCGGATTGCCACCTACTGCCGCGATCTCGGGCTGGAGCATTTCACGGTGTACGCGTTTTCCACGGAAAACTGGAAGCGCTCCGCCGATGAGGTGGACGCCATCATGGGTCTGCTGAAGAAGTATCTGCTCGAATCGATAGAGAAGATGGAGAGAGACCGGATCCGCCTGAAGATCCTGGGGGACACCTCAGCTCTCTCCGGTGAGCTCAGAGAACTGATCGACGCCACGGACGCCATTGCCCGGCGGCTTTCGGGGTGCTTTCAGGCCAATGTCTGCCTGAATTACGGCGGCCGGGACGAGATCGTCCGGGCCGTAAAGCGGTTTTGCAGCGAGCATCCCGCCGGAGAACTCACCGAGCGGGCGCTTTCGGACAGCCTGGATACGGCCGGCATCCCCGACCCGGATCTCATCATCCGCACGGGAGGGGAATACCGCCTGTCCAATTTCCTGCTTTGGGAAAGCGCCTACTCCGAACTGGTGTTCTCGGACGTCCTCTGGCCGGATTTCACCCCGGAGGATATCGACGCCGCCATTGCGGAATTCGCGCGCAGAGACAGGCGCTACGGAGGAGTGACATCATGAAGACGAGGATCCTTACGGCGGCGGTCGGCCTGCCGATCCTGATCGCGCTGCTGCTGGCGGCGCCGCTTTGGGCGGCGGGGATCGCCATGGGCCTGGTCTGTACGCTGGCCGCTTACGAGCTGATGCACATGGCACTGGGAAAAACGCCGCGGCGCCTGTATTTCTCCGTGATGCTCTGCGCGTTCGTGCTCCCGGTGATGTTCTCCCTGGGAAAGGAATTCAGCTGGGCGGTCGGCGTACTGCTGCTGCTGTTTTTCGTACTCTCCATTGAGCAGATGGTGTCTTACGCGGGACACTGGCGCATCACCCTGGATATGATCGCCGTTGCGATGCTCTCCGGAGGCGTGCTGCCGATCATGCTCTCCACGCTGCTGCGCATCGGGCTCATCCCCGTCGTGGGCAGGGTGCGGATGATGCTTCCGTTCGTGATCGCCTTTGCCAGCGACACGGGAGCCTATTTCACGGGGATGTATCTGGGAAAGCAGAAGCTCGCGCCGCACATCTCGCCCAAGAAAACGCTGGAGGGCGCGATCGGAGGCATTGTCGCCGGAGGGCTCTGCGCGCTGATCTACGGCGTCATCCTGCTCCTGTGCGGTTTCGGGGCCAATCTGTTCTCGCTGACCCTGTTCGGCCTCATCGGCAGCGTGGTGGCGCAGCTGGGCGATCTGACCTTCTCCGCCTTCAAGCGTCAGTACGATACCAAGGATTACGGGAATATCCTGCCCGGTCACGGAGGCATCCTTGACCGGTTCGACAGCCTGTATTATCTCGCCCCGCTTACGGAGGTCTGGATCGCGCTGGCTCCCGCCATCTGGGTGAAAGGATAAGGATATATGGTCAAAGCGATCTCTATTCTCGGTTCCACAGGTTCCATCGGACGGCAGACCGCCGACGCGGCCGGCCGTCTTGGCATTCCCGTGCTCGCTCTCGCCGCGCGGCGGGACGTGGATCTGCTCGAGAAGCAGGCGCGCCTTTTCCGGCCGAAGCTGATCGGCGTATACGAACCCGAGGCCGCCCGTGTCCTTCGTACCCGTCTGGCGGATACGGACATTTTGATCGAAGAAGGGGAAGAGGGGCTCATCGCCGCGGCGCTGGCCGAAGGAGCGGACTGCGTCGTCACCGGCGTGTCCGGAAGCATCGGCCTCAAGCCCACCCTTGCCGCCATCCGCGCCGGGCGGCGCATCGCGCTGGCCAACAAGGAGACGCTGGTATGCGCCGGCGAGATCGTCATGGCCGAGAGCCGCCGCTTCGGCGCCGAGATCATTCCCGTGGACTCGGAGCATTCGGCCATATTCCAGTGCCTGACCGGAAGGCAGCCCGGAGAGCTCCGGCGCATCCTGCTCACCGGCTCGGGCGGCCCGTTCCGCGGATGGACGCGGGAGGAGACCGCGTCGGTCACGCCCGAGCAGGCGGTGCGCCATCCCCGCTGGAACATGGGCGCCAAGATCAGCGTTGACAGCGCCACGATGATGAACAAGGGCCTTGAATTCATCGAGGCGATGCATCTTTTCTCGGTCACTCCGGACATGATCCGCGTGATCATCCATCCGGAGAGCGCGATCCACTCCATGGTGGAGCTCATCGACGGCACCGTCATCGCCCAGCTGGCGCTCCCCGATATGGAGCTGCCGATCCAGTACGCGCTGACATGGCCGGAACGGCGGCCCTCGGCCACGCCCGCGCCGGACTTCGCCGCATGGGGTTCCCTGCATTTTGAGGACCCGGATCTTGACGCTCTGCCCTGTCTGCGCCTGGCCATGGAGTGCGCGCGCCGGGGCGGAACGGCGCCCTGCGTCCTGTCCGCGGCCAATGAGACGGCCGTCGCGGCGTTTTTGGGACACCGGACGGGATATAACGATATTTACGCTCTCGTGGCCTCCGCCGTGGAGGACGCAGAGCCGAACGATCACCCCACGCTCGAAGAGATCCTTGAGGCGGACGCGTGGGCGCGCGATCACGTCAGAAGAGAGTTGGAGTAAATGTACATTCTTATTGCGATCCTCGCGTTCGGACTTCTGATTTTTGTCCATGAGCTGGGACATTTCCTGGTGGCCAAGGCCTGCGGCGTCAAGGTCACGGAATTCGCCATCGGCATGGGCCCGCAGCTTCTCAAGAAGCAGGGAAAGGAGACAGTCTATTCCCTGCGCGTTCTTCCCGTGGGCGGCTTCTGCGCCATGGAAGGGGAGGACGAGGCCTCCGAGGATCCACGCGCCTTCAATAATCAGAGCGTTCTGCGCCGCATCCTGATCCTTACGGCCGGCTCGGCCATGAATTTCCTGCTGGGATTTATCCTGCTCGTCGTCCTCTACGCGCCCGCGGAGGGCTTCTCCAGCCCCGTGATCCGGGATTTCCGCGAGGGCTGCCCCTATGAGGGCGTCCTGCAGAAAGGCGACGAGATCCGCAGCGTCAACGGCGAGAGGATCTATTTCACCGCCAATTTCAGTGAATTCGCCGCAGCGGATCCGGACGGATATCTCGATCTGGTGATCGTACGGGACGGCAAACGCGTCAGCCTGCCCGGCACTTATATGGTGCCCGTGCCCTTCACCGACGAGAGCGGAGTCACCGAGATGCGCTACGGGCTCTATTTCGCCGTGGAACCGGCCTCGCCGCTCACCACGCTCCGCTACTCCTTCTACAACTGCCTGGACTTTGTCCGCATGGTGCGGCGGGGCCTGGTGCAGCTGTTTACCGGGAAAGCGGCGGTGACGGACATGACCGGAGTGGTCGGGATCGTGGACATCATCAACGAGACCGGTCAGAGCGCCGAGACCGTCGTGCAGGGCGTGGAAAACGTCACGTATCTCATCGCCTTTATCGCGGTGAACCTCTCGGTGATGAACATGCTGCCCATCCCGGCTTTGGACGGCGGGCACATCCTCACGCTGCTGCTCTCAAAGCTCTATGAGCTGCTCCGGGGCAAAAAACCGGATCCCCGCATCGAGGGTTACATCCACTACGCGGGCCTGATCCTGCTCCTGGGGCTGATGGCGCTGGTATTCTACAACGATATTGCGAGGATCATCCGAAGATGAAAAGAAGAGATTCCCGGACCATATATGTCCGCGGACTGCCCATCGGGGGACGAAACCCCATTCCGGTGCAGTCCATGACCAACACCCACACCGAGGACGCGCAGGCCACCCTCACTCAGATCCGGAGCCTGGAAGAGGCCGGCTGCCAGATCGTGCGCCTGGCGGTGCCCAACCGTCTGGCCGCCCGCGCCCTGCCCGAGATCCGGCGCGGCACCGATATGCCGCTGGTGGCGGACATCCACTTTGACTACACTCTGGCGCTGGCCGCGGCGGAGGCGGGCATCGACAAGATCCGGATCAACCCGGGCAACATCGGCTCGAGCGAGCGGGTGCGCCTGGTGGCGGACGCGTGCAGGGACAGGGGCATCCCCATCCGCATCGGCGTCAACTCCGGATCGGTGGAAAAGGAGCTTCTGGAAAAATACGGCCTGGGTCCCCGCGCCCTGTGCGAGAGCGCGCTCAGACATGTCAAAATGCTGGAGGACTGCTCCTTTGAGGATATCTGCATCTCCGTAAAGGCCTCCGACCCGGCGCTCATGGTGGAGACCAACCGTCTTCTCGCCGAGAGCTGCCCCTATCCTCTGCACATCGGAGTCACCGAGGCGGGGACCTACAGGCTCGGCGTGCTCAAATCCGCCGCCGGGATCGGCTCACTGCTGCTCGACGGCATAGGAGACACGATCCGCGTTTCCCTCACCGACGACCCGGTGGAGGAGGTCCGCGTCGGCACGGAGCTGCTGCGCGCGCTGGGGCTGCGCTCCGGGGTGAGATTCATCTCCTGTCCGACCTGCGGCCGTACCGAATACGATCTGATCGGCACGGCCCGGGAGGTGGAGGAGCGTCTTCGCGACAGGCCCTGGAACATCACCGTGGCCGTGATGGGCTGCGTGGTCAACGGCCCGGGCGAGGCCTCCCACGCCGACTACGGCATCGCCGGCGGCAAGGGAGAGGGAGTGCTCTTCAAGCACGGCGTCAGCGTGGGCCGCGTGCCGTCGGACCGGCTGGCCGACGCGCTTGTGGAACTGATCGAAAGAGAGAACGCCTGAAATGCCCGAGGAAACTCTGTTTCTTGATATTTTCGGCTGCTGCGCTCCCCACGCGGAGCTCTGCGGCGGTCTGAACGGGGCAAAGGTCCGCAGCGTCACGGTCTCGCGCGAGGAGCGCTCCATGGACGTGGAGGCCTCCTTTGCCCATCCGCCGGCGTCCGGGGAGCTCACCCTTCTGGAAAACTGCCTTGCCGAGGAGTACGGCCTGCGCGATGTGCGTATTCGCGCCGACTTCCCCCATGAGGAAAAGCCCGCGGAGAAAAAGCCGGAGGAGAAGAAGAGCAGGCCGGCGCAAAGCAAACCGCTTCTCGGCAAAATACCCAAATCCGCCACCCGATCGGAGATACGGGATCTGACCGCGGAAAGCGGCACGGTCCTCGTCACCGGCGTCGTTTTCGAGGAGGACAGCCGCAAGATCGCCAAGAACAACGCCGCTGTGCTCAGCTTCTCCATCACCGACTATACCGGGAGCATAAAGGTCTCAAAATACCTCCGTTCCGACGACGACCGGTCGATCCTGGAGAAAATCAGGGTCGGGGACCGGCTGTCGGTCCGGGGCAATGTGTCCTTCAACCGCTACGACGGCGACATCGCCATAGAGCCCGCCGCCATCGCTCTCGAGCCTCCGCTCCTGCGCGAGGACGACGCGCCGGGCGAAAAGCGCGTGGAGCTCCACCTGCACACCCGCTATTCGGCGCTGGACGCGCTGACCGACCCCGCGGCGGCCGTAAAGACCGCGGCCCGCTGGGGCCACAAGGCCATCGCCGTCACGGACCACGGCGTGGCGCAGGCGTTCCCGGATTTCTGGCACGCGGCCGACAAGTACGGCATAAAGGTCATCTACGGCCTTGAGGGCTACTACGTCAACGATACGGACGACATGCCCGCCCTCTTCGGCGAGACGGACCGCCCGCTGGACACGGATTTTATCGGCTTCGACATCGAGACCACGGGTCTGGACGCCGAGAACGACCGCATCACCGAGATCGGCGCGGTCAGGATCGTGAACGGCCGGGTCGCGGGGACCTTCCAGACCTTCGTGGACCCGCAGATGCCCATTCCTCCGGACGTGGTGCAGCTCACCGGCATCACCGACCGCGACGTATTCGGAGCCCCGTCCGAGACCGAGGCGGTGAAGGGGTTCCTGGAGTTCTGCGGAGACCTCCCGCTGGCCGCCCATAACGCCGCCTTTGACGTCGGCTTCATCACTGCCGCGGCGCGGCGCGGCGGCCTGGCTTTCGATCCCGTCACGATCGACACCCTGGCCGTGGCACAGAGCACCATGAAGGAGCTGCGACGCTTCCGGCTGGACAACGTGTCCCATGCCCTCGGCCTGCCCGAGTTCAACCACCACCGCGCCAGCGACGACGCGGCGGTCTGCGCGAACATCTTCCTGCGTCTGCGGGAACGCCTCCGCGAGGAGGGAGCCCGGAGCCTGGCGGATATCGGCCCGCTGTGCATGCGCCTTCGCAGCACGGAGAACCGCCGAGCGCGGCACATCATTCTCCTGGTCCAAAACAAAACCGGGCTGAAAAACCTGTACGAACTGATCTCCCGCTCCCACCTGGAGCATTTCCGCAAAAACCCGATCATCCCCAAGAGCCTGCTGACGCGGTATCGGGAGGGGATCCTGATCGGATCGGCCTGCGAGGCGGGCGAGATCTTCGACGCGGTGGTCCGGCACCGCAGCGCCGCGGAGCTGGAGAGGCTGGCTTCCTTCTATGATTATCTGGAGATCCAGCCGCTGTGCAACAACCGCTTCCTCATCGCCGAGGGCCGGGCGAAGGACGACGAGCAGCTGCGCGATTTCAACCGCAGAGTGCTCGCCCTGGGCCGAAAGCTGGGAAAACCGGTCGTGGCCACGGGAGACGTGCATTTTCTCGAGCCCGAGGACGAGATCTTCCGGCACATCCTGCTCGCGTCGAAAAAGTTCTCCGACGCCGACAGGGAGCTGCCGCTCTATTTCAAGACCACCTCCGAGATGCTCGAGGAATTCTCCTATCTGGGCGCGGAGGACTGCCGCGACGTCGTCATCACCGCGCCGAACGCCATCGCCGAGAGCATCGAGACTTTCCCGCTGCTGCCCAAGGATCTGTTCCCGCCCTCCATCCCGCACGCGGCGGAGGATCTGGAGCGGATGGTGTGGGACAGGACCCGCGAGCTGTACGGAGACGAGCCTCCCGCGATCGTCGCCGACCGTGTGAAGGAAGGGCTCGACGCCATCCTCGGCCGGCATTACGAGGTCATCTATATGTCCGCTCAGAAGCTGGTGCAGAACTCTCTCGAGCACGGCTATCTGGTGGGCAGCCGTGGCAGCGTGGGTTCGTCCATCGTGGCCTATATGTCCGGCATCACCGAGGTCAACTCCCTTCCGCCGCATTACCGCTGCCCCAAATGCCGGTACACGGATTTTGAGAACGTCCTTACCGAGACCGGCGAGAAATACGGCTGCGGAGCGGATATGCCCGACCGGGTCTGCCCGGTCTGCGGGGAAAAGCTGGTGAAGGACGGCTTCGACATCCCCTTTGAGACCTTCCTGGGCTTCGGCGGCGACAAGGTCCCGGATATCGACCTGAACTTCTCCGGAGAATATCAGGCGAACGCCCATAAGTACACGGAGGAGCTCTTCGGGCGGGACCATGTGTTCCGCGCCGGAACTATCGGCACCCTTGCGGAGAAGACCGCTTACGGTTATGTGAAGAAGTACCTGGAGGAGCGCGGCCTCACCGTGTCGCGGGCGGAGGAGAACCGGCTCGCGGCGGGCTGCGTGGGCGTCGAGCGCACCACGGGCCAGCACCCCGGCGGACTGGTCATCGTACCCCAGGACAAGGACGTCACCGATTTCTGCCCGGTGCAGCATCCGGCCGACGACGCCACCGGCGGGATCATCACCACCCATTTCGAATATCACAGCATGGAGGCAAACCTTCTCAAGCTGGACGAGCTGGGCCACGACGACCCCACCATGATCCGCATGCTCGAGGACGCCACCGGCGTCAACGCGCGCGCGATCCCGCTGGACGACCCGGAGACCATGGGCATCTTCACCTCGCCCGCGCCGCTGGGCCTGGGCAGCGACGACCCGATCGTGGGCCAGACCGGCACCATCGGCGTGCCCGAGTTCGGCACCCCCTTCACGCGGCAGATGCTTGTGGACACCCAGCCGAAGGAGTTTGCCACCCTGATCCGCCTGTCCGGCTTTTCCCACGGCACGGACGTATGGGCCGGCAACATCCGCGACATCGTCGTCGGCGGTATCGCTCCCACGGACAAGTGCGTGGGCTGCCGCGACGACATCATGCTCACGCTCATCGACAAGGGCATGGAGCCCAAACGTGCCTTCAAATTCATGGAGGCCGTCCGTAAAGGAGCCATCCACAAGGGCAAACCCTGGCCCGACGGCATAGAGGATGAGATGAAGCGCCTGGGCGTTCCGGACTGGTGGGTGGAATCCTGCCGCAAGATCCAGTACCTGTTTCCCAAGGCCCACGCCGTGGCCTATGTGATGATGGCCTTTCGCATCGCGTGGTTCAAGGTCCACGAGCCCCTGGCCTATTACAGCGCCTACTTCTACCGCCGCAGCCAGAAGGACGGCTTTGACGCGGAGAGCATGCTCCAGGGCATCGACAAATGCCGGAACGAGATCCGGCGCATCCGCGGCAAGGCGGACGCCTCCGCCAAGGAGCAGGACATGCTCACCACGCTGGAGTCGGTATACGAATTCTATCTGCGGGGCTTTTCCTTCCACAGCATCGACATATACCGCTCCGACGCCTACCGCTTCACCATTGAAGACGGACGGCTCCGCCCGCCCTTCGTGGCCATCAGCGGGCTGGGCGGCTCCGCGGCCGAGGATCTGGTAAACGCCCGGAAGAGCGGACGCACCTTTGTTTCGGTAGACGATATCTCCGACGCCTGCCCCAAGGTGAGCCAGGCGCATCTGGAACAGCTCAAGCGGCTCGGCGCTCTCGGCGGCCTGCCCGAGAGCCGCCAGGTCAGCCTGTTCGACGAATTCTGAGGACATGAGGTGAGAGCGTGAAACTGATGATCGCCTCCGATCTTCACGGATCGGACTACTGCACGGAGCTACTGTGCGCCCGTTACGCCGAGGAGGCGCCCGAGCGGCTCGTGCTGCTGGGGGACCTGCTCTATCACGGGCCCCGCAACGCCCTGCCCGCGCGCTACGACACAGCCGCCTGCGCCGGGAGACTCAACGCGCTCACTCCTCCGCCCATCGCTGTGCGGGGAAACTGCGACGGGGAGGTGGACCAGCTGGTGCTGTCCTTCCCGATGCTCGCGGAGACGGGCGTATTGTTCGCCGACGGATATACCCTGTTCCTCACCCACGGACACCATCCGGAGGAGGCCCGCCGCGCTCTGAAGGAGGGAGACGCGCTCTTTTTCGGACATACGCACCTTCCGTATTTCGCGCGCGAGGATGGCATCGCGCTGGTCAACCCCGGCTCCGTGTCCATCCCGAAGGAGAACAGCCCCCACAGCTATCTGATCTTCGACGCGGGGAAGCTGTACTGGAAGGATGTTGAAACCGGCGGGACCTGGCGGGAGGAGCATCTGTGAGCGGGGAGGCTTTTCTCCGCGTGAAGGTTTAGCGCACCGATGGAGATTCTGTATTCCGACAGCAAGATCGCTGTCGCCGTGAAGCCGCGGGGTGTTTTGTCCGTCGACGAGCCGGGAGGGATGCCGGAGCTGTTGCGCGCCGCGCTCGGCGACGTCTCGGCGCCGCTGTATACGGTGCACCGGCTGGACGCGGCCGTGGGCGGGGTCATGGTGTTTGCCCGGACGCGGCACGCGGCCGGAGACCTCTCCCGCGAAATCCGGGAGGGGCATTTTCACAAGGAGTATCTGGCGGTGATCCGCGGCCGGCCGGAGCCGCCCGTGGACACCTTCGCCGATCATATGCTCTACGACAGGCGGAGGCGCATGGCTTTCGCGGCCGAAGAGCCCGGACCGGACGCCAAGGAGGCCCGCTTGAGCTTTGCCGTGATCGGCGAGGAAGAGGGTCTGGCCCTGGCATGGATCGAGCTTCACACCGGCCGCACCCATCAGATCCGCTTTCAGTTCGCCCGCAGGGGCTTCCCGCTTTGGGGAGACCGCAAGTACGGCCCGGGCGGAGATCCCGGGCCGATCGCGCTGTGGAGCTGTGCAGTCGGCTTTACCCATCCGGCTACGGGGGAGAAGATGCATTTCGCCCTGGAGCCGCCCGCGGAATATCCCTGGACGCTGTTTATCGGGAGGGGGGAACACGATGGAAGCGAAACTCACGACGCTCTGCTATCCGGAACGTGACGGGAAGTACCTGATGCTGCACCGTACCCGGAAGGAGCGCGACGCCAACCGGGACAAATGGATCGGGATCGGCGGCAAGTTCGAGACGGGGGAGAGCCCCGAAGACTGCCTGCTGCGGGAATTCCGCGAGGAGACGGGCCTGACGCTCACGGACTGGCGCTTTCGCGGGATCGTCACCTTCGTCTCCGACGAGTGGCCCTGCGAGTACATGTTTCTGTACACGGCCTCAGACTGGACCGGAGAACTGAAAACCTGCGACGAGGGAGAGCTCGCCTGGATCGACAAATCGGAGCTGTACGGTCTTACGCTCTGGGAGGGCGACCGGGTCTTTCTCAGGCTGCTTGAGGAGGACGCTCCGTTCTTTTCGCTCAAGCTCGTTTACCGCGGCGAGACGCTCACGCAGGCCGTCCTCGACGGCCGGAGGATACAATGACAGGAGGAAATGTTCCTCCTGTTTTTTTATTGCGATATCTCTTGACAAAATGATTTAAATGTGATATCAATATGATACCAAAACAAAGTACACCAATCCAATGGATACGGAGGCATTATCATGACGGAAAAAGTACTGACCGGAAAAAAGAACGGCATGGCCGCGCTGCTCGGGTACATTTTGCTCACCCTGGCCGCCGTGGCCGGAGTGATCTTCGGCGCCGTGACGAGTCCGCTGCTGATGATCGCGAGCATCCTCGTGCTGTCGTTCGGATGGATCCTGCTCCTGGGCCTTAAGGTCCTCAAGCCTCAGGAAGCCCTGGTGCTCACTCTGTTCGGCAAATATGTGGGTACGCTCAAGGGCGAGGGCTTCTATTTCGTGAACCCGTTCTGCTCGGCGGTGAACCCGGCCGCGTCCACCAAGCTCAATCAGAGCGGTGACGTGGACGGAGGAAAGCGCGGCATCGTGCTCAACGCCGGGGGACAGAACGTCCAGGCGGAGATGCCCAGCAAAAAGATCTCTCTGAAGATCATGACGCTCAACAACTCCCGCCAGAAGATCAACGACTGCCTGGGCAACCCCGTGGAGATCGGCATCGCGGTGATGTGGCGCGTTACGGACACCGCCAAAGCGGTCTTCAACGTGGACAACTACAAGGAATATCTCTCCCTCCAGTGCGACAGCGCCCTGCGCAACATCGTGCGGCTCTATCCTTACGACGTGGCGCCGAACGTGGACACCACCGGCGACGGCGTGGCCGACGACGGCAGCCTGCGCGGCTCCAGCGAGCTGGTGGCCGAGCGCATCCGTCAGGAGATCCAGGACCGCGTGGACGAGGCGGGCATCGAGGTCATCGAGGCGCGCATCACGTATCTGGCCTACGCCACCGAGATCGCCGCGGTCATGCTGCAGAGGCAGCAGGCCAGCGCCATCATCGACGCGCGCAAGATGATCGTCGACGGCGCCGTGGGCATGGTGGAGATGGCGCTCGAGCGCCTCAACGAGGGCGGCCTTGTCGAGCTCGACGAGGAGCGCAAGGCGGCCATGGTGTCGAACCTGCTGGTGGTGCTGTGCGGCAACCACGACGCCCAGCCCGTCGTGAATACCGGGACCCTGTACTGAGATGGCGGAACCCGTTGAGAAAGGCAAAAAGCAGGTGCCGCTGCGCCTGTCGCCCAAGCTTTACAACGCCATCGCGGCCTGGGCAGAGGATGATTTCCGCTCGGTCAACGGGCAGATAGAATACCTGCTCACGGAGTGCGTCCGCCAGCGGAAAAAGAACGGGAAGTACGTCTCCGACGAGATCGACGTACCTCCCGAGCTGGACATCGAGTGAGCTGATGCGTATAAATCCCCATGTATGAACGCCGCGCCGCGGATCCCTTTATCCGCGGCGCTCCGGCATGGCCGGAAACGGGAAGGAGGACAACATGAACTTTTTCCGACGCGTATTCAGCCGCGCGCGGGTGGAGGCCGTATGCGGGCCGCTGAACGCGTGGCATACCATCTCCGCCATCCTGCCCTGGGTGCTCTTTCTGGGCACCGTGATCGCCCTGGCCGTCGGCTGGGACGCGATCCCCGACAGGATCCCCATGCAGACGGACTTTTCCGGCAACATCACGGGCTGGGGGAGCAAAACCTCCCTGATCTGGCTGGGCGTGGTCTACTTCGTTATTGTGCTGACCCTCTGGCTGACGGGCTGGTTCCCGAACAGCTGGAACACAAGCGTGCGCATCGGCACCTTCCGGCCGGGCCGGAACGGAAACGACGTCCGCTCCTACCGTCTGACGCTGGATCTGCTGTGCGACCTTCGCGTGGTCATGTCGGCGCTGTTTTCGGCGCTGCTCCTTGTATCGGCCTTCGGCGAAGCCGGCCGTTTTCTGGGGTGGATAGGCCCGCTGACGATCGCCTCGATCGTCGTGCCTTTGCTTCGATTCCTGATACGGATGTATATCCTGAAATAAAAAGAGTTCCGGGAGCTTTCTCCCGGAACTCTTTTCTTCTGCATGGGCGGCTGCGGTCCTTACGTTTCCCGCTCCCGGTAGTCGTAACGGCCGGAGCGTTTGTGCTCGCTGACGCGATGAAAACGGTCGATGACGGCCTTTTCCTCGGGAGCGACCTCGCCCCCGTCCATATAGCGGTCGACGGCCGCGTAGCTCACGCCCATCTCCTTCTCGTCGGTCTGCCCCTCGAAGAGCCCGGCGGAGGGAGCCTTTTTGCGAATGGAGAGCGGAGCGTCCAGGTATTCGAGAAACTCGAATACCTCCGTCACGCTCAGGTCCGCGATGGGGTTGAAATCCGCGGCGCCGTCGCCCCACTTGGTGAAATAGCCCATGTAGATCTCGCTGCGGTTTCCCGTGCCCGCCACAAGACGCCCCTCGCTTGCTGCCACGGCATAGAGCGCAGTCATGCGAAGCCGCGGGGCGATGTTGGAGACCGCCGCGGCGTTGGGGGCGACACCGGCGGCCTCCACGGCGCGGATCACGGCATTGCGCGCCTCGGTCAGGTCCACGGTGCGGCTGGCGATGCCGAAGCGGGCGGCCAGCAGCAAAGCGTCGTCGGTGTCGCTGCCGTAATTCTGAGCGGTGGCGCAGGGGAGAAGGACGCCCAGCGTGTCGTCGCAGGCCATTTTGCACAGAATGCCCACCAGGGCGCTGTCCTTGCCTCCGCTGTTGCCGAATACGATGCCCCGGCAGCCGCTCTCCTCAAGACGCTCGCGGATGAAGGCGACGCGTTTTTTTGTTTCCTCGGCATAATTGCGCATATCGCGGCTCCTTTCTCAGTTGACGTGCAGGCGGCGGAGCATGACCTCGCGGGCCGCGTTTTCGGCGCGGTCGTCCAGCGGGGCCAGGTCCCGGACGCCGTATTTGCGCTCCAGCGCCGTACCCAGAATGTGGTCGCAGAATTCGGGGTTCTTGGGCAGCACCGGGCCGTGGCTGTAGGTGCCGTAAACGTTGTTCCAGCGCACGCCCTCCGTGCCGTCCGACCCGTTGTTTCCGTAGCCCTTCAGCACCGATCCCAGCGGTGTGACGCCGCTGCCCAGCCGGGTGCGGCCGCCGTGGTTTTCAAATCCGACCACGACGCTGCCGCCGCTCTCCGCTCCGAGACGAAAGGCGAAATTGCCTATCATCCGGTCCGGCGAGCCCTCGGTGGTCAGGTCGATGATCCCGGTGTATTCGCACATCTGCCCGTCGGCGGTGCGGTATCCGGCGCCGAGCAGCTGGTATCCTCCGCACACGCACAGAAACGGCTTGCCGTCTTCGGCCGCCGAGCGGATGTTCGCGGCCCTGCCGGCGCTGAGATCCGACAAAAGCACCGTCTGCTCAAAATCCTGACCTCCGCCGATAAAAAACAGATCGTAGGACGTCAGATCGTCCCGTACGCCCAGCGGGAGCTCGGTGATCTCAAAGCCGATGCCCCGCCATTCCAGCCGGCGGCGCATGCACAGGATATTGCCCCGGTCTCCGTAGAGATTCAGCACATCCGGGTACAGATGACAGATCTTCAGCTCCATCAGTTGGCCTCCCAGAATTTCCCGCCCCCGGCCAGAGAGGAGAGCTTGTCCCGGACGGCCAGCATGGCGGTGTAGTTGGGCAGCACGCACACGGGGCGTCCGGCGTTCTTCACCGCGTCCGCCAGCTCATCCAGAGAGGAATACACCTCTACGGCGCTGTCGTCGGCGCCGGCGTATTTCAGCCGCAGGCGCATGTCCTGGGCGCGGATGCCGAACACGCCTATGCGCTCGTAGCGTCTGGCGGCGAACAGGGATTCATAGTCCGCGTCGTAGATCCAGCTGATATCCGTGCCGTCGTTGAGGTTGTCGTTCAGGCAGAAAACCGGCATGACATCGTCCCCGAGCGTGGCGAGATACTCCAGAGCGCGGTCGCAGCCGGCGGGATTTTTCACCAGCACGATGCGCACCGGCGTGTCGCCCAGCACCATCGATTCCATGCGGCCGAACATGGCGCCGAAACCTGCCAGGGAGCTTTCGCACACGCTCATGTCCCAGCCCATGGCCCGGGCGGCCGTGAGCGCGGAGAGAGCGTTGTAAACGTTGTATACGGCCGGAAGCGCCACCGTGACGGCGCGCCGGGTCCCGTTCTCGCGCAGAGTCACGCGGCTGCCGGGGCCCTCGGGAACGATCTCCTCGGCCGAGAGATCCGGGAGCGGGCGGGCGGCTCCGCAGTTCGGACAGTACCAGTCGCCCAGATGGGCAAAGGTGTGCCGGCGATAGGCGTAGCGCTCTCCGCAGCGGAGGCAGTGCGGCGCGTCCGATACGGTGGGGGCTTTTTCGGCGGAAGCTCCGTCCACCCCGTAATACACAACGCGGTTCGGCACGCCGTCTCCCAGAGAGGCGGTCAGCGAGCAATCGGCGTTCAGGCACAGTACGGCGTCCGGGACCGCCCGGATCCCCCGGGCGATGCAGTCGCGGGTATGAGTGACCTCGCCGTACCGGTCCAGCTGATCGCGGAACACGTTGGTCACTACCACCGCCTTCGGCTGCAGGGCCTCTGCCACGGCGGGGAAGTTCCCCTCGTCGCATTCGATCACGGCGACGCGCCGGCGGGAACGGCCGAGAAGATCCGCGCAGAAAATGAATTCCGCGGTGATGCCGCTCTTCAGGTTCGCGCCGGAGCGGTTGGAGAGATAGGATATCCCGCTTTCGTCGAGCATGTGACGAAGCATGCCCGAGGTCGTGGTCTTGCCGTTCGTGCCCGTAACGATCACGGTATCCACGCCGCGGCCGAGCTCGGCGAGAAGACCCGGACAGATCTTCAGCGCCAGCTTTCCCGGCAGCGCGGTCCCGCCGTGCCGGGCAAGGCGGAGCAGGGCTCTCGCGGCCCGGGCGGTGAGACACGCCGGCAGAATTCTCAAATCCTTCATGTACGGCTCCTTTTTTCCCCAAAGGGGAGGAGGGAGGAATAACCCGCCGCGGGGACGGGCTTCGGATGGATTATACATCACGGGGCGCCCCGCGACAAGAAAAAACAAAGCCGTATCCTCGGATACGGCTTTGCAGGACGCGTTTTATTCCGCCTTCGGGACGATGATGCCGCCGGTTTTGCAGATGCTGTTCTCCGGAACGACGCCGCGCACGCAGGACACGGGATATACATTCGAATCCCGGCCGATCACGGTGCCCGGGTTGAGAACGCTGTTGCAGCCGACCTCGACGCGGTCGCCCAGAAGAGCGCCGACCTTCTTGCGGCCGGTGGGCAGCTCCTCGCCCTGGTTGTGGATCACCACGAGAGTCTTGTCGCTCTTGACGTTGCTGGTGATGGAGCCGGCGCCCATGTGCGCCTTGTACCCGAGGATCGAGTCGCCGGCGTAGTTGTAGTGGGGGACCTGAACGTTGTCGAACAGGATCACGTTTTTGAGCTCGGTGGAGTTGCCCACCACGCAGTGATCGCCCACCAGGGCATTGCCGCGGATGAAGGCGCCGGGCCGGACCTCGGTCTCGTGGCCGATGATGCACGGGCCCAGGATCGTGGCGGTGGGGAACACCGTGGCGTCCCGCGCGATCCAGATATTGTCGGAGGTGTGCTCGTACTCCTCGGCGGGGAGAGCCGCGCCTACGGACAGGATCATATCGCCGATGCCGCCCAGAGCCTCCCAGGGATAGGTGAAGCCGCGGAGATACTCCGCCGCGAGAGTGTGCTCAAGATCGTAAAGATCGCCGATCGTCAGTTTCATTTCTTTCTCACCTCGATCAGATGTCCGGACGCCTCCATGGCGGCGATGATGGAGTCGACCTGCTTCTCGCACTCCTCAAGGGTGCCCGCCTCGGACATGACGCGCAGCACGGGCTCGGTGCCGCTCTTGCGCAGCAGAACGCGTCCGTCGGCTCCCAGCTCCGCGGTGCAGCGCTCCACGGAGGCCTGAACGGCGGGATCGGCGAGGGTGCCGTCCTTGTCGTCCACGACCACGTTCTTGAGGATCTGCGGGTACATGGTGACTTCCGACGCCAGTACGGACAGGGGCAGCTGCGTGTCGATCAGCACGCTCATCAGCATGATCGCGGTGATCAGGCCGTCGCCGGTGTGGGCGTATTTGCGGAAGATGATGTGGCCGGACTGCTCGCCGCCGATGAGATGATCGAATTCCTTCATGTTCTCGTAGACGTAGCGGTCGCCCACGGCGGTCTTCTCATAGCCGATGCCGATGCGGTCCAGCGCCTTGTACAGGCCGAAGTTGCTCATCACGGTGGTGACGACGGTGTTGGAGGGGAGCTGGCCGTGCTCCTTGAGATATTTGGCGCAGATATACATGATGTGGTCGCCGTTGACCACGTTGCCCAGCTCGTCCACGGCCAGGCAGCGGTCGGCGTCGCCGTCAAAGGCGAAGCCCACGTCCAGCCTGTTTTCCTTCATATAGGCCTGCAGGCCTTCGATATGGGTGGAGCCGCAGTTGAGGTTGACGTTCACGCCGTCGGGCTTGTCGTTGAGAACGTAGGTCTTGGCGCCCAGGGCGTCGAACACGGAGCGGCCGATCATCCAGGCGCTGCCGTTGGCGCAGTCGAGCGCCACCTTGTGCTTGCTGAAGGAACGGGCAGCCAGCCCGGTGAGATAGCCGATATAACGGTTGCGGCCGGAATAGAAGTCGATGGTGCAGCCGATCCGGTCCTCGGTGGCCCAGGGCACCTTGTCCGCGTCGGAGTCAAGATAGGCCTCCAGCTCGTCCTGAAGGGCGTCGTCCATCTTCTCGCCCTCGTGGTTCATCAGCTTGATGCCGTTAGCTCTCGGTCCGGGTGATATAGCTCACGCAGGGAGTGGTGGTCACATGCAGAAGGTAGGCGTCCGCGCCTGTGGAGGTGATCCCGGCGGACAACGCGCTCTCGTACATGTAGGAGGAACGCCGCGTGTCCTTGCCGATCACGATGCGGGCCTTGTCGTCCGTATGGCGGCGGCTGTAGTACCAGCCGAGAAACCGCCCGATGCGGAAGGCGTGATCCGCCGTCAGATCCACGCCGGCCTTGCCGCGGAAACCGTCGGTGCCGAAATACTTGCTCATAAACATCGCTCCTTTACAATGGGGAAAACAACAAAAATCACTTTTGCATTTTACTCTTCCCCAATCAGAGCGTCAAGAGATTTTACGTAAACCTGTCAGTTTTGTTCGATCATATAAATTTCATATGATTGAGAGCGCCCCTTTTTCCATCTTGTAAAAACGCTCCGTTCGTAGTATGATCGGTTAGGTAAGAGTAAACGGTCCGGCGTGCGCGCCGGCATCAGATTTTTCGATCAGGGAGGTAAAAACATGCAGAAGATCATCAACATCACCGGCATGGCCTGCGCGGGCTGCGCGTCAAAGGTCAAGAAGGCGCTGGAGGCCGTCCCCGGCGTAAAGAGCGTGAACGTGGAGCTGGCTGAAAAGCGCGCGGTCGTGGACGTGGAGGGCGTGGCCGATCAGGTCCTTCTCGACACAGTGAACGCCATCGGCAAGTACAAGGCGGAATCCATCGCCTGACGCGGCGGGGAGACAGATATGCTGTTTGTATGCTATCCCCGCTGCTCCACCTGCAAAAAAGCCCGGAAATGGCTGGATGATCACGCGGCTGTCTACGAGACGCGGGACATCAGCGAGGACAACCCCACCGAAGCTGAGCTCCGGGCCTGGCAGAAGAAGAGCGGCCTGCCCCTCAAACGCTTTTTCAACACGAGCGGCATGCAGTACAGAGCGCTCTCCCTGGCCGAGCGTCTGCCGGCCATGAGCGAGGACGAGCAGTTCGCGCTTCTGGCCTCCGACGGGATGCTGGTAAAGCGCCCGCTTCTCATCACCGACGACACGGTGATCCCCGGCTTCAAAGAGGAGAGCTACGCCGCGGCGGTAAAGTAAACACGTTTCGATCGAGAACACTCGCGCAATCGCGCGAGGGCTCGCATTGCCCGCCTCAAAAACAGATCATGATCCCATTCGCCGCTCAGCGGCGAACTCTGCGAGACTTTTTCGACAGACCGGGTCCCCGGCGGTCCAGACCGCCGGGGACCTTTTCGCGCGAAAAAACACAACTAAACCGAAGCGCGGCGCCGTTTTCTTGTTCTTCCGATACATTGGACCCGACCCTTTCCCGTATTACAATTAAATTGCACAAGTGTGACGGAAAAGAGGACCGCCGCGCCGGGAGGAGGGCGGGGCGGTACGCAACGGAAGAGGAGGAACGGATATGTATAAACTCACCCCGAAAGAAAACCTGATGCGGATGTTTGACAGGGAGCTGCCGGAGTATCTTCCCCGCTACGATTTCTGGGGCTGGGGCTGCGGCCTGCCCATGCAGACGGGAAAGAAGAGCGCCGACGGATATCCGCTCGACGAGTTCGGCATCGAGTACACCACCACCGAGGCGTCGATGGGCGGCATGATGCCCGTGCCCGGCCGGATCCTGCTGGACGACATCACCAAATGGCGCGACGTGATCAAAACACCCGATATCTCCGACTGGGACTGGGAGAAGCTGGCCAAAGAAGCGCTCAAGGACAAGGACACCGAGCACAACCCCGTGATCCTGCACAACGGCGGCTACTTCATGACGCTGATGAACATGATGGGCATGGCCAACGGTCTGTGCGCGCTGATCGAGGAGCCTGAGGAGGTCTACGAGCTCTTTGACTACCTGAGCGCCTATTACATCGAGCGGGAAAAGGGCCTGCTCAAATACTTCCACGGCGACATTTACGAACTGGCCGACGATACCGCCGCCAACGACTGCCCGTTCATCTCCGTGGAGACCTATCAGAATCTGATCAAGCCCTTTGCCAAGCGCGAGGCGGACCTGGCGCTGGACGCGGGGCTGAAGATCGGCATGCACGACTGCGGCAAGGCGGAGAGCTTCATCCCCGACTGGATCGATATCGGCGTGCAGATCTGGGAGCCCGCCCAGACCATGAACGACCTGATGGCCGTAAAGGAGAAATTCGGCCGCGACATCATCATCGCCGGCGGCTGGGACAACCAGGGCTATATCTCCTTTGAGGACACACCCGACGACATCGTGCGCGACGCCGTGATCGACTATGTCGACCGCTTCGCCCCCAACGGCGCGTTCTGCTTCATGGCGCGCACCATGGGCAACCCGGGCAATGAGAATTTCGACCGCAAAGACAAAATGATCACGGAGATCTACGAGAACTACGCCAAGCCCTGGTACAAAAACCACGGTCTGGCCTGACATCGACCCACTTCGATTGAGACCCGCTTCGCTGGGCTCTCAATTGAGAATACTCGCGCAATCGCACGCGGCGGCGCATCAAAGCCGCCGCGTTTGGTCGGCGCGAGGGCTCGCGTTGCTCGCCGTATGGTGTTTTTGGGGCGGCAAAGCTGCCTCAAAAACAGGTCATGATCCTGTTAGCCGCTTAGCGGCGAGTTAGGCGTGCTTTTTCGGCAGTCCGGACCCGGCGGAGGCATATCCGCCGGGTCTTTATGATACGGCCCTTCACAAAAAATCTTTTTTCGTCTGCCGGATATTTGTAACGAAAATACATATGTCCGCGCGGGACCGGGCGGTAAAATAACACCGTAAGGCCGAGAAAAAAGATCCCGGTCATGCCTTCGGAGGAGGAGAGCCGCGCCGGGATCAACGGGAAAGGAGCATAACATATGTATAAGCTTTCGGAAAAAGAAAACCTGATGCGCATGTTTGACGGGGAGATCCCCGAATATCTTCCCAAGTACGACTTCTTCGGATGGGGCGCGGGCCTGCCCATGCAGACCGGAAAGGTCAGCGACGCCGGCTACCCCATCGACGAATTCGGCGTTGAGATGGCCACAACCGAGGCCTCCATGGGCGGCTTCATGCCCGCGCCCGGCCGGATCTTCCTCAAGGACATCCGTCAGTGGAGAGACGTGGTCAAGGCCCCGGACGTCTCCGAATGGGACTTCGAGAAGATCGCCAAGGAGGCGCTCAAGGATAAGGACACCGTGAACAAGCCCGTGATCCTGCACAACGGCGGCTACTTCATGACGCTGATGAACTTCATGGGCTTTGCCGAGGGCCTGTGCGCCATGGAGGAGGAGCCCGAGGAGGTGCTCGAGCTGTTCGAATACCTGAGCGACTACTACATCGCGCGCGAGAAGGGCATGCTGCAGTACTTCAACGCCGACGTCTACGAGCTGGCCGACGACACCGCGGCGCACAACTTCCCGTTCATCTCTCCGGAAGTATACCGCAAGCTGGTCAAACCCTTCGCCAAGAGGGAGGCCGACCTGGCCCGTGACGCGGGCCTGAAGATCGCCATGCACGACTGCGGCAAGGCCGAGTGCTTTATCGACGACTGGATCGATATGGGCGTGCAGCTGTGGGAGCCCGCGCAGACCACCAACGACATCGTGGGCATCAAGAAGAAATACGGCCGCAAGCTGATCATCACCGGCGGCTGGGACAACCAGGGCCCGATCTCCTATCCCGAGACTCCGGACGAGGAGCTGAAGGAAGCGCTCAAGGTCTATGTCGACACGCTGGCGCCGGACGGCGGCTTCTGCTATATGCCGGTGGTGGTGGGCAACTACACCGACGAGCCGTTCCAGCGGAAAATGAAGCTGTGCAGCGACTTCTATGAGGAGTATGCCCGCGACTGGTACAAGAACAACGGCTATTGATACCGCGAAGCAAAACCGCACCGAACCGAATAACACTTTTTGTCCCGGTCTCCTCACAGAGAGGAGACCGGGGTTTTTTTGTTGACAGGACCGCTGAGTCCCATTATAATTTAACATGGAGAGGTTTGGGAAACCAACCTGCTATGCTGACAGAAAGAGGAACTGTATGGATTTCTTTGATGTTCTGACTCTGCTAGGCGGCCTTGCGATGTTCCTTTACGGCATGCGCCTGATGGGCGACGCGCTGAAAGAAAACTCCTCCGGCACGCTCAAAAAGGCCATGGAGCACGTGACCAACAACCCGGTCAAGGCCTTCCTGCTCGGATTGATGGTCACGGCGCTGATCCAGTCGTCCACGGCGACGATCGTGATCACGGCCGGCCTCGTCGGAGCCGGGATCCTCACGCTGCACCAGTCGCTGGGCATCATCATCGGGGCCAACGTGGGTACCACGGTCACCGGTCAGATCATCCGCCTGCTGGACATCGACGCCTCCGGAACGAGCTGGCTCCGGTTTTTCCAGCCGTCCACCCTGGCGCCCATCGCGCTGATCATCGGCATCGTGCTCATTATGAGCGGGGGCCGGCTGAAGAGCTCAAAATCCTGGGGCAACATCGCCGTGGGCTTCGGCGTGCTGTTCTCGGGCCTGCTCAACATGACCGGAGCCGTGGACGCCCTGGTGGAATCCGGCATGGTCGAGTCGCTGTTTCTCGGCCTGGGAGACAACCCCTTCATCGGATACACGATCGGCGCCGTCGTGGCCTTCATACTGCAGAGCTCCTCCGCCAGCGTCGGCATCCTTCAGGCCTTTTCCGCCTCCGGACTTCTGGAGTGGAAAGCGATCTACGCCGTGATCGTAGGCATTTACCTGGGCGACTGCGTCACCACGGCCATCGTCGTTTATATCGGCTCCAAAGCGGAGCCCCGCCGGGTCGCGATCGTCAATATACTCTATAACCTGGGCAAATCCCTGCTGGTGCTCATCGGGGTCACCGTCGTCCACCGGCTGGGCCTGATCGATCACCTGTGGAATTCCGTGGTCAATTCCGGCGTGATCGCCAACACCAACTCTCTTTTCAACCTGCTGGCGGCTGTGGCGCTGTTCCCGCTGCTGACGGTATTCGAGAAAATCGGCATCCGGATCGTCAAGGACGACGCGGAGCCCGAGGAGAAATACAAGGAGCGCATCGACGAGCTCAACCCCGTCTTCTTCAATACGCCGGCGCTGGCGCTGCGCAGCTGCTACGACGTGCTGCTCACCACCTTCAGCGCTTCCCGGAACAACATCGACATGGCCATGACCCTGCTGCGAAAATACGACAGCGACCTGCACGAGGCGATCCTGGCCGAGGAAGACGAGATCGACCGCATGACCGACCGGGTGAGCCGCTACATGGTGGAGCTTCTTCCGCACCTGCAGAACGAATACCACGTCTCGATCCTGGACCAGTATTACAAGGTCACCGCGGAGTTCGAGAGACTGGGAGACCACGCGGTGAACATCGCCGAGAACGCGGCCGCGCTTGAACGCAGCAACACCCGGTTTTCCGAGGCCGCGCAGGAGGAGCTGCGGGTGCTGCAGGACAGCATCGACGCCATCCTCATCGACACGGAACAGACCTTCCGCAAGCGCGACATACAGGCGGCCTACCGCATCGAGCCGCAGGCGCAGGTGGCCGGAGAGATCATCACCCTTCTCAAGCGCAACCATCTGCAGCGTCTGAGCAGGGGAGAGTGCAGCATTTTCGCCGACGTCACCTTCACCAACCTGATGGTGGAGCTCAAGCGCATCGCGGACGTGTGCTCCAACGTGGGCGTGGCCACGGTGGTGCGCGTGAGACCGGAGCTGGCGGATCACGAGCACGACTATTACGCCGAACTCCACTCCGGCGGGGACGAGAATTTCAACCGGGAATACGAGCAGGCGCACGAGCGCTATTTCTCCCGGCTGCACCGCGAGGAGAGCGCCTCGGGAGAGATCGTACCGGGTACGGATGAGGCTTCCGCGCCGGAAAGCGATCCGCCCGAAGCGGAATAAAAGCCGTTTCCGCGGACAGAACAGAATACGCACAAAACCGCCGGATGGTGTCCGGCGGTTTTGTTTGACATTTGGGTAATTCTACGCTAATCTTTGTTTTCGGAATATTCTTACAGAAAGGTCCTTTATTCACTTACAATTCGGAGAGGCTTGGAATGGATATCTTTGATGTTCTGACTCTGTTGGGCGGACTGGCGATGTTCCTGTACGGAATGCGCCTGATGGGCGACTCGCTGAAGGAGAACTCGTCCGGAGCGCTCAAGGTGGCCATGGAGCACGTGACCAACAACCCGGTCAAGGCATTCATCCTCGGAGTACTGGTAACGGCCCTGATCCAGTCGTCCACGGCGACGATCGTGATCACGGCCGGTCTCGTCGGGGCGGGGATCCTCACCCTGCATCAGTCT